>DASZLL010000001.1:0-23118 GCA_035552395.1 Acidimicrobiales bacterium
GTGCCTGCTTGAGAATGCAGGCAGACGTTGTGGCTAGTCCGTAGCGTTAAGAAGTCCTTTCGGGGTCGCTCTCGAAGTGCCTGCCGTCGGCGTCAGCTTGCTGGCTTACGTACGAAGAGCCTCCCGTCAGGGCTTCGCCCACGGAGTGGCTCAAAAGAGGATCGAGCACCGAACAGTCCGAAAGCAGGAGTGCCCCCGTGGTTCCTACAAACCAAGGAGGCAGTGATGAATGTTGTGATCGGTATCGATCCTCACAAGGCGTCGCACACCGCGGTCGCCATCGACAAGGACGAAGACGAGCTTTCGAGCGTGAAGATCCGCGCGACCCGGCGTCAGGTCGAACAGCTGGTGAGCTGGGCCGAACCCTTCGAGAAGCGGACCTGGGCCATCGAGTCCGCCGGCGGGATGGGGTATCTGTTGGCCCAGCAGCTCGTGGCCCGAGGTGAAGTCGTGGTCGATGTGCCGGCCACGTTGGCTGCTCGCATCCGAGTGCTGGCCAGCGAACGATCCAACAAGAACGACCCCAACGATGCTCACTCGATCGCGGTTGCGGCGCTGCGGGCACCGAGGCTGCGCGCGGTTGAAGAAGCCAATCACTTCGAGGTCCTTCGGCTCTTGGCCAAGCGCAACATCGACATTGGCAACCAGAGGACCGGGTGGTTTGTCGGCTCCACGCACTCTTGGCCGAGCTCGCACCTGGCGGAATTGCCAAGGAAATGTACGTTTCCGACGCCGATGCGCTCATGGCCAAGCTTTCTCCTGAGACGCCGGCCCAGCAGATTCGCTTCGACCTGGCCCTCGAGCTCCTCGACGACGTCCGTCGGCTCGATGCCCAGCTGAAGGAGTCGCACCGGCGCATACGAGTGGCCGTCAAGGCCTCTGGCACCTCGCTGACCGACCTCTATGGGGTGGGCCCGATCGTCGCGGCGCAGATCATCGGGTACTCGGGCGACGTCCATCGTTTCGCCAACCGGGACGCCTACGCCTCCTACAACGGAACGGCTCCGGTCGAATTCGCCTCGGGTGGCCGGGTGGTGCACCGCGTGTCACTGCGGGGCTGTCGCAAGTTGAATCACGCCATCCACATGGCGGCCATCAGCCAGATTCGCCAGACCGGCTCAGATGGTCGGGTCTATTTTGAACGCAAGGTTGCTGAAGGCAAGACCAAGAAGGAATCCATCCGATCCCTCAAGCGCCACATCAGCAACGCCGTCTACCGCCAGCTCCTTCTCGACGCCCGATAGGGGGTCCGGGAGGACACTAGGGAACGACTCATAGCCAGCGTGACCGGCTCTACACCCTGAACGGCCGGCTCTTCGGCAAAGTCACTCCCGAACCCATAGAAACCCTACGCCCGTTATCGGCTTCAAAGACGGCTCGATTCGTCGCGCCCGGAAGTCCCCAAAATTGGGGTCTTGACTCAAAGAGGATTCGTTCGGGGGCGGTTGCACCGGGTCGTAGTAGCGGTCGACTACCACCCGAAGCGAATCGGGTTACTACACAGGGCGCCTCAATGGCGTCACTGTGCGCCCGAATAAGTCCGCCGCATTCTCGCGCTCGGGCACGCTTAAACCTATATTCGGCGCTCCTGCCAACTGGGGTGGCTCCACCCTCCGGGGTCAGCCCCGGGGTCTCTTCTCCTCGTCTTGCGCGGCCTTGGCCATCATGCGCTGCCAATCCGCGTCGACCAACGGACCCTCGGCGCTGTGCGCGCCGTGGGCGTTGCCGGTCACGATGTCGAGCATCCGCTGCGGCTCCACGAGGATGAACACGCCCTCGGCCTCCGCCGTGAGCTCACCTTCGTGATACATGGCGCCCCAGGCGAACACCTTGCGGCGCTCGGTTCCCGTATGACGCGCCGCCAGCTCGATAGGGGCCAGCAACGGCGTTGGGCGTCGATAGCGGATCGTGAGCGTGCCCGTCATCGCGCCCAGCCCCGCCAAGATGTTGGAGAGCCCCAACAACTCGTCGAAGAGCTCGGCGATGACGCCACCGTGCACGCACGTCGGCGGCCCCTCGTAGGGATAGTCGAACGTGACGCGGCCCCGGAGCTCGCGCTGGCCGTCGGGGCCTTGCACAGCCCAGACTTCGACCGGCGGCGCGATCGGGTTGGCGAAGCCGATCATCGGGCTGGTCGGGAAGTGGTCTTGGGGGTGAACGCCAGGGAACCCGTTTGGGCCGGGCGTGTTGCGCCGGCGCTTCGAGCGAGTCGCTGCCTCCTCGAGCCGATCCGCCACTCCGGCCAGCACGGCGCCCGCCTGGCTGAGGTCGTCGTCCTCGAGCGGCTGGCCGATGGTGACCGCGCCGATGCGGCGCAGCGCGGCAGCCACCTGGTTGATGGGTAGGTCCGCGGCCGCAGTGATCGGTTCGCCGTCGACGCCGGGATAGCCCCCGGCCGGACCCGGGTCGAGCTTCTCGGCCTCCGTGCTCACGTGCGGGTGTAGTTCGGCGGTCGCTTCTCTGCGAACGCCTTTTGTCCCTCGGCGGCGTCGTTGCTCGAGAACACGGGCCAGCCGAGCTCGAGCTCGCGCGCCAGGCCGTCGACCTCGGACATGCCCTCGGTCTCGCGCACGCTGCGAAGGATCGCCTCGACGGCGAGCGGCCCGTTGGCGCCGATGATGGCTGCGATCTCGAGCGCCCGTTCCAGCGCCTTCCCGTCCGGCACGACGTGGCCGATGAGCCCGATGCGCAAGGCCTCTTCTGCGGGCACCTCACGTGCCGTCAGCAGGAGCTCCATGGCCACGGTGTAAGGGATCTGGCGGCGCAGGCGCACCGTCGAGCCACCCAAAGGGAAGAGCCCGCGTTTGGCCTCGAAGACCCCGAACACCGCGCTCTGCCCCGCCACGCGGATGTGGGTCGCCTGCAGGATCTCGGTCCCCCCCGCCACCGCCCAGCCCTCGACAGCGGCGATGAGCGGCTTCTTCACGTCGTAGTGGCGCAGCAGCGCCTTCCAGTGCAGGTCCGGATCCTCGGCCATGCGAGGCTGGTACTTCTCGGCGTCCTTGCTGCCCATCGCCTTGAGGTCCATGCCGGCGCAGAACGTGCCGCCCGCTCCCGTCAAGATCGCACAGCGGATGTCGTCGTTGCTGTCGATCTCTTCCCAGGCGTCCTTCATCCCAACCAGCATCGGCAGGCTGAGCGCGTTCTTCGCCTCGGGCCGGTTCATGGTGACGATCGCCGTCGCGCCGTCGCGCTCGAACGTCAGGTGCTCGGTCGAAATGGATGCCACGGTCCCCTCCAGAGGTAGGCGCCGATGTGGGTTGTTGGTGTGCCGAGAGCTGCGCCGCCTCGATGACGGCCGGCCCTATGCGTTACAGGCGCTCGATGATCGTGCCCGTCGCCACCGCACCGCCACAGCACATGGACACCAGGCCGTAGGTACTGTCGCTCCGTTCGAGCTCGTGGAGGATCGTCGTGATCAGACGACTCCCGGTGGCGCCGACGGGGTGCCCGAGCGCAATGGCGCCGCCGTTCACGTTGAGCTTGTCCAGGTCGGCCCCGTGCACCTTTGCCCAGCTGAGCACGACGGAGGCGAAGGCCTCGTTGACCTCGAACAGGTCGATGTCGTTCATCGTCATCCCGGCCTTGGCCAACACCCGCTCGGTGGCGACGATGGGCCCGTCGAGGTGGTAGTAGGGATCGGAGCCGGCGAGCACCTGCGCCACGATCCGGGCCCGCGGCTTCAGTCCCTCGGCCTTGGCCCGGTCCTCGGACATCCACAGCACGGCAGCGGCGCCGTCGGAGATCTGCGACGACGAGCCCGCGGTGTGCATGCCGTCGGGGAGCACCGGCTTCAGCTTCGCCAGTCCCTCGAGCGTCGTCTCACGCGGGCCCTGGTCCTTGGTCACCACCATCTTCTCGCCGCTGTGCTCGCCGCGCGGCCCCTCCTCGCCCACCATCGGCGCTTCGACGGCGAAGATCTCGCGAGCGAAGCGATCCTCGGCCACCGCCCGGGCGGCATGCTCCTGGGACGCCAAGCCGAACGCGTCGACTTCGTCGCGAGTGACGCCGTACTTCTTGGCGATGCGCTCGGCCGCCTCGAACTGGCTGGGCATGTCGTAGGGCAGATCCTCGGGCAGCGCGCGCCCGACGCCAGGCGCCGCTGCGTTCGCCCCAAGTGGGATGCGGCTCATGGTCTCGACGCCGCACCCGATGGCTGTGTCGGCGGCTCCCGCCGCTATGAGGTTGTTGGCCATGTGGTTGGCCTGTTGCGACGAGCCGCACTGGCAATCGATCGTGGTGGCGGCGACGTCGTAGGGCAGGCCCGCCAGCAGCCACGCTGTGCGCGTCACGTTGAAGCCCTGTTCACCCGCCTGGGTCACGCACCCGCCGACGACCTGCTCGACGGTCGCCGGGTCGATGCCCGCACGCTTCACGACCTCGATCTGCGCGGCCCCGAGAAGGTCGGCAGCCCGGAGGCCCGAGAGCCACCCGTTGCGCTTCCCGATCGGCGTGCGGACGGCCTCGATAATTACCGGTTGCGCCATGACGGATGTTCCTCCTGCTGCCATTCCCGGCCTCGGGCCGGCTGCCCCGCTTGGGGCGTAATTTAGAACCTGTTCTAACTTTAGCATCGGCCCTACGAAGTCTGCCTTGGCCTGGTCACCGGGCGCCAACGCCGGAGCTCGGCGCGAACGCTTGAGCCAAGGGCGCTCTCCGACGAGGACCGCCAGAGCAGTCCGGGGCCATTCCATCGAGAGGCATCACGCGTACGTCAAACGAATCGTCGGTGATGAACACGCCCCGCCGCTTGAACGAGATCGGACTGTGCACCGCGTCGCATGGAGGGACCGGATCCCCGAGACGAACCACCACTCCTCGAGGAATTGGCTCGAATCGTTCACCCAGGTCGGAGGAACCATGTCGCGATGGTCGCAGCAATACTCGACCATGAGGCGGGCATCGCGTCGTAACGGCGATCGCCTGTAGGGAGCGGTGCTACTTCCACTAGGTGTCGGCAATCGATTTCGTCCGCCTTGCCGAATTTCTCCACGAATCGGAAGGCCAGCCGGCGGCCAGAGGCTTCGTCGTTCTCAGCCAAGCAAAGGGCGACTTCTGCCTCGACTTCGGCGATCGTCATGCCATCGTTGAATCGTAGGTTGCCCGTGTTCCGGGGCGGCACCCTAAAGGTGCTTGAGCACCTCGCGGGCAATGACGACGCGCTGCACCTGGTTGGTCCCCTCGTAGATCTGCGTCACCTTCGCGTCGCGCATGAAGCGCTCCACCGGGAAGTCCTGCGTGTAGCCGTAGCCCCCGAGGAGTTGTATGGCGTCGACGGTGATCGACATGGCGGCATCGGATGCGAAGGCCTTGGCCATGGCGCCGAACTTGGTCAGCTCGCCCGTCGGGTCGTCGTCCACCATCGCGCAGGCGCGGTAGACGAGCGCCCGAGCCGCCTCGTTGCGCATGGCCATGTCGGCCAACATGAACCGCAGCCCCTGGAGGTCCGCGATGGGCCCGCCGAACGCGTGGCGCTGCTTCATATACGCACCGGCGACGTCGATGGCGCCCTGGGCGATGCCGACCGCTTGCGCCCCGATGCCGGGCCGGCTCCGGTCGAGGGTGTGCATGGCGATAGCGAAGCCCTGCCCCTCCTCTCCGATGCGGTGCGTCGCCGGCACGCGCGCTTCTTCGAGTACGACTTCGCCCGTGGGACTGCCCCGCATGCCGAGCTTGTTCTCGTGCTTGGGGACGGTGATGCCCCATTCCTTCTCGACGAGGAAGCACGAGATGCCTCGGCTGCCTGCGTCGGGATCGGTTTTGGCGAACACGGTGTAGACGTCGGAGATCCCGGCATTGCTGATCCAGTACTTCGTACCGGTGAGGATGTAGTCGTCCCCGTCGCGGACTGCCCGGGCGCGCATGGCCGCCACGTCGCTGCCCGCGTCCGGCTCGGATAGGCAGTAGCTGGCCTGGATCTCGCCGCTGGCGATCCGGGGGAGGTACGCCCGCTTGAGCTCCTCGGTGCCCCAATTGATGACGGGGATCATCCCGAGCTTGGAGATGATGACCGTCAGCGACGTCGAGGCACAGACGCGGGCGAGTTCCTCGATTGCGATGGCCTGGGTGACCGAATCCGCACCGGCCCCGCCGTAGGCCTCGGGCACACCGAGGGCGGGCAATTCCATCTCCCGGCAGGCCTCGAAGGACTTCCAGGGGAACTCCGCAGTGCGGTCGGTCTCGGCCGCGTGCGGCGCCACCTTCTCCTCGCTGAAGGTACGCATGGCCGTACGGAAATCACGCTGGACCTCGGACAGGGAGAAGGTGGCATCGCTCACGGGCTCATTCTCGCAGAGTCAGCCAGACGATCGTTCGGGTGGCCCCGGGCACCACGCCCCACCTGCTCGACCCCCAATGTCCGATGCCGTGTCCGACCAGATCTGACGCGGTGTCAGGTCGCGGCGAGGTGCTGGACCAGCAGAGTAGAGAGCCGTTCGGGTGCGGTCTCGGGGACCCAGTGCGACACGCCCTCGAGCACCTCGAAGGTGTAGGACGCCTGCACGCAGGCCCCGGTGGCATCCGCGGCCGCTCGGCCGAACGCCGAGTCGCCACTCGACCAGACGTAGAGCGTCGGCACGCGGACAGGCTCCAGGCCCAACAACGCGCCGCGGTCCATGGCCCGGTACCAGTTCAACGCCGCGGTCAGCGCGCCGGGCTCGAGCAGCGCGGCGACATACGTCTCGGCATCCTCGTCATGAAGGCCCGTCTCCTTCAGCAAACGCCGGAGGCCGCTGCCGTCGTGCGCGGGCCCGAGCAGCAGGCGCTCGGGTTCGTTTGCCACTTGGAATGACGCCGTCGCCTGGCCCTGCGCCACCTGCGCGTCGTCGCCGCTCAACAACGCGTGCTGGAGAGCCACCGGGTGCGGAGTCGACACGACGCTGAGCGACCGGACCCGTACCGGGTGACGCGACGCCACGATCCAGGCGAGCAGGCCACCCCAGTCGTGCCCGACGAGGTCGAAGCGGTCCATCTCCATGGAGTCGGCCAGGGCGATGACGTCGCCGATGAGGCACTCGGTGCCGTAGCCGCTCTGGTCGGAGGGTCGCGCCCCGTCGCAGTAGCCCCGCTGGTCGGGCGCTACGGCGCGGTAGCCGGCGTGCCCGAGGGCCCAGAGCTGGTCGCGCCAGGCCCAGGAGGTCTGGGGGAAGCCGTGCAACAGCAGGACGCGCCGCCCCGCCTGAGGTCCGCAGGCCCGGCCGGTAAAGGTGAAGCCGCCGGCCTCGATCTCGAGCCGGTCGATGGCCCGAGGGGCGTCCACGATCGGCACAGATCCGCCGCCTACGCGGTGGCGGTACCGGCTTTGAAGCGCGCGTCCTCCGGGGTGAGACGAAGCGTGTCCTCCCCGACGGAGTCGACAAGCGCGCGCTGGGCCACGTAGTCGTGCGACAGGGAGGAGAACGCGGCCCGGCGCTCCGCGCGGAGGTCGTTCGGCGCGTCGTCGAGGAAGCCCCAGATGTTCAGCGCAAAACGGACGTCGTAAACGGAGGGGGCCCGGCCGAACAGAGCGGCGCGTTTGGAGGCGACCAACGCAACGCCGAGGAGCACATCGTGGTCGGATTCACCCGGGTCGAGCTTGAGCTCGTGCTCGAATCGCCGGGACAGTCGCAGCGCGAAACCGGAGTCCGGGCCCGTCGTGCCCATGCCGCGGCCACGCTGGCGCTCGGGCACCACGAGTTCGGCCGGACGAGAGGTGGTCCACGACCCCGGCACGTGCATATGGCGGGCTGGCCTGACCTGATCGGCCTCCGCGATGGGCACGAAGGTGGGCTGGGTCATGGGCGGGAGACTAGCCGAGGGGTCCCGACGACCCATTCCCCGCACCGTGCTCAGCGGGCTCGGTGAGCGGCGCATCCTCGAGCAGACGGACGACGGGCAACGTGATGCTCGACGGCCTCGTGGTGTCGTGAAAGACCTCCTGGTCCGCCGAGCGCAGGTTCGTGCCTGTGGCCAAGGCCTCGCCGGTCCCCGCATTGCGGCTGTACAGCGGATGGGCACCGCTCGACACTTGCAGCCTGATCCGGTGCCCGGCGCGGAACGTGTTGGCCGTCGGCCACATCGAGAGCTCGAGGCGGAAGACGCCGTCCTCGTCCTTCTCGACAGAACCAGGCATCAAGCGGATGACCCCGTCACTCAGATTCACCGACTTGCCCTTGGGTGATACATCGCACAGACGCACCACGAAGTCCGTGTGTTCCAGCGATGACCGGAGATAGAGGGTCGATGTCAATGGCCCGATGACCGTGAGGTCCTCCTTCATGACCGGGCTCGTGTACGTAAGGACGTCGCGGCGGTGCTCGCGCTTGCGTTGGTCGCGTCGCCCCGTCGTGGCGAAGTTCAACCCCGCCCCTCCGACCGCCGGCGTCGGGTCGTGGGGGTTGTAGTGAAAATGATCCGGCGCGCTGGCGTCCGGTGGCTCAGTGTCGAGGCTGCCCCAACGCCCGAGGTACCAGGGCTGTTGCTCGCCGGCCGGTGGCCACAACGAGAATTCCTCCCACCTCCGAGAGCCCATGACGAAGACGCGAACGGGCGCACGGGGCGCCTTGCCGCGCCGCTCGCCGAGCTGCTTGTCGAACCAGTCGAATCCGTCCCGGACGGCCTCGCCGAACAAGCCGGGGCTGACGTGCGACCACGGGCCGACCGTGATGCGGGCCGTGCGGCCCGCCCGGCGAAGCGCCTCGTAGTCGGCCATTTCCCCCGGCAAGAAGAGGTCGTACCAGCCGCCCACCAAGCTGGCGGGTGGGACCTTGTCGAGTCGGCGGCCAAAATGAAGCTCGTCCCACCACGGGTCCCCCGACTGGTTGTGCTCGAGCCAGTCCTGGAACGGCGGCGAGACCGCTCCGAGGGTCGCCACATCAACCTTGCCGAGCGGCAACACATTGCTCGAGCGGGTCAGGACCTTGTTGGCGCGCAGCTGGGTCCGGACGATGGTGCGCAGGCCGAGCTCCAGGTGCTGCATCTGGTAGAGCCACGCCAACGCCATCTCGAGGGCGAACGATCCGCCGGGGTAGACGATCGTGTCGCGAAAGTTCGCCGCGGTCACCTGAAGGTCGAGCGCCTTGACGTACGACGGGGCGTCCTCGGCGATCGCCCACTGCGTCAAACCGAGATAGCTGGCGCCCCACATGACGAGACGTCCGTCGAACCACGGCTGCGCCGCCACCCACTCGAGCGTGGCGTGCCCATCGGCGCGCTCGTGGACCACGGGGGCCAACTCACCTTCGGATCCGAAGGTACCGCGGCAGCTCTGGATCACCATCTGGTAGCCGCGTTCGGCGTACAGCCGTCCGAGCGGTCCGATGATTCTCCGCCCGTACGGCGTGCGGACCAACACGGTCGGTCGCCTACCCGCATCTTGGGTCGGGTACCAGCGGTCCGACAGGAGGACGGCGCCATCGGGCATCTTGGCCGCCAGGTCACGCTCGACCGAGACGTTCGTCGTCTGCGCTGGCGGCAGCTTGACCACCTTGGCCGCCAAGCGGCTCAGCACGGTCATGCGATGACGATCTCCACGTTCGTACCTACCCCCCTGTGCTCCCCGGCGACGCCTCCCGGCCCGTCCTACTCAGCGTGGAGCAGGCCGAAGACGATCGAATCGTAGAGTGCTTGCCAGCTGGCCTCAATGATGTTTTCCGATACCCCGATCGTGGTCCAGGTGTGCTCACCATCGGTCGAATCGACCAGGACCCGCGTGATCGCGCCCGTGCCTCGGCCCGTATCGAGGACACGGACCCGGTAGTCGGTCAGATGGATGTGCTCGAGGGCCGGGAATTTGGGGCCGATGGCGCCGCGCAGCGCGCCGTCCAGCGCGTTGACCGGTCCGTTGCCCTCGGCGGTGGCCACGACCCGCTCAGCGCCGACGTGGACCTTCACCGTGGCCTCGGTTGTCATGCCGAACAGCACCCCCGGGCTCGGCGTGGCACCGGTGCCGACGCCGGCGTCTGCATCACGTGCCCCATGGTCGGTGATCACCCGGAACGACTCGACGGTAAAGAAGTCCGAGACCCACCCAGAGGCGCGGCGCAGCAAGAGCTCCAGCGATCCGTCCGCCACCTCGAAGTGATAGCCCTCGTGCTCCAAGTGCTTGAGCTCGTCGAGGACGCGTCCGATGACCTCGCCGTCGAGCTCGAGGCCGAGTTCGGCCGCCTTCATGGCCAGGGTCGACCGGCCGGCCATCTCGGACACCACGACGCGGGTCCCGTTGCCGACCGTGTTCGGTTCGACGTGCTCGTACAGGTCCGCACTGCGGGCCACGGCGCTCGCGTGCAGGCCGCCCTTGTGGGCGAACACCGAGTTCCCGACGTAGGGCTGCTGGGGGTTGGGCGCGATGTTCACCAGCTCGGCGATGTGATGCGCCACCGGCGTGAGGCGCTCGAGGCGATCGGTCGGGATGGTGCGGATGTTGAGTTTCAACGACAGGTTCGGGATGGCGGCGGAGAGGTCGGTGTTGCCGGCGCGCTCGCCGTAGCCGTTGACGCAACCCTGCACCTGGGTCACCCCCGCCTGCACCGCCACCAAGGAGTTGGCCACGGCGCAGCCGGCGTCGTTATGACAGTGAATCCCGAGCTGCGCGCTGGTCCGGCTCCGCACGGCGGCGACGGCCGCACCGACGTCGTCGGGCAGTGAGCCACCGTTGGTGTCGCACAGCACGAGGGCCTCCGCCCCGGCCTCTTCCGCCGCGGCGAGGACCGACAGAGCGAACTCCGGGTTCCTGCGGAACCCGTCGAAGAAATGTTCGGCATCGAGGAACACGCGCAGGTCGTGCTGGCGCAGGTACCGCACGGAGTCGGCGACCATGGCGACAGCCTCATCGAGCGACGTCCGCAGCGCCTCGGCGACGTGGCGGTCCCACGACTTGGCCACGATGCAGGCGACCGGCGCCCCGGCCGCAATCAGGTTGGCCAGCACCTCGTCCTTCTCGGGCTTGACGCCGGCCCGGCGCGTCGAACCGAACGCGACCAGCGTCGCCGTGTCGAGCTGCAGTTCCTTCTTGGCGCGCGCGAAGAACTCGATGTCCTTGGGGTTGGCACCCGGCCAGCCGCCCTCGATGAAGGTGACCCCGAGGTGGTCGAGCTGCTCGGCCACCCGCAGCTTGTCGTCGACCGTGAGCGACAGGCCCTCTTGCTGGCTGCCGTCGCGCAGGATGGTGTCGAAGATGTCGACCGCTTCGGGCAGCTCGGGCACGACGTAGTCGTGTGCGTGCGTGCTGTGCCCGTGGGCGTGCGTGTGGTGCACGTCGCCGTGTTGATGGGTCTCAGTCGACATAGTCCAGCCATTCCTTGTATTGGTCGATCTCGCCGCGGACGGTGGCGAAGTAGGTCTGCTGGATCTCCTTGGTGATCTTGCCCGGGCGCCCCGAGCCGATTTCGCGGTCGTCCACGGCGCGGATCGGCACCACTTCGGCCGCCGTGCCAGTCAGGAAGGCCTCGTCGGCCAGGTACAGGTCGGTGCGCACGATGTGGTCGTGCCGCACCTCGTAGCCCAGGTCACGGGCGATCGTCTCGACCGAGTTCTGGGTGATGCCGGCGAGGGCGCCGGCATCGGAGGTCGGTGGCGTGATGAGGACGCCGTCGCGGACGATGAAGATGTTCTCACCGGTGCACTCGCTCACCTTCCCGTTCGGCGCGAGCAGGATGGCCTCGTCGTAGCCGGCCTTCAGCGCCTCGACCTTGGCCAGCGACGAGTTGGCGTACATGCCCGTCCCCTTGGCCGCCGTCGGCACCGCGTTGGGGTCGTGGCGGCGCCACGAGCTGATCTTGGCCGTGATGCCGTTGGCCACGCCCTCATCGCCGAGGTAGGTGCCCCAGGGCCAGCAGGCGATGGACACGTTGACCGGGCACGGCAGCGGGTTGAGCCCCATCTCGCCGTAGCCGAGGAAGACGAGCGGGCGGATGTAGCAGCCGTCGTGCATGCCGTTGACCCGGACCACTTGCCGGCAGGCGTCGATGACCTGGTCGACCGTGAAGGGCACGTCGATCATGAACACCTTGGCCGAGGCGAACAGGCGCCGGATGTGCTCGCCCAGGCGGAAGACGGCCACGCCGCGGCTCGTGGGGTAGGCGCGAATGCCCTCGAAGACACCCGAGCCGTAGTGCATGGTGTGGGTCAGCACGTGCACGGTGGCGTCGGCCCAGTCGACGAGCTCCCCGTCCATCCAGATCTTCTCGGTCGTGGTGATGGGCATTATCGGCTACAGCCTTTCTGCGATGGCATCGCCCACGGCGGAGGTGGACAACTGCTCGTTGGATGTGGGGAGGTCGGGGTTGGACATGGCATTGGTCTGTTCGCTGACGGCCTTCTTGATGCGGACGGCGGCCTCGGCCTCGCCCAGGTGCTCGAGCATCAGCGCAGCCGAGTGGATGGCGGCGAGCGGGTTGGCGATCCCCTGGCCCGCGATGTCGTGGGCGGCGCCGTGCACGGGCTCGAAGAGCGACGGCCCGGTCCGGGCCGGGTTCAGGTTGGCCGAGGCAGCGAAGCCGATCCCGCCGGAGACCGCCCCGGCCAGGTCGGTCAGGATGTCGCCAAACAAATTGTCGGTGACGATGACGTCGTAGCGCTTGGGGTCCTCCACGAGGTAGATGCAGGCGGCATCGACGTGGTTGTAGTCCCAGTCGACGTCTGGGTAGTCGGCCGAAGCCTCGCGGACCGTGCGTTGCCACAAGTCCCCGGCGAAGGTCAAGACGTTCGTCTTGTGGACGACCGTGAGGTGATGGGCCGGCCGGCCGGCCGCCAGGTCGAAGGCGAAGCGCACGCAGCGCTCGACGCCGAAACGCGTGTTGACCGAGCCCTGGGTGGCCACCTCGTGCGGGGTCCCCTTGCGCAGGAAGCCGCCTTCGCCGGCGTACGTGCCCTCGGTGTTCTCCCGCACGACGACGAAGTCGGCGCCGGCGGCAACCGAGCCGGGAACGCCCGCAAAGGGACGCAGATTCACGTAGAGGTCGAGGTCGAAGCGCAGTCGGAGCAGCAGGCCGCGTTCCAGGGTGCCGGGGGGGATCGTGGTGTCACCAACCGGCGGCCCGATGGCACCAAGAAGGATGGCGTCGTAGCCTCGCAGCTCGGCCAGGGTCTCGTCCGGCAGGACGGCCCCGTCGCGCAAGTAGCGGGCGGCGCCGAGGTCGAACTCGGTGGTATCGAGGTCGACGCCCGCCGCCGAGACCACCTTGAGCGCCTCGGCGCAGACCTCCGGCCCGATGCCGTCGCCACCGATTACGGCGACCCGATGCCTGCTGGTGGCGGTGCCCACAGTCCTCGTGTGTCCTTTCGTCTTCCTGCTCGTTTTCCTGCGTCCGGTAGTGCCTGTCGTCGTCCCGTCCCTGTGCCGGTCCCCGGCAAAGTCGCCGGGAATTGAAAAACCGCCCACTCAGTGGACGGTTCGACGGCGCGCGGAAGGGTGGCGCGCCTAGTGAATAATGCCTACGAAGTGCTCGGGACGGCCCATAAGGGTGTCAGTCTCTCGCGGCCAGGGTGGGTTCGTCAACAGAGGCTGCCTGGCGAAACGAGGGTCATCCCGGGAGCGTTAGCCTGGTGGATGCTGGCGTGGTGCCCTGCTCCGCACCGCCCGCACATCCGCTTCCCGGAGGACATGCCGTGACCAACGCCCCCACCAACCAGTCCGAAACGGCCAAGCTGACGCAGGCCACTTATGACCGGCTGGTGGCCGAGCTCGAGGATCTGACGACCCGCGGGCGGGTCGAAATCGCCCAGCAGATCGAGGCCGCCCGGGCGCTGGGCGACCTCAGCGAGAACGGCGACTACCACGCCGCCAAGGACTTCCAGGGAAAGATGGAATCGCGCGTCCGGCAGCTGCAGGCGATGCTCAAGGAGGTCGAGATCGTCGACGAGTCCGGTTCCGACGACGGCTCCGTGTCGCTCGGCAGCACCGTGACGATCCGCTACGAGGGTGACGACGAGGACGACACCCAGCGGTTCTTCGTGGGCTCGATTGAGGAGCGGCAGGGCGACCTGCCGGTCATCTCGCCCAGCTCGCCCCTCGGCCAGGTCTTGGTCGGGCGCGCCGCCGGCGAAGCTGTCGAGTACAAGGCACCGGGCGGGATGCTCAAGGTGCACATCGTTGCGGTCGAACACTGATGGCGCCGCGCACGCTCAGCGAGAAGCTCTGGGACGCCCACGTCGTGCACTCGGCCGAGGGCGAACCGGACCTCTTGTTCATCGACCTGCACCTCGTCCACGAGGTCACCTCGCCACAGGCTTTCGACGGGCTGCGCCTGGCCGGGCGGACGGTACGCCGCCCGGACCTCACGGTGGCGACCGCTGATCACAACGTCCCCACCACCGACATCGACAAGCCCGTCGCCGACCCGGTTTCGGCCCAACAGTTGAAGGTGCTGGACGACAACACGTCCGAATTCGGCATCACCTGCTACCCGATGGGGAACGCCAACCAAGGCATCGTGCACATCATCGGGCCCGAGCAGGGCTGGACCGAGCCGGGCATGACCATCGTCTGCGGTGACAGCCACACCTCGACCCACGGCGCCTTCGGCGCCCTCGCCTTCGGGATCGGCACGAGCGAGGTCGAGCACGTGCTGGCCACCCAGACCCTTCCCCAGGTGCGCCCCAAGACGATGGCGGTCACGGTCGAGGGAGAACTGGCACCCGGTGTCAGCGCGAAAGACGTCGCACTCGCCATCATCGGCACCATCGGCACCGGCGGTGGGAGCGGCCACGTCATCGAATACCGCGGCTCGGCCATCCGGAGCCTCTCGATGGAGGGGCGAATGACGCTGTGCAACATGTCGATCGAAGGCGGAGCGCGGGCGGGCCTCGTGGCGCCGGATCAGACGACTTTCGAATACGTCAATGGACGCGACCGTGCACCGACCGGTCAAGCCTGGGACGAGGCCGTGGCCTATTGGCGCACGCTGCCGACCGACGAGGGCGCCGGCTTCGACAAGGAAGTCGTGATCGATGCCGCCACCATCGCGCCGCACGTTACCTGGGGCACCAACCCCGCTCAGGTCATCCCGATCACCGGGTCGGTGCCCGACCCCGAGGCCATTGACGACCCGGGCGACCGTGAGGCCGCCGAGCGCGCCCTGGCCTACATGGGGCTGACGGCCGGGACGCCGATGCGAGCGATCGCGGTGGACACGGTGTTCCTGGGCAGCTGCACGAACTCGCGCATTGAGGACTTCCGGGCCGCGGCCGACGTGCTGCGCGGCCGGAAGATCCGGAGCGGGCTGCGTGCGTTGGCCGTGCCGGGCTCACACCGGGTCAAGGACCAGGCGGAGGCCGAAAGGTTGGACGAGGTGTTCAAGGCGGCCGGTTTCGAGTGGCGCGAGCCGGGCTGCTCCATGTGCCTGGCCATGAACCCGGACAAGCTCGCGGTCGGCGAGCGCTGCGCCTCGACCTCGAACCGCAACTTCGAGGGTCGGCAGGGGCGGGGCGGCCGCACCCACCTCGTCTCCCCGGCGGTCGCGGCGGCGACCGCAGTGGCGGGGACTTTCGCCACCCCGGAGGATCTCGCCTGATGGAACCCGTCGTCATCGTCACCGGCCGGGCCGCGCCCCTCGATCGCACGGACGTGGACACCGACCAGATCATCCCTTCGGACTGGCTCAAGCGGGTCGAGCGGACGGGTTTTGGCGCCGGGCTGTTCTCGGAGTGGCGCGACGACCGCGAGTTCGTGCTGAACAACCCCGAGTTCGTTGGGGCCACGATCCTGGTGGCCGGGCACAACTTCGGCACCGGGTCTTCCCGCGAGCACGCGGTCTGGGCGCTCTTGGACTACGGGTTCGCGGCCGTCGTCTCGTCGCGCTTCGCCGACATCTTTCGCAACAACTGCACCAAGCAGGGACTGCTGCCGGTCCAGGTCACCGAGGAGCTCGACCGCCAACTGCTCGACGCCGTAGAGAAGGATCCCACCCTCGAGATCACGATCGACGTGGCCCGAGGGACGATCGAGGCGCCGGCTGCCGGTCTCGCCGGCACCTTCCCGCTCGACGAGTTCACCCGCCAGCGACTCCTCAACGGGTGGGACGACATCGGGCTTTCGCTGCGCTACGAGAAGGACATCACCGCCTTCGAGCGACAGCGCCCCGCTTTCCTGCCGTCGGCCTAGTCCCGCCATGGTGACATTCCGCCCGATGACCGAGGCCGACGTCCCGGCGGCGGTCGCCGCGTTCGACCAGGGCTTCATCGCCATGCTGGCGCGCCACTCCCTCCCGGTGACCGGCAACTCCATCCAGGACGAGCGCCGGCGCCAGGACCGCACCCGCCATTTCCTCGCGACCGACCCGGACGGATCGTGGGTGGTCGAGGACGCGGGCGTCGTCGTCGGGATGTCGCAGTCCTTCGTGCGCGAGGACTACTGGACGCTCTCCCAGTTGGGCACGCTGCCCGGCCGCCAGGGGCGGGGCCTGGGGCGGGAGCTCCTCCGCCTCGCGCTGACTCACGGCGACCCGCACAGCCCGGGGACCATCCAGTGTTCGCGCGACCCCAAGGCCATGGCGCTGTACACCAGCTTCGGCTTCGTCCTGCACCCCGTCGTCGCGGCCTGGGGCGCCATTCGCCCCGGCGCGGTGGCGCGGCCGGCCGACGTGGTGCGCTACGAGCCCGATCAGGTGACCGAGCGCCAGCTCGAGCTGGTCACGGCGATCGACCGCAAGGTGCGCGGTTCGGCGCGCACGGTCGATCTCCTCTCCATGCTCTCCCCACCGGGGAACCGGCTCCTCCTCCACGCCGACCAGGGGTATGCGGTCGCGAACGACGATCGCATCGTGACATTGGGCGCACGTCAGGAGGAGTCGGCAACGCTGGTGCTCGAGACGATGCTCGCAGAGGCGCCCGCGGGCGAGACGATCGAGATCAACTGGCTGACGTCGGCGCAACAATGGGCCATTCGCGTCGTGGTCGACGCCGGCATCGAGCTGCAGCCCTACGGGCCGGTCATGGTGCGCGGCATGGATGGACCGCCGTTTCCGTACATCCCGAGTGGCGGGTACGGCTGACCCGCTACCACGTCGTCGCCGCGACGCGCGGCGCGTCGGGTAGGGGAAATCCCTGAGCGCGTCGGGGTCATACCCGACTACCCACGACCCCCTCCAAGCTCGTACCCTACTGAGTATGCACTTAGGCCCTGGGCGGGACTCGGCGTGACCCTCGTTGCCGATCCACCCGTGACCAGCGACAGCGAGTGGGCCGTCGAGACGCACGGGTTGACCAAGCGCTTCGGGCCGCAGATTGCGGTCAACGACGTCGAACTCCTCGTCCCGCGCGGATCTGCGTTCGGGTACCTCGGGCCGAACGGGGCCGGCAAGACGACGCTCATCCGCACCCTGCTCGGTCTCACCCACGCCGACAGCGGGACAATGGCGCTGCTCGGGGTGCCGGTCCCGCAGCATCGCGCCGTCGCCTTGGCCCGGGTGGGCGCGATCGTCGACGAACCCCGTTTTCACAGCCATCTCAGCGGGCGCAACAACCTCCGCATGCTCGCCGCCGCGCGCGGCGCCGGGGCGGAGGCACGCATCGGGCCGGCCCTCGAACGGGTGCGTCTGTCCGAGCGGGCCGACGACAAGGTCAGCGGCTACTCCATGGGCATGCGCCAACGGCTCGGCGTCGCAGCCTGCCTGCTGGGTGACCCCGAGCTCCTGATCCTCGACGAGCCGATGAACGGCCTCGACCCCGCCGGCATGCACGAGATGCGCGAGATGATCGAGAACCTGGTTGCCGAGGGGCGCACCATCATGCTCTCCTCGCATCTGCTCGATGAGGTCGAGCGGACGTGTCACGCCGTCGCCATCGTCGATCGTGGACGAGTCATCCGCCAGGGGCCGATCCAGCAGCTGATCCGCTCGGCCAATTCGGTGGTGCGGATCGAGTGCGCCGACCCGGCCGCCGCCACTTCGCTCATCACGGCCTCCCGATTGGCCGAGAAGACCGAGGCGCATGACGGCGGGCTCGCCGTGACTCTGCCGGTGGGGGCAACGCGCGACACCATCGCCGAATTGAACCGACGGCTGGTGGAAGGCGGCGTTCCCGTCTACGGGCTCCAAGAGGTCCAGACGAGCTTGGAGGACTGGTTCCTCTCGGTCACCAGCCGGCTGGGTGAGTCGCCGCAGTGAGCACCACCACCACCGCCACCACCGACCGCGGGCCGACCACGAACCTCAGCGCCGACGGTCGCGGCTCGTGGTTGCCCACCTGGCCGTTGATCTCCACCAAGTTCCTCGAGTTGCGCAAGCGCCGCGGCCTGATGATTGCCGTGCTGCTCCTCACCCTGGCCCTGCCGGTGCTCGTCCTCGGGTTCCGTTTGCTCTTCCACGCCATCGACCCCCACAGCTACGGGCCGGCGGGCAGCCCCAGCGTCTTCGAGGCGCTGTGCGACCCCCTCGCCCAGTTCGGGTTCATCATCGCCGCCGCCCTGGGTGCCACGGCCGGCGCGACGGACCTCGGTGAGGGCATGTTCCGCCACCTGGTCATCACCGGGCGATCCCGCGTGGCCCTCTACCTCGCGCGCGTCCCCTCGGGCCTGGCCCTGCTGCTTCCCTTGGTTGCCTTGGGGTTCACCTTCATGTGCCTCGTCACCGCCTTCGAGGGCACGCCGCAACCAACCTCGGTCAACGTGCAGGGCGTCACCGTGCCGCTGAACCTGAGCGAGGGCCAGCTGCACACCTTCCTGCTCAACCACGCGTCAGAGTTCGGGCCGTTCGGCGGGCCGGTCAAGGTGGGCCCGAACGGCAGCGTCTCCATTTCGGGGGGTCCGGGCGCGAACGGCCCCAGCCCACAGCAGTTCGTCCGCGACAACTTCTCCAACCTCTACCAGGACTATCTCGACGCCAAGGCGACCGACCTCAACCCTGCGCCCAACGAGATGATCAAGATCGGGTTGTGGATCGAACTTCAGGTTGCGATCGGATTCATCGTTGGCCTCGGCTTGGGCTCGCTCACGGGCCAGCGCACGGTGTCGGTCATCATCCTCATCGCATTGCAGATCATCGTGACCCCGATCCTCGCCATGAATGTGATCCCACACTTCCTCGACGGCCAGCGACTCATCGTGGGCGTGGCGATGGATCAGCTGAGACCGGCAGCATTGTTGAGTACGAGCAGCGGCCATGGGCCGGGCAAAGTCATTCTCGGCGGACGCGGATCACTCGGCATCCCCGCCATGCCGACGTGGGCCATGATCAGTGTGATCGTCGGCTGGATCCTCGGGTGGACGGGTCTCGGTGCGTGGCGCATGGCGACCCGGGACGCCTGACGCGGCTTCACCTCTCGCCGTCGTAGCGGACGTCAGGCGCCCTTGGCTGCCTTCTCCTCTTGGAGCCGCTGCGCGAAGGCGCGCAGTTCCACCGGCCAACCCTCGGGCGAACCGATGGCATCGCGCAGGTTCTCCCAACCATCGCCGTGCCGGTCGAGGTGGCGGTGTTCGACGTCGAGCCGGGTGCGGCTCTCCGTTTCAGTGGTAAAGCGGACCTCGACCTCGCTGGCTTTGGCCGGGTCGGACTCGAGCGACCATTGCGGCGAGATTTCCCAGGTGAACACCACGCGGTCCGGCGGCTCCCAGACAAGCACGGTCGACCACTTGCACTCGGTGCCGTCGGCGCCGAGTTCGTAGGCGCGCCCGCCCTTCTTGGGCTCGAACACCATGCGGGATTCTTGCCCCTGGAGCATGCGGTGCTCCTGCGGCCACCAGCTGCCCATGTCCTCGGTGAACACGGCAAAGGCGCGGTCGATCGGGGCATCGACGACGATCGACGAACTCACCGCGGTCTGGACGTCAGTCATGCTGCTCTCCTTGTCTGTTCTCTTTTTCGTTGTCCGCTTCGACCCGTTTCTTGAACGACTGGAGGGCCGTGCCCCAGAAGCGATCGAGGTAGTCCCGCAACCCGGAGAGACCGGCGGGATCGAGGCTGTAGATCCGGCGCGTCCCGACCTGGACGTCGCGCACCAGGCCCGCCCCCTTGAGGATCTTGAGGTGTTGGGAGACCGCTGGTCGGCTCACGGGCAGCCGCTCGGCCAGGTCGACGACCGCGGAGGGGCGCTCGCCCAGCTGCTCGAAGATGGCGCGCCGGGTCGGATCGCCGAGCGCGTCGAGCACGTGGGGAGCAGGGTTAGTGATCACTTACCGTAAGTTATAACTTACGGTAACGGCCACCGTCAAGGGTGGATCGGGTTTCGTGGTCGAGAGGCTGCGGCCGCCGGGACGGGTCCGGCGGTGGGGACGTGGTGGGCTACCCCTCGTGCCAGCGATACTGCGTCCAGCCCCCCATGGGCCGCGCGCCGAGCCGTTGGTAGAAGTCCATGGCCGGCTGGTTCCACTCGAGCACCTCCCACTCGAGTCGGCCGTGGGTCTGCTCGCGCAGGTGGTGCAGCAGCGTGGTGGCGAGGCCCTGGCGGCGGTGGTCGGGTCGCACGTAGATGTCCTCGAGCCAGATGCCCGGCTCGCCGAGGAAGGTCGAGAACGTGCGGTACCACAGCGCGTGCGCGGCCAGGCCGCCGTTCCCGTCGTCGATCACCGAGTCGAAGACGAAGGAGTCCGGAGCGAAGAGCGTGCGGGCAAGCGCATCGTCGGTGATCGTCACCTGATGCGAGAGTTGCTCGAACTCGGCGAGCTCACGGATCATCGCGACGAGCTCGGGGACGTCCGCCTCGACCGCCGGGCGGATCACCCCGTGCGGGCCCGGTTGGCGGCCGAGACGATGGCGCTGAGCGACGCATCGAGGATGGACGAGTCGCGCCCGACGCCCCACCACGTCGTCCCGTCGGGGCCGGCGCACTCCACGTAGGCGACCGCCGAGGCGCCCGAGCCCTCGGTGAGCGCGTGCTCGGAGTAGTCCTTCACCTCGAGCAGGATACCGAGGTCGGCCTTCATTGCGGCCACCAAGGCGTCGATCGGCCCGTTGCCCTCGCCGGTGACCGTGCGGTGCTGGCCGTCGACCAGCAGCTGCGCCGTCACCACCGTGCGCCCCTTGCCCGTGGAGACCTCGCTCGTCATGAGGCGGAGGCCGGCGTCCTCGGGCAGGTAGATCTCCTCGAAGACGTCGCGCATCTGGCCCGAGCCGATCACGGTCCCGCTCGCCTCGGTGATCTCCTGCACCCGCTTGGAGAATTCGACCTGCAGCCGCCGCGGCAGGTCGAGCCCGTGGTCGGTGTCCATCACGTAGGCGACGCCGCCCTTGCCGGACTGGCTGTTGACCTGGATGATGGCCTCGTAGGTGCGGCCCGTGTGCTTCGGGTCGATCGGGAGGTACGGCACCTCCCACTCGTCGTAGTCGCGGCCGATGGCGGACATGCCCTTCTTGATCGCATCTTGATGCGAGCCGCTGAACGCGGTGTACACCAGGTCGCCGGCGTAGGGGTGCCGCGGGTGGACCGGCAGCCGCGTGGCGTACTCGGCGGTGCGGCGGACCTTCTCGATGTCGGAGAAGTCCAGCGCGGGGTCGACGCCCTGGGAGAACAGGTTCAGCGCCAGCGTCACCACGTCGACGTTGCCGGTGCGCTCGCCGTTGCCGAACAGCGTGCCCTCGATGCGGTCGGCCCCGCCCAACACGGCCAGCTCGGCGGCGGCGACGGCGGTGCCACGGTCGTTGTGCGGGTGCAGGCTGATGATGACGCGGTCGCGGTTCTTGATCGTGCGCCCGAACCACTCGATCACGTCCGCGTAGACGTTGGGGCTGTACATCTCGACCGTGGCCGGGAGGTTGAGGATCATCGGGTTCTCGGGCGTCGGCTCGATGACGTCCATGACCGCCTCGCAGATCTCGAGCGCGAAGTCGGGCTCGGTGCCGGTGAAGCTCTCGGGCGAATACTCGTAGCGCAGGATCGTGCCGTTGTTCGTGAGGTCGGGCTCGTGCTGCTTGCACAGCTCGGCCGCCTTGACTGCGA
The DNA here is from genome assembly GCA_035552395.1 of Acidimicrobiales bacterium. Taxonomy (GTDB): domain Bacteria; phylum Actinomycetota; class Acidimicrobiia; order Acidimicrobiales; family RAAP-2; genus Bog-473. Next base: position 21,847 of record DASZLL010000001.1, read on the forward strand.
TGTCGACGATGCCGGCCTTGTCGAGCCCGAAGACGACCCTTCGTTGGAGCTCCGACACAGAATTGTAGAAGTGCACGCACGCCCGGTGCGCGCCGGCCAGCGACTCGTAGGTGCGCTCGATCAGCTCCTGGCGGCACTGCGTGAGCACCTGGATCTCGACGTCTTCGGGCACGAGGCCCTCGTCGATGATCAGGCGCTGGAAGTCGAAGTCGGTCTGGCTGGCGGACGGGAAACCCACCTCGATCTCCTTGAAGCCGACGTCGATCAGCGTCTGGAACAGCGCCAGCTTGCGCTCGGAGTCCATCGGGTCGATGAGGGCCTGGTTGCCGTCGCGCAGGTCGACGCTGGCCCAGCGGGGGGCCTGGGTGAACTGGCGATCGGGCCAGGTGCGGTCGTGGAGCACCAGCGGGACGTGCGAGCGGTACTTGCCCCACGGCATGGGCGACGCCATCGGGTCACAGGGCAGGGCCAGGTGACCTCGATCCGTGCTCACGTCGCCACCATTCCCTTTCTGCGCCTCGGTCGTCACTGTGCCGTCCCTTCGGTATCGGTATGTCTGGTTTGTCTGGTTTGTCTGTCTTGTCTGGCGGTTTCGTCCCGCCCTCGTTCCTGTCGGCCCAACAAAAAACCCCCTGGCCGTTTGGCACAGGAGGTCATCAGCGAACGCGATGTGGCGTTCGCCGTCAGGTCAGCAGGAGCTCGGAGATCGTGGCCTTCACCGTCATTTCGCCTCAATTGTACCCAGTTTCGGGGGTCCAGCGTCAAGCGCCGCTCCGGGTCGGGCAGGCTGCGGCTTGATCGGGGAGCCGAAGCGCAACAGGTTGCCCTCGGCGTCGGTGTGCGCCGCTTCCCACACGCCGAATCCCGGGTCGAACAGGTCCGACGTCTCGCCCACGCCGGCCCGCCGCCATTCGGCGTGGAGGGCGTCGGCGTCGTCGCTGGCGAGGTAGGCCGCCCCGGGCGACAGGGTCTCGCCGGCGGGGACGAGGCGGAAGTGGATCCGCACGGCGTCGCGGGCTGCCGTGGCGTAGCCGCCGCCGTGGACGAGCACGTCGAAACCCAATGCCTCGTAGTGCGCCCGCATCGCCTCGAGGTCGGCGGTCGGGAAGATCGGCGCGGCGCTCTGCAGGGTGGCCATGCCCGGCGACGCTACCGTGGTGCGATGTTCCGACTCCTGCGGACCCTGGTACGGGCGGCCCTTTTCATCGCAGTGGTGGCGATCGTCCGGGCGGTGCTGCTCGATCGGGCGCCCCAGCGGGCGCTCCACGGCGA
>DASZLL010000002.1:0-42760 GCA_035552395.1 Acidimicrobiales bacterium
CTGCTCGACGTCCTCGACGCTCACGTCCTCGGGCATGTTCACCGTCTTGGAGATGGCGCCGCTGATGAAGGGCTGCACCGCCCCCATCATGCGGATGTGGCCCGAGTAGTGGATGGTGTTGTCGCCCATGGAGCAGGCGAACACGGCCAGGTGCTCGGCGCTCAGGTGCGGCGCCCCGAGGATCGACATGTGCTCGTTGACGTAGGACACGATCTCATCGACCTGGGCGTCGTTGTAGCCGAGCTTGGTCAGCGCACGCGGCACCGTCTGGTTGACGATCGACATCGTGCCGCCGCCCACCAGCTTCTTCGTCTTGACGAGCCCGAGGTCGGGTTCGACGCCGGTGGTGTCACAGTCCATGAGCAAGCCGATGGTGTTGTGGCTCACGAAGCCGTTCGCCACATAGGTGACGTTGTCGGGCACCGATATGTCGTACGTGAGTTCGTCCTCGCCCAGCTCCGACGACTCGACGGTGTCGTAGAAGAAGCCGAGAAGGTGCCCCAGCTCAGCGTCACCAGAGCGCTCGAACAACTCCGCGGCGATCCGACGGGTGACCCGCCCTCGCTCATGCTCCAGAAGCAGGACCCTGCGGAGCCGATCGTTGCCGGGAGCCAAGCGGTCGATCATTCCCCGTGTCAGTGGGACGTAGTCCTTGCGCGCCGTCTGGCCCATCGATTCGTCCGCCACCTCGACACCAGCGTTCTTCCGGTCACTCATGAACCCGACGACCTCGAGCCAACGCTTCGAGTACGCGCGGTTGAGGGTCCGGAGCGAGGCCAGCGGTGACGACCCCCAGCTCGTGCCGTCCGTACGGTCCTTGATGGACAAGGTGGTAGGGATTCCGAGCGCAAGCAGGATCGACTGCGTGTCGCGCACGAGTTGGAGCGATGTGTTCTTGAGGTGGGGGTATCCTGCACTCGTGTCGCCATCCGCCTCATAGAGGCCGCGAAGGAAGGCTGCGTACACCTCCGGGTCGTTGCTGTGCAGCACGGCGTCGGGTACATGGGCCGTGTAACCCTTCCCATGGTGTCCCTCGAATGGCGCGAGCTTTGCGAAGCCGCACGCCTCCCACCACAGCGCCAAGCGGACCGAGTCAATACGGACCTCGCGGTACCCGCGCTTCGAGACGACCTTGGCTTCCGCGCCGAAGCAATCCTTGGTCAGGAGCTGCAGGCGCTCGACTACGTCGAAGTCGGTGTTGGCGACGCAGAACCGAAGGCCCCGGCTGTGGAGCGAGCCGTCGCCCATGAAGTAGCCAATGACCTCCGCCAGCGCGGCGTTCATCTGGCGCGGCACCCGGATGTGATGCTCGCCGGTCCAATAGGCCTCGGCCAGCGGCGGAAGTGCGACCTCCTGGGGCTCGCCCACCAAAGACTCCATCGCCAGCGGGACCAATTCACCACCACGTAGGTCGCCGAACCGACGCCAGACCCATTCGCCCGACTCGGGCGCGACCACCTTGATCCGGTGGGTGGCGGTGCCGCGCACGCGGTGGCCCCGAGCGGTGCTCACCGTGACGACGTTCTCGGACCCATTGACGTAAAACCTCGTCGCCTGCCGAACACCCTCGTCGGTGGCGACCTCTGTCTCGAGGTCCTGCCATTGCGGTCCGTCCGGATCACCGAGCGAACCCAGCCGCACCAGGCCTCGTCCGGTAGACACCAGGGTCCCGCCGACGAGGCATCCTGTCGGCGCCAGAACGCTGGCCTGCGAGTTGCGCACGCCGTACGCCTCGGCCAGGTCGACGGCGCGATCCCAGGCCTCCTGGGCGGCCGAGAGCAGGTCGGGCGGCACGACGTCCTCGTCGACCCGGGCCACCTCGGCCTGGTGCATGCGCAGCACGTTGAGCATGGGCTCCGCGTTCTCGTGGTAGCCGGCGAAGGGGCCCATGCGCGCCGCGATGCGCGCCGACGTGGCGTAGGCGTGCCCGGTCAGCAGCGCGGTGATCGCCCCCGCCCAGGCCCGCCCGGCGTCGGAGTCGTACGGCAGGCCCTCGGCCATCAACAACGCGCCGAGGTTGGCGTACCCGATGCCGAGTTGGCGGAAGGCGCGGGTCGTGTCGCCGATGCTTTCGGTCGGGTAGTCGGCGTTGCCCACGATGATTTCCATCGCGGTGAACATCACCGCCACGCCCGCCTTGAAGCCCTCGATGTCGAACTCGTCGTTCCCGTCGAGGAACGTCATCAGGTTCATCGAAGCCAGATTGCAGGCTGAGTTGTCGAGGTGAACATATTCTGAGCACGGGTTACTTCCGTTGATCCGCCCCGTCACCGGCGCCGTGTGCCAGCGGTTGATCGTCGTGTCGTACTGCAGGCCCGGGTCGGCGCACTCCCACGCCGAGTGGGCGATCTGGCGGAACAGGTCACGCGCCGGCACCGTGCGGACGACCGAGCCGTCGGTGCGCGCCGTCAGGTTCCAGTCGCGCCCGTCGAGCACGGCCTCCATGAACTCGTCGGTCACCCGCACCGAGTTGTTGGCGTTCTGGTACTGGGTCGAGTGGCTGTCGGCGCCGTCGAGGTCCATGTCGAAGCCGGCGTCGCGCAGGACGCGCGCCTTGCGCTCCTCGATCGCCTTGCACCAGATGAAGTCCTCGACGTCGGGGTGGTCGGCGTCGAGGATGACCATCTTGGCGGCGCGGCGCGTCTTGCCGCCCGACTTGATCGTCCCGGCCGAGGCGTCGGCGCCCCGCATGAAGCTCACCGGTCCCGAGGCGGTGCCGCCGCCCTTCAGCAGCTCGTGCGACGAACGGATGCGCGAGAGGTTCACCCCGGCGCCCGACCCACCCTTGAAGATGATGCCCTCCTCGGTGTACCAGTTGAGGATCGAGTCCATCCGGTCCTCGACCGAGAGGATGAAGCACGCTGAGCCCTGCTGGGGGACCCCATGCACGCCGATGTTGAACCAGACCGGCGAGTTGAACGCGGCCTTCTGGTGGATGATGAGGTACTTCAGCTCGTGGTTGAAGACCTGGGCCTCCTCGTCGTCGACGAAGTAGCCGTCCTTGATGCCCCACGCGGTGAGGGTGTCGGCCACCCGGTCGGCCACCTGCTTGAGTGACGACTCCCGCTCAACGGTGCCGAGGGTCCCGCGGAAGTACTTCTGCGCCAAGATGTTCGTGGCGTTCACGCTCCACGACTCGGGCACCTCGACGCCCAGTTGCTCGAAGGCCACCGTGCCGTCACGGAAGTTCGTGATGCGGGCGTCGCGCCGCTCCCACCGGAGCGTGTCGTAGGGATGCACGCCTTCGGTGGTGAAGTGGCGGCGGATGCCGATCTCGGATCGCTGGGGGGCGATGGCCATGGCGCTGAGGTCCTCCTGGTGGTTCGGTACTGGGGGGCTTGCCTGGGGCGCCATTCCAGCGGAGCGGTGTCTCAGGACGTTGTGCTGCGGGTATCTCCCGATCAAGCGCCTGAGGTGGACCAGACACGCCTAACCACAATATATAGTGGTCGGCCCGCCCCCGGGACGCGAGATGCTGTGTCATTACAGCACTGTAGTTACGCTCTTGTCAACCAATGTGGTCCCGCGTCCGTCCAGGTCACGGACCGTTCGCGATGGTTAGCAGCCAGAGCCCCCGGCGGGCCCCGTTTGGACAGGGTTAGCGTCGGCTCCCCATGGCCAAAGTGGTCGCCATCGATGCGGGAACGACCGGCGTCCGCGCCCTGGTCGTCGACGAGCAGGCCCGTGTCGTCGACGTCGCCTACCGCGAACTGACCCAATATTTTCCGCAACCGGGCTGGGTGGAGCACGACCCCGCCGAGATCTGGGAGGCCGTCCGCGCCACCCTGGCCGAGGTCGGCGGCCGCCTCGCCCAGGCCGAGCCCCGCGACGCCGTCGCCGCCATGGGCATCACCAACCAGCGCGAGACGCTCGTCGCGTTCGACCGCCGCACCGGGCAGCCGCTGCACCGCGCCATCGTCTGGCAGGACCGCCGCACCGCGCCCCTCTGCGCGCAGCTGCGGGCGGACGGCCACCTCCCGTTCGTGCGGGCCACGACCGGCCTGGTGCTCGATCCGTACTTCAGCGCCACCAAGGCCGCCTGGCTCCTCGAACACGGCGACCTCGCCCTCGCCCACGACGACCCCAACCTGTCCTTCTGCACCGTCGACACCTGGGTGCTGTGGCACCTGACCGGTGGGCCGCACGGCGGCACCTACGCCACCGACCCCTCCAACGCCAGCCGCACCCTCCTCCTCGACACCGCCACCCTCGCCTGGTCCCCCGAGCTGTGCGACCTCTTCGGCGTGCCCGCCCACACACTCCCCGAGGTGCGCCCCTCGGCCGGCCGCTTCGGCACCGCCGCGCTCGGCGACCTCGGCCCCGCGTCCGCCGTGCTCGATGCGGTCCCGGTCTCGGCCATCCTCGGCGATCAGCAGGCGGCACTGTTCGGCCAGGCCTGCTTCGAGCCCGGGATGGTGAAGGTGACGTACGGCACCGGCAGCTTCGCGCTGGCCAACGCCGGGCCGACGCGCCCGCCTGCGCCCGACGGCCTCATCGTCAGCGTGGCGTGGGACCTCGGTGCGCACGCCGACGCGGCGCTCGGCCCCGTCGCCTACGCGCTCGAGGGCTCCGCGTTCGTCTCCGGCGCGGCGATCCAGTGGCTGCGCGACGGCCTCGGCATCATCGCGACCGCCGCCGAGGTCGGCCCTCTGGCGGCGTCGGTTACCGACAGCGGCGGCGTCACGTTCGTCCCCGCCCTCACCGGGCTCGGCAGCCCGCAGTGGGATCCCGACGCGCGCGGCATCATCACCGGCCTCACCCGTGGCGCCGGCCGCGCCCAGCTCGCGCGCGCCTGCGTCGAAGCAATGGCGTTCCAGGTGCGAGACATGATCGATGCCATGGCCGCCGCGTCGTCCTTCCCACTCTCCGCGCTGCGGGCGGACGGGGGCGCCGCCACCATGGACCTCCTCCTCGAGCTGCAAGCCGAGCAGAGCCGCATGCCTGTCGCCCGACCACGTGCGCTCGAGTCCACCGCGCTCGGCGCGGCCACACTGGCCGGATTGGCCGAGGGCGTGTGGTCCTCGCTCGACGAGCTGGCGTCGCTCTGGGCGGCCGACACCGTCTTCGAGCCGCAACTCCCCGTCGAGCTGGCCGACGCTACCTACGCGGTGTGGGGCCGTACGGTCGAGAAGTCGCGGGGGTGGGCGGCCACCGAACCCGCCTAGTTGACCTTCTCTATTGGGTTGTTTCGGGAGCCCGTTCGCAGCCTCACGGACGGAAGGACAACCGGGCGGGCGCACGAATGCTGCGTCACTGGCCCCACGTTTTGCCCTACCCGTCCGCGGCCTGAGGGAGCAGACTGAAGAGGGAAACTGCGTGGCGTCGACGAACGGCCGTCGTGCCACACAGCCCCGAGCTGGGAGGGCATCGTGGGATCTCGCCATCCGACGCCGCGGGACACACGCCGCGGAGCCCACCGGCTCGGGGTCCGGACTCTCGGCGCCACCGCCGCCTGCCTCATCATGATCGGCGGGGCCCTGGCCATCACCGGCGTCACTGGCATCGGCGTCGCGCCCGCAGCCGACACGGTGCTCAGCTGTACGGACACCTGGACGGGCGGTGCCGGGACCACCGACTGGGGCATGGCGGGCAACTGGAGGACCGGCGTCCCCGACGCCAACCTCGTCGACGCCTGCATCCCCAGCGGCGCCACGGTCGTCGACCAGAGCGCAGCCATCGTCGTCGGCGAGCTCACCGTTGCGAAGGGAAGCTCGCTGACGGTCGGCACCGGGGGCACCCCGAGGACGGGATCCGCCGGCGCGAGCCTGTCCGTCACCTCGGGGCTGGACAACGACGGGACGCTGACCGCCGAGCCTTCGGGCTCCGGCACCGCCACGCTCAACGTCGCCGGGCCTGTCACCAACACCGGAGCCTTCGAGGTATTCGGTACGCTCACAATTGGCAACGCCGCCGCGTCGAGCTTGACCAATACAGGCACCGTCGCGATCGCACCGGGTGGCGTGATCGATCTCGAGAACGCATCCACGCTCACGAACGCGCCGAACGGGCTGCTCGCCTTGGGGATCAGTGGTCCGCCGACGTCAGCGTCGGACTACGGCGAGGTCTTGAACGGGTCACTGTCGCTCGACGGAAGTGTCGCCCCGGTCTTCGAGGGTGGGTTCACTCCTTCGTCCGGTGTCGAGTACGTCGTTGCAACAAGCTCCTTCAGCGGGACGTTCGCCCACGTGCGCGACGGTGCGACGGCCGATTACTCGCACCCGGACGCACTCGGCCTCGTTGGCGGCGCGCCGGCCTCGGCCACGGCCGTCGGCGTCACGAGCACCGTCCCGACATCGGTGTTCGGGCAGAACGTGCACCTCACGGCCACCGTGAGGTTGGCATCGGCGCCGGCGTCGGGGTCATTGGCGCCGACGGGGTCGGTGTCGTTCAGCGCCGGAGGCGTTCTGCTCGGCAGCACACCGGTGGCCACCGCGGCCGGAGCGACGACGGCGACCCTCGGCACAGCGGACCTCCCGGTGGGATCGCAGACGGTGACCGCGACGTACGCTGGGGACGTTCTCTTCGGCCCCAGTACTTCCTCGGTCGATGCGCAGGTCGTGCACCCAGACAACGCGCACGTCACGATCGCAGCCGCACCGACCAACGCCGTCCCCGGCCAACAGGTCACCTACACCGTGCTGGTGTCGGCTGCCGCACCCGGTGGCGGCCGGGCGGGCGGCACCGTTGCGCTGAGCGACGACGGGAACCTCGTCCCAGGCTGCCAGTCGCTCACCCTCTCGTCGACCGATCCGCCACAGGTCACCTGCAGCGAGACCTACGACGCTGATGCAACACACTCCGTCGTCACCACCTACAACGGGAGCGCCGACTTCCTGCCCTCGACGGCGGCCCTCGCCGAGACCGTCGCGCCGCGGCCGACGACCACGTTGGTCACGGCGTCGTCCCGCACATCCACCACCGGCGAGGCCGTCTCCTTCACGGCCACCGTGACCCCGAGCGCCGGGACGACGAACCCCGCGGGGTCAGTCACCTTCACCGATGACGGCGCTCCGATCGGCACGTCGGTACTGACAACGACTGCAGGGGTGACCACGACCAGCATGCTCCTCACCACTCTCCCGCTGGGCGTCAACTCCATCACGGCCTCATTCGGCGGGGACTCCGACTTCGGGGCCAGCACGTCGGGTACCGCCCTGGTCACGGTCAGCCAGGCCCCGACTGACGTGGAGCTCGGCAGCTCGGTCAACCCGTCGACCTCTGGACAGCCGCTCACCTTCACGGCCCGCGTGTTCCCGGCCACCGGCTCGGGGGAGACCGGCACAGTCACGTTCTCCTACAACGGCACCGTGATCGGCAGCGGCAATGTGTCGGACGGCCAGGCGTCCCTCACCACCGCGACGCTGCCGATCGGTACTGGTTCCGTCACCGCCACCTACGGGGGCGACGGCAACTTCGCGGGTGGCGCCACCACGTCAGGGTGGTCCCAAGAGGTCGATCCCCCGCCCGGCTGAGCTCTTGCGAAATAAAGCAAGGAAATCCTTGTTATATTGTCCACGAAGACCCAAGCAGAGCGGCAGGCCCGCTCGGAAGGGTGGGCAGCCATGAGCGTGGCGATCGTGACAGGGGCATCTCGAGGTCTCGGGCAGGCGCTCGCGTCCGGGCTGGCACGAGCAGGCTGGTCGGTGGTGATCGACGGGCGTGAGCGTAAGACCCTCGACGACGCGGCCGACCGCATCCGGGCCCACGCTGTCGACGGAGCCCGCGTCGTGGCACTCGTCGGCGACATCACCGACGCCGACCATCGTCGCGAACTGACCGGCGCCGCGTCCGAGCTGGGCGGCCTCGACCTGGTTGTGAACAACGCCGGCACCTTGGGGGCGTCGCCCCTCCCCTCGCTGGCCGACTACCCGCTCGACGAACTGCGCGTCGCGTTCGAGATCAACGTCGTCGCACCGCTCGGACTGGTGCAGGACGCGCTCCCATTGCTGCTCGACTCGCCCCACCCCCGCATCCTCGACGTCACCTCCGATGCCGGCGTGGAGGCGTACGAGGGCTGGGGCGGTTACGGCGCCGGGAAGGCAGCGCTCGAGCATGTCGGCTCGGTGCTCGCCGTGGAGTTCCCTGCCCTCACGGTGTGGTCGGTCGACCCCGGTGACCTACGCACGGCGATGCACCAGGCGGCCTTCCCCGGCGAGGACATCTCGGATCGTCCCGAGCCCGCCACGGTCGTGCCCGCGTTCCTCGACCTCATCGAGAGCGAACGCCCCAGCGGCCGCTACCGGGCGACCGAGCTCGTTTCGAGCGGAGCAGTGGCATGACCGCGCTGACCGCTCCGATCCGGCCGCCGGCTCCAGCGATCCCGGACTCGACGCTCAGCGGAGCGGTGGCCCCGCGACTGCCCGAGCTGCATCCGCTCTCCTTCTCCTTGCCGCCTGAGCTCGAAGCCCCGTCGCCACCCGAGTACCGCGGCATGACGCGCGACGCAGTCCGCATGTTGGTGGCGACCAGGTCCGACGGCGCGCTGGTCCACTCGAACTTCTCCGAGTTGCCACGTTTCTTGGACGAGGGCGACCTCGTGGTCATCAACACGTCGGGCACGCTGGCGGCCGAGCTCGACGGGACGGCGCCCGACGGCTCCCCCGTCCAGGTGCACCTCTCGACCCAGCTCCCCGCGGGGCTCTGGACAGTCGAGGTCCGCCGAGACGGCCGGGCTCATCTGGGCGCATCGCCCGGCGACGTCATCGAGCTGCCCGGCGGCGGCCACAGTTCCCTGCTGGCCGCCTACTCCCCCGGGCCCGGCGGGGGCGGCGTTCGCCTCTGGGTCTCTCAGATCGAGACGCCCGAACGCCTCTACAGCTACCTGGCCCGCCACGGCCGGCCCATCCGCTACGGCTACGTGCGCGGCAGCTATCCGATCACCGCCTACCAGAACGTGTACGTCACCGAGCCCGGGTCGGCCGAGATGCCTAGCGCCGGCCGCCCGTTCACGCCCGAGGTGCTCACCCGGCTGGTCGCCAAGGGCGTCGGCATCGCGCCCGTACTCCTGCACACCGGCGTGGCCTCGCTCGAGGCGAGCGAACCGCCCTACGCCGAGTACTTCAAGGTGTCACTTTCGACGGCCCACCGAGTGAACGACGCACGGCGTTCGGGTGGGCGCGTGATCGCCATCGGCACGACCGTGGTACGCGCGCTCGAGTCGGTGGTCGACGAGCATGGGCACGTGCACCCGAGCGAGGGCTGGACCGAGACCGTCGTGTCACCCGACCGGCCGGTGCGCTCCATTGACGGCTTCCTGACCGGGTGGCACGAGCCGGAGGCGTCGCACCTGGCCATGCTCGAGGCGATCGCCGGCCGGCCGCTGCTCGAGGCGTCCTACGAAGCCGCGCTCGCCGAGGGCTACCTGTGGCACGAGTTTGGCGACGTGCACCTCATCCTGCCGTGACCGCCGAGGCCGCGCCCACCAAGGAGACGGGACTCGACGCGCCGCCGCCCCCACCGACCGAGACGTTGCGCGACGAGTCGCCCATCGAACAATTGCCGACGACCCGGCGCGCCATTTTGAACCTCCTCAAGCGTCAGGGTCCGCTCGATGCCGTCGCCGTGGCCCAAGAGCTCGTGCTGACGCCGGCGGCCATCCGCCTGCAGCTGGCACGGCTCGAGGAAGACGGCCTGCTGATCCACCGCGACGAGCTGCCCGAAGGGGCGCGCCGGGGCCGCCCCCGCCACGTCTACGAGCTCACGGATGCGGCCGAGGCGCTCTACCCGAAGCGTTACGGCGATCTGACGACCGAGCTGCTCGGGTACTTGGGCGGACCTGACGCGAGCCAGGTGGACGAGCTCTTCGAACAACGGCGACGGCGCCGGGTCGCGGGTGCCCTCCCCCGCACCGCCAATCTCCCCTTCGATGAGCAGGTCGCCGCGCTGACCGCCATCCTCGACGAGGACGGCTACCTGGCCGAGGCGGAGCGACTCTCCGACGGCAGCTGGCGCATCACCGAGCACAACTGCGCCATCCTGACAGTCGCACACGGCTTCGCCCAGGCCTGTACGAGTGAGCTCGCCTTCATCCGAGAGGCGCTCCCCGGCGCCACGGTGAAGCGGGTGGCGCACCTCATGGACGGCGCGCACGTGTGCGCCTACGTGATCAGCCCGCCGACGTCGTAGTGTCCGCGGCGCGGATCTCGATGACCGAGACGCCGTCGACCTCGTGGATTTCGCTCTGCAGCAACTCGATCAGCTCGTCGCCGCCGATCTCGATGATGAATTCGTCAACGGCGTGGCCCTCATCGCGCTCCAAGATGTTGATGGCGACGATGTCGCCGCCGACGGCGCCGATGCGGCTGGCGACAAGGCCTAACGCACCGGGACGATCGGGCAGGGAGATCCGAACGACATAGCCGGCCATGTCAGAAACGTTACGCGGTCAATGTGAACTGCTTGTTTCGAATGGCTTACGAATGGGCTGGGCTGCGGATATGTTCAAGAGGCCGCGGCGCCCGCGCGTGAGGGCACGTACTCGTCGACGTACTCGCGCTCGGACAATCGGGCGATCTCCTTCATCAGCTCGTTGGTGAAGTCCCGGCACTTGGTGTGGTCGTGGTCGAGCGGATCGGCGGGGTTCTCCGGTGGGTCCATTTGCATCGGCTTGCCGAAGCGGATCCGCACCGTCTTGAAGGGCCGCATGAAGTTGGAGTTGACCGGCTGCACGTCGACCGTGCCGATGACACCCACCGGGATCACCGGCACGCCACATTCACGCGAGAGCCTCGTCACGCCGGTCCGCCCCTTGTGCACGTTTTGGTCGAGCGTGCGGGTGCCCTCGGGGTAGAGGCCGAGGATGCGGCCCTGGCCGAGAACGTCGGCCCGGGCCGTCTCGAGGGCGCGATCGGAGGCCTTTCCACCTCCGCGCTTGATGGGGATCTGGCCGGCGGCCCGGAAGAACCACGAGGTCTTCCAGGAGTCGAAGTACTCCGCCTTGGCCAAGTAGGTCACCTTTCGCCTCACCACGAGCGGGATGAAGAACGAGTCGCAGAAGGACTGGTGGTTCGCCGCCAGCACGGCGGGGCCGTGCTTCGGGATGTTCTCCCGCCCCTCGACCTTGACTCGGAACAGCACGTAGAAGATCGGGGTCAACACCGCCTTGAGCAACCAGTACGTCACGTGTCAAAGGTACCGCCCACGGACCGGCGCCGCACCGGGGACAGGCCGTGTGCTGAACTGCGGGCCGATCGAGAGCGCACGGGAGGTGCCGCAGTGACGACCGAGACCCTGACCGCCGAGCCGTTCCTCTCGGGCCTGTTCTTCGGCGAGTGCCCGCGCTGGCACGAGGGCCGGCTGTGGTACTCGGACTTTTTCGACCACGCCATCTTCTCGGTCTCACCCGACGGCGAGCGCCGCCTCGAGGTGTCCTTCGACGGCGAGCCTGCCGGCCTGGGCTGGTTGCCCGACGGGCGGCTGCTCTTCAACTCCCGCCTCGACCGCGCCGTTATGCGGCGCGAACACGATTGCACCATCGTGCGCCACGGCAGTCTCGAGCCGTGGGCCACCTGGCATGCCAACGACCTGGTCGTGGCCTCGAACGGTCAGGCCTATGCCGGCAATTTCGGGTTCGACCTCGACGGACTCTACGACGACCGGGTCCAGGCGTCCGATATCGCCCCAGCCTCCTTGGTGCGGGTCGACCCCAACGGCTCGAGCAGCGAGGCGGCGGCCGGGCTCGCCTTCCCCAACGGCACCGTGATCACCGACGACGGCGCGACCCTCATCATCGCGGAGAGCATGGGTGGCCGCCTCAGCGCGTTCGCCCGCGCGGTGGACGGCACACTGACCGACCGGCGAGAGTGGGCGCTACTCCCGGGAATCGCGCCCGACGGCATCTGCCTTTGCGCCGACGGGACGGTGTGGGTGGCCAACGCGGGCGGGCATGAATGCGTCCGCGTCGCCGAGGGCGGCGAGGTGCTCGAGCGCGTCGCCACCTCCATGAACTGTTACGCCTGCATGCTGGGGGACGACGACCGCTGCACGCTCTACCTCGTCACGGCGGTCGATAGCCACGACGCCAAAGCGCGGGCCACGAGAAGCGGGGCGATCGAACGGGTCAGGACCGCCGTTCCGGGAGCCGGTCTCCCCTGAGTCGGCACGCCACCGGCCGGCGCCCACGCCGGACCCGGAGGCGACCGATCGCACCCGGGCGCGCGCGACCAGTGCCCGGGCTGTGCTGAACTCCAGTGCCGTCAGGCGGCGGTGTTGGAGGTGTGGTGTGACGAGCGAGACCCGGGCGGCACGGCGGTGCCATCCGCGCTCCGCGCGTCGCCCCGGGCTCTGGCCCCCCGCGAGGTGGGTGACCATGGGTGCTGCACTGCTCCTTCTGGCCGCCCTCGCCGCCCTGGCTCCCACAGCAGCGTCCAGTGCGAGCGCCACCGCGCCGCCGCCCTTCGACCTGGCTTTGGGTGGCTCGGGCTCGGTCGGATTCCAACCGACCTGGGGGCACACCCACGGCCAACCGACCGACTCGGGCTACGCAGACGACCTGGCGGCTCATGAGGCGAGTCGCTGGCCCGGGCTCACCCTGGTGCAGATCGGGTGCCCCGGCATGACCACACAAACGATGATCAGCGGCGGCGGGCACTGCGCCTACGAGGCGGGCTCCCAGCTCGCGACGGCCCTGTCGTTTCTGCACACCCACCCGTCCACCGTGCTCGTGACCGTCGACCTGGGTTTCAACGACCTGGTGCCCTGCCTGCACCACGTGGAGGTGAAGACAGACTGCGTCGACAGCGCATTGGCCACGGTCCAATCCCAGCTACCCCAGATCCTGAGCGCGCTGCGCAGCGCAGCACCCGCCGGCACGCACATGATCGGCGTGGGCCACTACGACCCGTACCTGGGCGACGCGATGCACGGTCCCGCTGGGGAGGCTTTCGCCCAAGCGAGCCTGGGCGTCATCGTCCGGCTGAACGACGTCCTGCGGGCCGCGTACACCCAGGCCGGCATGCCGATGGCCAACGTCGGCGCGGCCTTCCAACTCCACGACGCGAGCCCGATCGACGTGCCGGGACTAGGGACTGTGCCCACCGACGTCGCACGGGTTTGCGCACTGACTTGGATGTGCGCGGCGCCCCCGCTCGGGCCCAACACCCATCCGAACGACAACGGCTACCGGGTAGCGAGCAACGCCATCGCCGCCGCGCTCACGCCGATCACGTCGCGCTGAGCGCCTCCACCCGGTCCGTCGCGGCGTGGTCGTCGGGCGGCACCACGACGCCAAGCGTCGGAGCCGGCAAGGCCTCGGCGGGGGAAGCCGACCAGCGCCACGGCACCCGCGAGCGTCCGGTGAGCGGTTTGGACCACGCGGTCCGGGCCAGGAGCTCGGTGAGGCCGATACAGGCCAAGAAGACGATTACCACTGTCAGTGCGCTGACCAGCGGCCACGGCAAGACGCCGTTGAGGTGGCGCCAGCCCAGCCAGCTCAGGACGGTGATGAACAGGAGCTGGGCCAGGTAGACGCCGTAGGAGTTGTCCGAGCCCGAATGAACCGCGCGCCGCGTCCGCACAGAGCGGCGCCGACCGACCAGGGCGACGCCGATGAGGTAGATACAGGCGATGGCGCCCACATTGAACGGGATCACCACCGGTTGGAAGGGATCGGCGCTCGAGCCGAGCCACGAGACGACGTGATCGACCGAGAGGTAGTACCACGCCTCGGCCGCTGCGGCGGCGGCAACCGTGGCAGTGATGATGGTCCACACGTGCGTGCACAACCAGTTGTGGAACTCGTCGAGGTGCAGCGCCATGACCATGCCGGCGATCAGATAGAACTGGTACGACGTCACCTCCCGCGTGGCCCAGTAGCCCGTCATCCATGCCGGGGCCAGCCCCCAGTGCATGGCCGAGATGAGCACCACCTGCGCGGCGCCGCTTGCCAGCAACAGACGGCCGTGATGCCCGGCCGTGCGCCGCACCAGGATCAGGCAGAGCGGGAAAAGGGCGTAGAACTCGAGGAGGACCAGCAGGTAATAGAGCTGGTAGTACCCGGTACCCACCAGGTACAGCAGGTGCGCGGCATCGCCCCCGACCGTGCCCGGGTCCGACCCGATCGTCATGAAGAAGTAGATGACCGTCCAGAGCAGATAGGGCACGGCCACCAGCGCGAACCGGCGGCGCCAAAAGGTCCGGTGGTCGATCCCGGGCAGGTCGCGGACGCTGTAGGCGAGCATGCAGGCGGAGACGAAGAGAAAGGCCTCGCGAGTCACGTGGAGCAGCTGCAAGGACGCCCCCACGGCGACCGCGGCAGTGAGCGGCGCGAAGAAGAGCAGGGTGTGGGTCGACACCACACCGACCTGCTTGACCGGTCGCATGGCATCGATGTGATCAAGCCGCTTGCGCGTGCCACGCACGGGCTGGGCCGGTGCCAGCGGGGACTCGTCGGCCATCAGGTACCTACGAAGGAGTGAAGAACGGCGAGACCAGGTTCGCGAAGGGCGCGCCGGCGCACCTTGCCGGTCGCGCCCGCCGGCAACGTGGCCACCACGTGCAGCGCGACTGGCCTCCGTGCGGGCACCAGGCTCTGCTCGAGCGTCTTGTTGAGACGCGCCACAGCGCGCCGAGTCTCTTCGATGTCACCAGCACCTAGATCGGCCAGGACCACGAAGGCCACGGGCACCTGGCCCAGCTCGGGGTCGTCCTGGGCGATGACGGCGACCGAGGCCACGGCTTTGTCCGCACTGAGGATCTCTTCGATCTCGCGGGGGAACACCTTCTCACCGCCGCGGTTGATGACGTCGTCGGTCCGGGCGACGACGTACAAGAAGCCGTCGCTGTCGCGATAGCCGAGATCGCCGGTGCGCAACCATCCGTCCGGGCGGAAGCGATCGGCGTGTTCGCCCCCGCTGTACGCCTCGATCACCGAGGCACCGCGGATCTCGATCTCGCCCACCTCTCCCGGCAGACACGCTTCCGCACCAGATCTCATCTCATCGCGGACGACGCGGAGCTCGAGCCCCACCGGCAAACCCACAGAGCCGGCGCGACGCGGCACCGACAGTGGGTGCGCCGCGATCTGACTGGCGGCCTCGGTCATGCCGTAGGTCTCGATGATGCGGAGGCCCGTCGCCGCCTCGAACCGGTCGGCCGTGGCGACTGGAAGCGGCGCCGACGCCGAGCGGACGAAGCGGATCCCTGAGGGGACGGTCTCACCGGGCCGGAGCTCGGCGAGCCGCGAGATGATCGCGGGGACCGCGTTGATCCACGTCACACGGCGCTCGCCCATGAGGTCCCAGAAGTCCGTGCGATGGAAACGGTCGTCGAGCACGAGGCAAGAGCCGGCGACCAGGGTGGAGAGCAACCCCACGACCTCGGCGTTGATGTGAAAGAGGGGTAAGGGACTGAAGACGCGGTCGTGCTCGGTCATCTGGTGGTGCTCGACCACGCAACGTGCGACATGGAGAAGCTTGTTCTGGTGTAGTCGAACCACCTTGGGCGGACCCGTCGTACCCGAGGAGGAGAGAATGACGCCCCCCGACGCAGCGACAGGCGTGAACTCGGGCGGGTCGAAGGCTGCGACAGAGCCAGGTGCGAACGACGCCAGCTCGACCCAGGGACAACGCGCGGCGGCGGGAGCGGCCCGGTCGGAGAGGACCATGCCGGCCCCTGTCCTCGCCACCAGTGATTCCAGGCCGCTCGGCCCCGCGTCTGGCAATGCCGGGTCCAGCGGCGCCACCCACCGCCCGGACGCCATCGCCGCGACGAAGGCCGCCGCGCACTGCAAGGGGTCAGACACGGAGAGGGCCACCGTGGCGCCCGGCGGCAGGACCGACTGGGCAAAGGCGGTGCGCCAGCGCTCCAGGGCACCGAAGCTGAGAACGGCGTCACTCCGTGCGTCCTCCACATAGGCCCTCTCCCCGAGGGCGGCAGCCTGTCGGCACACCAGCTCACCCAGGCAATCGGCAAATCCGGTCGCCCCAGCCATCCCCCTGGAAGCAGCGCGTGTCGATGAAACGGAGGCCGTCACCTCAGTACATCATCCGCGCGTCGTCGTAATGCTTGAACTCGATGAGGTTGTCCGATGGGTCGCGCAGCACGAAGGTCCGGTGGGCCTCCACCAGGCCCTCGAAGCGAACACTGACGTCGGCAAAGAGTTCGATCTTCCGCTGGACGCAGAGCTCGTGCAGCTCGTCGAAATCACGTCCCTCCCGAAAGGTGACGCCGAAATGTCGTGGGTACAAGGTGAGCTCGCCCGGGGCGTTCTCGGGCGGGTCAACCAGGTGGCACACCAGCTGGTCACCGAAGAAGTCGATGGTGATGCGGTCGGCGTAGCGCCGTGCCAGCTTGCATCCGAGTGCGCCGACGTAGAACGCCTGGGCCGCCTCGAGGTCGTAGACCGGGATGGCGAGGTGGAAGAGGTCGCGGCTCTCCCTCATGGGACCTTGGCGTCGAAACACTCCAGCGTGTCAGAGCGCAGCCCGAGCCGAATCGTCTCGAGGTTGAGAATCGACGTCGAAGGGATGTTCCCCAGATTGACGTCGGTGCCGACGCGGCGGACGAAGTAGCACTGCAGTTCGTTCGACGGCGCTTCGAAGAGCAGGCGCTCGACGGGGACGTCGCTGGCCAAGATCTCCTCGATCAGGCCGAACCTGAGCTCGCCGTTCGGGCGGCAGATCCCCGACCGGCCGCTCTCGCGTGCCTCCAGCGTCACCAAAAACGCCCCGGCAGCGATGTCGTCGTGAATGTCCTCGATCCACCGGTTCGGCGCGAGACGCTCGGAACGCTCGGCATCCTTGAAGCCCACCTCGGACACGACCCGGAAGTCGTCGGCCAGCTTCCTGATGTACCCGACCTTCTCCATGCTCGACAGGCTGATGGTGCCGTTGGAAACCTCGACGAACCGGCAGCCGTAGCTGTGGCAGAGCTCCCGGTAATCATCGAAGCGGTCCTGCAACACGAACTTCTCGAACAGCGTGCCGCCGAAGTAGTAGTCGATGCCGGCGTCGGTGAGGACGTCGATCTTGCGGCGAAGGTCGTTGGTGACAATGGCCGTCCCCCAGCCGAACTTCACGAAGTCGAGATACTCGGCTCCGCTTTCCACAATGTCTTGGAAGCTGCCCGTGGGCAGCCCACCATCGACCATCATCGTCAGGCCCGTTGCCCTCGGCTTCGAAGCCCTCGCCGGCAGTTCCAGTGCAGTTGGCCTCATGGATCGCTCCTCAATGTGTTCCGGTGCCCTGAAGCAGGACGGGTGGACAAACTTCATGGAAACCGAACGACCAGAGGCCGCCATTGGGCGTGTCGGCCCACGTCATCCGGGGCAGGGGGATCCCGTCGCATTGCGCCAGGGCAACCCTGATGAAACCGCCGTGGGTGACGGCAAGCACGTCGCCGCCGTGCTGCACCGCCGCCAGACGGCTGAAGAACGTGCCCACGCGCCGGCTCAACTCCTCGAGCGACTCCCCACCGGGCGGGCGCGCCCCGACGTCGATCACACGGCCGTCGCGGATACCGGACCACTCGGTGCGTAGTTCGGCGAGGGGACTCCCCTGCGCCGCGCCAAAGTCGCGCTCGCGCAACTCGGCATCGTGGACCCAGGGAAGCCTCAGCGTCTGGCCGATGAGGGCTGCGGTTTCTTGTGCGCGTGCCAGGTCGCTTGTCACGAGCGTTCGGATCGGCAAAGAACGGACCGCGTCCGCCACGGCTTGGGCCTGGGCACGCCCCTCTTCGGTCAACACCGGCCCGTCGGCCTGACCCTGCACGAGACCGGACGCGTTCCAGGTGCTCTCCCCATGGCGCACCAGCCAGATTGTGTGCTGTGTGTTCCAAGGTTTCATGCCCTTTCACCATGCCCAAACACTCTGAGTCCCTACTGAGAGGCGGGCTAAAGGCGGATGAGGATCTGATAAGGATTTTGTGAGCTGCTGCGTCGCGGCGGCGCTTGTCAGGCCAAAACGGCCCGCAACAACGCGTCATCTACGTCTGGAGCCGTTGTATGAGTTTCCGCTGAGCGCGTGTCGACACCGAGGCGCGCCCTCTGTTCCGCGCGGACGGGGCCCGTGAGCACCATGCGCAACGGCGTCAGCAGAAGGAGCCCGGTGCACATGCCAGCACAGACGATCGTCAGCACGAAGGTCACCGCGACGAGTCCGGCCCACCCGAGGTGTGGTGCGATCCCGCTGTCACCGAGCGCGGAGCGGATCAAATTCAAGAAGAGCACGTGAGAGAAGAAGATGCCGCCCGTCAGACCGGCCAAGTATTCGGCTGACAACAGACGGGGCCAGCGGCGCGGCCGGCCGGCACGGCGCACCTGACGCCGGTACCAAGCCCACGTGCCGCATTCGAGCGCCGCGACGGCTGCGGTGAACCACAAGAAGGCCACCGGCTGATACAAATCCGAGGCTCGCCCCGTATCGGAGCCGGCCCACACTGCGATCAGGTACCACATGGTGGCTACGGCGCCTACCACCGCTCCCAGCGCGATGACCTGGCGCCACCGGCGCTCCACGAATCGACGGACCTCTTCGAAGTGCAGGGCGACCAGGACCCCCGCCACAAACTGCTCCTGGTAGGTGATCGGGTCGCGGGCCCAGGGCCAGACCCCCGCGATTGATCGGGTGACGTGTCCGACGACGCCGAAGTACTGGGTGTAATGCAGGTCGGCGGCCAGGACCAGCGCGAACAGGCCGCTGGCCACCATCACGGCGACGTGGTGGGTGGAGGCGCGCAGAAACCGCAGGAGCAGGGGGAAGATCAGGTAGAGCTGGAGGAGGACGACCACGAAGTAGAGCTGGTAGTAGCCGAAAACGAGGTAGTTCCACAGCAGGGAGCCGGCCTGGTTCCACGAGCCCGCCTCGATCATGGTGAAGACCCAATAGATCCCCGTCCAGACCAAGTAAGGGACACCGATCTCGACGACGCGCCGACGCCAGAACGCGGTGACCGGTCGGGGCCGGTGGATCTCGGCGTAGGTCAAGAGGAACGCTGTAAGGAAGAAGAAGGCGGTCCGGCTGAAGTGCAACAGCATGACGAAGGCCCACGCGGTGGTATTCCCCGCGGCGACGTTCCACAGCAACGAGTGCTGCAGCACCACTGCACCGCACGCCATGACGCGATATGAGTCGAACTGCCCGACGTAGGTCCCCCTGGACGGTGGGGCGCCGTTCGGCACCAAGTCCGACATCGCTGTTTCGTGGCCGGGGAGGCGCCGGCTGCTACCGGTGAGCGAGTAGGCCGTCAGCGCCACGACGGTATCCTGACGCAGCCGACTTGAGATGAGCTGTGAAGATGCGCCAGCGCGCACCTCACGGTGTGGGCAAAACCCCTGTGCCCCTCGGCTGCGGTCAGTCGCGGTGCAGCTCGACCTCCGACAGGCGCTACCCGAGCTTCGTCAAAGCGCTGCGGAGGTTGCGTACGGCTTGCCCGATGCGCTGCTCGTTCTCAATGAGGGCGAAACGCACGTGGCCGTCACCGCCGGGGCCGAACCCGACGCCGGGTGACGTGGCGACATCGGCCTCGTTCACCAGGTACTTGGAGAACTCGAGTGAGCCCATCTCGCGGTACGGCTCGGGGATGGGCGCCCACGCGAACATGGTCCCCTTCGGCGGGACGAGGTGCCAGCCGATGCGGTTCAGGCCGTCGCAGAGCGCGTCCCGGCGCGATCGGTAGATCTGATTGATTTCCTTGGGATAGTCGGGCGCCTCGTTCATGGCGACGATGGCGGCGATCTGGATCGGCTGGAACGTCCCGTAGTCGAGGTAGGTCTTGAGCTTCGTCAGCGCCTGGACGATCTCGCGGTTACCCACGACGAAGCCGACGCGCCAGCCGGCCATCGAAAATGACTTGGTCATGGTGTAGATCTCGACCGCCACGTCCTTGGCCCCGGGAACTTGGAGGATCGACGGCGGGTCATAGCCGTCGAAGCCGAGGTCGGCGTAGGCGAAGTCGTGGACCAGCACGACATCGTGCTCGCGGGCGAACGCGACGAGCCGCTCCATGAACGACAGATCCACGCAGGCGGTCGTCGGGTTGTGCGGGAACGACAACACGATGACACGCGGCTTGGGCCATGACTCCTCGAACGCATGCATGAGACCCTCGAAGAAGTCGTCGCCGGGGTCGGGCGCATCGCCGTCCGCGTCGGGACCCCGCAGCGGCACCTGGCGCACGTCGGCACCGGCGAAGAGCGGCGCCCAGATGTGGATCGGGTAGGAGGGCGAGGGTACGAGCGCGGTGTCACCGGGCCCGAGCAGCACCCACATGAGGTGCGAGAAGCCCTCCTTGGCGCCGATCGTGGTCACCACCTCGGACTCGGGATCGAGCCCGACGTTGAACTTGCGCTGGTAGAGGTCGGTGATGGCGCTGCGCAGCTTCGGGATGCCGCGCGAGGCCGAGTAGCGGTGATTGCGCGGGTTGTGGGCTGAGTCGGCCAGCTTGCTCACCGCGACGTCGGGCGAGGGCAGGTCGGGGTTGCCGAAGCCCAGATCGATGACGTCCCGGCCGGCTCGCCGCGACAACGCTTTGAGGTCGTTGATGGTCGTGAACACATAGGGCGGCAGCCCGTTAATCCGGCGGAACTCCATCGATCAAGTCTACGACCCGCTCTTGGTCGCCTCCGACCGCCCGCTCGAGGCCACGCTGCGCCCGGCCGCCACGAGCGCCTCGAGGTCGACCGGCCAGCCGAAGATCACCCAGCTCGCCCCGGCGTCGTGCAGTGCCCTTACGCGTTCGGCCAACGGGGGCCTCGCCGCGGGTGGTGGACCGGCCCACGTGACCTCTATCCCCTCGGCCCCCGCCGACAGCGCGGCCACCAGCGTCGGTTCGGCGTCCCATAAGTTGAGTGCCGCGCCGACGGCGTGCGCCTCCTCGGTGCGCCCCGCCGTACCGCCCGCGATCCAGACCGGGAGCCCGGCCTCGACGAGCTCGCGTCCGAGCCTGATCATGTCGGCGCGACGCTCAGCCGCCGAGGCGTACGGGATGCCGTAGGCCCGGTTCTCCTCCTCGCTGAGCCGGTCCCCGGTGCCAAGTCCGGCGACAACACGACCAGGAGCGAGGTGCTCGAGCGCGACGAACTGCGCCGCCAACACCGCGTGCGGCGCGAGCCCGACCCGGGCGACGAGCGTGCCCAGGAAGGGGCCCTCGTCCCGGTCACCCTTCGGAACCAATCGTGAAGCGAGTGCACCCAGGACGGGAAATGGCGCGAGCGCCGGCCGCTCCGGTTGGCCCAAGGGCCAGATGTGGTCGTAACAGAAGACACCGTCCACGCCGGCCTCGACGGCCGCCTCCGCCGCAGCGAATGCCTCGTCGGGCGTGTCGCGGAACGTCGGTAGGACGATGCCGGTCCGCATCACCACAGCCCGCCTTGGCGCGCCGCCAGTGCCGCACCGACGGCACCGGCTCGTTCACCGAAGGCGGCGGGCACGACCGTGGCCAACGGCCGGCGGTCATTGCCCTCGACGAGCTGCTCGAAGGTCGACCGCGCCGAGTCGACGAGCAAGCTCCCGGCCTCGACAACGCCGCCACCGAGGACGAAGCACTCGGGGTCGACGACGCAGGCCAGGTTGGCCAGGCCGAAACCGATCCACCAACCGACCTCTTCGATGACCCGCCGCGCCGCCGGGTCGCCCGCCGCGGCGGCGGCCGAGACGTCTTCGCCGCGGACGCTTTCGGCGTCGCCTCCCGCCAGGCGGACCACCTCGCCGAGCCGGCCGGCCATCGCCGCCTCGCGGGCAAGGACCCCCAAGCCCGCCCCGGAGGCGAAGCGCTCCCAGCAGCCACGTCGGCCGCACGGGCAGGGTGGGCCGTTCGGATCGACGACCATGTGACCGATCTCGCCGGCGAAACCGGCCGAACCGACCTGCACGCGGTCGCCGACGACGATCCCACCGCCGATCCCGGTGCCGAGTGTGACCAGAACGACGTCGTGCAAGCCCCGAGCGGCGCCCAGCCGGTGCTCGGCCAGCACGGCGAGGTTGGCGTCGTTCTCGATGACCACGGCCCTTCCGGGCAACCGGTCACCGATCAAGGCCGTCCAGTCCACACCGTGCGCCTGGGGCAGATTCGGTGCGAAGCACAGGCGGCCGTGGCGGTCGACCATGCCGGGGGCGCCAACGCCGATGGGCGCATCCGTTGCCCTGGCGCCCAGGGTGCGATCGAGCTCGGCCGTGACGAGCGTGACGGCCTCAGCGACGTGGTCGCCCACGATCTCGCGGCTGCCGGTCGGGGTGGGGACGCGCGCCTCGCCAACGATTTCGTTGTCGGGACCGAGCGCAAGGCCCAGCACCTTCGTGCCCCCGATGTCGATCCCGTAGGCCACGCCGGCCTCGTCGGGCCAACGCGCGCCAGAACTCACGAGGTCGACTCGACCCGCGCCTTCAGTTCTCGCATGGCCGTCGTCATGATGCGGCTGGTCGCCCGCATCTTGATGAACCCCGGGATGGGGACCCGCAATTCCGCCTCGACGTGGTAGGTCACATCCGTGGTGCCATCCTCGCCGGGGTCGAAGACGTAGGTGCCGTCCCACTTCGTGGTGATGTCGCCCTGGATCAGCTTCCAGGACAGGATGTGAGGCGCCTCCGCGTAGTCGTAGGCCAGGGTCATGCTGGTGCTGCGGCCGAAGGCAGCGGCACGAAGGGTCACGAGGAGTGGCCGACCCTGATCGTCGCGCTCTTTGACATCGACTTCCTTGATGTCGGCGGCCCATTCCGGGTAGCGCTCGATGTCGGCCGCGACGGCAAAGCATCGCTCGGGCGGTGCCACCACCGCGATGTGCTCTGTGGCTTGATCGGCCACGGTACTTAGTCCCTTCCTCTCCTGTCGTTCCGCCCGGTGGGCGTCAGACTGCCACTCCAGCCAGCGCGTCGGCCAGCCTAGAAGCGAGAACGTCGTTGTCGAAGGATTCCTGCACCCGAGTTCTGGCGGCCCGGCCCATCCGGCGCCTGAGCGTCGGATCGGCCAGCAACGTGCGTGCGGCCTCAGCCACCGTGCCCGGGTCGGACGGATCGTCGACCACCAGGCCCGTTACGCCGTCGAGCACCGCCTCGGAGGCGCCGCCACTGGCGCCGGCGATCTGGGGCACACCGGCGGCGGCGGCTTCGAGGAAGACGATGCCAAACCCCTCTTGCTCGAGGCCCAGCCACCGGCTTCGGCAGGCCATCACGAACACGTCGGCCGCGCCGAGGAGGCCGGCCCGGTCCTCGTCGCTCACCCGCCCGAGCACCCGCACGTCGACCGGGCTCCCAGTCGCTAGCCGCTCGAGCCGCGGCCGCTCCCGACCGTCGCCGCCGATGGCGACGACGAGATCTGGGTACGACGGCGCCAGCCGGTTGGCCGCCTCGATCAGCACGTCCATGCCCTTCCGCGGGACCAGCCGGCTCACGCTGGCGAGCAGTGGTGCGTTCGCGGGCAGGACCAGACGGGCCCGGGCGGCGCGTCGTTCGGGCGCCTTGAGCGGGACCATGGCGGCGGTGTCGACGCCGGGTGGGATCTCGACCACGGGTGCGCCGAGGTCGGGCGCGGCGCGGCGCGCTTCGGCGGCCGGATACCCCCCGGCCGAGAGGACGATCGACGCACCCCGCAGGACGCGCGCGAGCGCGGCGCGCGCACCGGGCAGGCGGCCCGGCACCGTGACCTCGGCGCCGTGGAGGATGACGCCGTAGGGAACGCTGAGGCGCGGCCCGAGCAAGCCGAGCGGCAGCGCCGGGTCGAGAAGCACGAGGTCGATGCCGTGGGTGCGCACGCACTCGTCGACGGCGCGCTGCGCTTGCGGCGTCGGGAAGAAGAGAATGGAGCCGGGCAGGCGCTCGATACGGACCCCGCGGACGGCCTGGGCGGCGTCGAAGGAGGCGGCCCCGCTGTCCGAGGTGGCCGTCAGCACGACGAAGGATGTGGGATCGAGGCGGCTCCAGAGGTCCCAGAGGTAGTTCTGGATGCCGCCCACTTTGGGAGGAAAGTCGTTGGTGACGAGCAGGTGGCGCTTCACGCGCCACCTGCGGCGGCGCTAGCCGGCCCGGTTGTTGAACCGGAGCGTCGGCACGAGTCCGGCGCGGCCGAGCATCCGCATGGCGCGCGCTTCGTCGGCGTCGATGACCACGGCGTCGTCGGGCTCGCGCCCGAGGAGGAAGCTGACGACGCAGTCGTTGCACGCGTCGGTCGACTGCAGCGAGCAGCGGTCGCAGTCGATGGTGAGCTCGCCTTCGGGCTCGGTGTCGTTCTCCGTGGAAAGCGGCATGGCGGGGACCCTCTCTCTTCGCACCCAGGATGGCCAGGGGGTGTGACAGGGCGTGGCATCGCTCAGTCGGCGGGGGCCGACGCGGCGAGGGCCGATCGGGCGGTGTGCAGGGTCTCTTCGACGCCCCAGGCCACCCCCTCGACGAGCACGGCGTCGGGCGTGGCGAGGGCAAGGAACGGCGCGGCGGCACGGTAGTCGGCGTAGGCGATGGTGCTCATGACGACGGGGGCGCGGAGGCGGCCGTGGGCGTCGCCGGCCAACGAGACGATGGCGGCGGGGTCCTCGGCCGGCGGTTCCTTGGTGACGACGGCCAGGCGGGCGTCCCGGCCGAGACCCGCCTGCAGATCCGTGAGGCCCGCCCACAGGTCACGGCAGCCGAGGCAGTCCGCCGAGAGGAAGAGGAGCAGAACCGGCGCGGTGGCCTCCACGACATCGATCCGAACGGCGTGGCCGTTCGGCGCGACACCAGACACGTCGCGGGGATGCGTGGTCGGCGGGCCGACGGTGGTCGGGATGGGACGGAGCCGGCCCAGGATGTCGGCCGGCGGCTCGGTCACGACGCCTTCGACGGCGCGTCCGGCTCCCTGGGCTCCTCGTCGGTGACGTCGACGACGCTGCGCCCGTGCCCACACCAGCGGCAGACGACGTCGTCGACCTGGCGCGACACGATCTCCTCTTCCTCGATGACGAGATCGCCGCCGACGCTGTAGTGGTGGAACGACTTGGTCGTCTGCGAGATCGTGACGTCGAAGCGGGTGAGGTTGCCGCAGGCGTCGCAGCGGTATCGAGAGGGGCTCACCACGACCACGGTAGCCCGCGGCTGTGGGCTGGCCTTTCGGGCGGTGGGGTGCGCCGGCGTGGCCGCCTTCGCCTGCTCCTCATTCTCGAAGACCGCAACGGAGACGCGGTGCGAGTCGTCGAGGCCACGAAGTAGGCGCCCACGAAGCCCCGGCGCCTGCTTCGGATTGGGGATCAGGGTGTCTGCCGGACCCTTGGTCGCCCAGGTCCAGTGGTCTGGCCGGCCTTGGACCGGTGGCGGGTCGCGGAGGTGTAGTCAGATGCGGTCGAGCAGCTGGCTCTTCTTGGCCGCGAACTCCTCTTCGGAGAGGATGCCGCGACGACGCAGGTCGTCGAGCTCGATGAGACGGTCGCGTAGCTCGAAGGGGAGGGATCCTGGGACCTGCGTGCTTGATGTGCTGCGTGTGCTGGGCGTGCCGGAGGAGCCGTCGCGCGCCGAGCCACCGACGCCGAAGGGGGGCGTGTCGTGCTGGTCGTCGGGTGGGTCATACGGTCGCTCGTCGTAGTAATCGTCGGGCGCGTGACGGCCCCGGCCGCGCTGCTCGTGAGGCAGCATGTCGGCCGGAATCGGCTCGCGGGCACCGCCGCCCACGATCTCGTTGATCTGCGAGTTGATGACGCGCTGGACGATGGCCGGCTTGCGCATGAATTCGAGCGTCATGGAGTCGTCCTCGCCCTGGACGTCGATGATGAGGCTCCCCGTGTTGAGGAGCCGCTCGAAGAGCTCTTGGCGGATGTTCACCTCGGTCACGCGTTGGAGCCGCAGCTGCACGGTGTCGCGGCCGAGGATGCCCTGGCGCACCAGGATGCGCGTCGACGTCAACGCGACGTCGTAGGACCGCCAGCGGATGTAGCGGCCGAGCAGCCACAGCCCCGGAATGAGGGCCAGGATCACGACCGGGTAATTCGTCCAACCCGGCGGGTTCTGCCACACGATGAGGATGACGATGAGGGCAGCCCACACCCCGATAGAGGTGAAGAGAGGACCGAAGAGGAAGATCCAGTGGGGGCGAAGCTCGGCCAACAACTCCTCGTCCTGGTTGAGGAATTTCCGGGGCACGGCCATCACGCCAGAGTACCGGCGGGATCTTTGCTGGCGGGGACGGGCGGCGGGGTGGGCCCGCCTTCGTGGTGGGCTCGTAGGGTAGGCGGATGCCCTACGCCGAGGTGGAGCCCGCAGAGGTCAAGGCGCGTCTCGCCCGAGGCGAGGACGTGTTCCTCCTCGACGTGCGCGAGCCCGATGAGGTAGACGCCTGGGCCTACCCCATCGGCGTCAACATCCCGCTCGGCCAGCTCGGCGAGCACCTCGACGAACTGCCGCGTGACGCGACGATCGTGGTCGCCTGCCACGTCGGTGGCCGCTCCGCCACGGCCGCGCAGGCGTTGAGCGATGCCGGCTGGACGGCCGAGAACCTCACCGGCGGCGCGGTGGCGTGGGCCGCCGGCGACGAGAAATAGCGGCGCCGGCGCGTTCCCGAATCGATTCGGGTCAGTAGGGCTGGTGGGGATCGAACCCACGACCCAGGGATTATGAGTCCCCTGCTCTGACCACTGAGCTACAGCCCCCGGGTCGCCCTGGTTTCCTGGGTTGTGGGCGATGTTATCGACGCCAGAGCCGTGCGCCTGGTACCGGCGTGCAGCCCCGGGGCCGAGCCCTGTTTGACAACATGACGCGGTGCAGACGCCACGACGACGGGACGCCGGCCTTCCAATAGAGGTCGCTGGCGCCCCGGCGCGGGCGCTCACGACGTTGCTGGCCCCCTCGCGACCACGACGCGGACGATGACGGCGACCGACGAAGTGGCCCCGCTCGACGACCTGGCCGCCGCCGCGCCGCCCGAGAAGTCGTGGCTCGATTTCGCCCCGTGGCTGCTCGTCGCCGTCGCCATCGGTTGGGGCCTGTGGGAGCTGCGTCCCGAACTCACGGCGGTGCCGTACCTCGACGACAGCTCCATCCATCAACAGATGGTTCGGTTTGCAGCGACCCGGCTGAGCCAGGGCCACTCGCCACTCACCAGCTGGTTCCCCTACCTCGGCTTGGGCTCGCCGCAGTTCCTGCACTATCAGAGCCTGCCCTCGATGATCTCGGGCGCCTTCGGCACCGCGTTCGATCCCGACACCGTGTTCCGCTGGACGATGTACCTGTTGCTGGCGCTCTGGCCGCTCGCCGTCTACTGGGCGGCGCGGCTGTTCGGGCTCGGCCGCTGGACGGCCGCGGCGGCCGCGGCCGTCTCCCCGCTGCTCGCGTCGTCGCCCGGGATCGGGTACGAGGACATGGCCTACATCTGGCGGGGCTACGGCGTGTGGACCCAGCTGTGGGCGTCGTGGACGCTGCCGCTGGCGTGGGCCTTCAGCTACCGCGCCCTCGACGCGCGGCGCTCGGTCCGCCGCTCCGTCCTGCCCGCCGCCTTCTTCATCATGGTGACGGTCGCCCTCCACTTCGAGACGGGCTATCTCGCCTTCGTGCCGCTCGTCGTGTGGCCGTTCCTGGTCCCCTCCGACCTGTGGCGGCGTGTGGGGCGGGCGGTGCTGGTCGGCGGCTCCGCCCTCGTGGCGTCGGCCTGGGTGATCGTGCCGTTGCTCGCCCAGTCACACTGGGCGGCGCGCAACCAGGTCCTCGAAGGGACTGGGCTCGAGAACGGCTACGGTGCCCGCCACTTCCTCTGGATGCTCATCACGGGTCGCATCTTCGACGCCGACCACTGGTTCCCGATCATCACAATCTTCGTCGGCGTCGGGCTCCTGGTGTGCGGGCTCCGCTGGCGGACCTTCCTCGCCGGCCGCGCGCTGGTGACCATCTTCGTCGTCACCTTGTTGATGACGTTCGGGCGCACGACCTGGCATGGCCTGTACGGGATCCTCCCCGGGAGCACCGACATCTTCATCCGGCGCTTCCAGATGGGAGTGCAGCTCTCGGGGATCCTGATCGCCGGGGTGGGCTTCGTGTTCGTCGGACGGCTCCTGGTGGACGCCGCGGCCAAGCTCCTCCCCGCCGACCGCCGGCCGCGCCTCGTTCGACCCGCCGGCCGTGCCCTCGTCGCGGGCATCGGCACGGTCGGCCTCCTGTTCGTGCTCACTCCGGCCTGGACGTCGATGGACACCTACAACGGCGGCAACTCGACCAACGTGAACCTCCAGGCGGACGCCGACGCGTCTCTCGATCCCCAGATCGACTCGTTGCTGGCGTACGTGCAGGCGCATCCGCGCGGGCGGGTGTACGCGGGCCAACCCACGAACTGGGGCAACAACTTCACCGTGGGCGACGTCCCCGTCTTCAAGTATCTGGAGAGCAGGGACATCGACGAGGTCGGTTACACGCTGCGCACGGCGTCGTTGATGACGGACCCCGAGTACTACTTCGACGACACCAACCCGGGCGACTACCCGCTCTTCGGGATCGGTTACATCCTCACCCCGTCGGAGGGGCCAAGCATGGAGCCGCCGGTGCCGGCCCAGCGGGTCCGGTGCGCGGGCGGCTACTGCCTGTGGGCCCTCCCCGACCCCGGGTACATCCACGTGTACGACACAACGGGTGTGCTCACGGCGACGCGCGGCGACGTCGGGACCCAGAGCGAGTCGTTGCTGAACTCTGAGATGCTCACCAACGAACGCGACGATACGGTGGCGTTCAACGGCAGGAAGGCGTCGCCGCCCACGGCAACTCAGGCCTCGGCGCTCACCGGACCACCGGGCCACGTCGTGGTCGAGCACGCGAACCTGGCGCAGGGCAAGGCCAGCGCGGTGGTGCGAACGGACCGGCGGGCCGCCGTCGTTCTCAGCGCGTCCTACGACCCGGGTTGGACCGCCACCGTGGACGGCCATCCCGCGCCGACGGTGATGGTGGCGCCGGCGGTGGTCGGCGTCGACGTCGGCCCCGGCGTGCACACGGTGACGTTCGCCTACGGTGGTTACGGCTACTACACCCTGCTGTTCGCCCTGGCCGGCGCCGCGTTCGTGGCGCTCCTCATCGGCCCGTTCCTGTGGCGGCTCCTGTGGCGGCACTCCCGGAGCACTACTACCGTCTGAGAGCCCGACCAAGAAGGAGGGTGCCGTGTCCACTCCCCAGCGCTCCATCACTCCGGCCGCCACGGCAGCGCCGGCGGACGTGGTCGTCGAGTTCCTCGAGGCGTGGGCCCGCTTCGACGTCGACGCCGCGCTCGACCTCGTCACCGATGATCTCGAGTACATCAACGTGTCGCTGCCCACGATTCACGGCCGGGCACGGCTCGAGCGCCTGGCGCGGCCGATCATGCGTCCCGACCGCATGGGCTTCAGCGTCTACCTCCACCACGTGGCCACCGAGGGGAACGTCGTGCTGACCGACCGGGTGGACGAGCTCACGTTCCGTCGGTTTGCCGCCCGTTTCTGGGTCTACGGCCGCTTCGTCGTGCGCGACGGGAAGATCGCCGTGTGGCGCGACTCGTTCGACTGGCTGGATGTGACCATCGGCAACGTGCGGGGCCTGCTCGGGGTGGTCGCCCCGGCGCTCAACCGGCGGATGCCGGGGCGCTGAGTCGCTGAGTCGCTGAGTCGCTGAGTCGATGAGTCGCTGAGTCGCTGAGTCGAGGGTTTCTCCTCGTCAGCGGACCGCCAGCCTGCTGCAGAAACCTCGTGATGCTTTTGGCTTGACCGATCCTGGCGGTTAAATCTACTATTCCTATGAGTTTAGTCAGGAAGGTGGAACCCGAGAGCGTGACTCCTCGCGCGGAAGAGCAAACGGTGGACGGCACCCGGCGCTGGGCGCTGATCGTGGTGGCCGTGATCGGTGTCGGCCTTGCGGCGGCGCCCCTCGCCTTCGGCATGTTTACCAAGGGGCCCCAGGGCGCCACGATGATCGCTGCCTTCAAGCCATACATGACGGCAGCGAGGATCGACGGCTACCAGGCCGAGCTGCGCGAGATCAACGCGGGCGTCCACCAGACCGACACACGTGTGGCCACCGTGCTCGGCGCCGGAGCGGGCGGACAGGCCGCGTTCGACCAGGCCTACCCCGACTTCGCCTCCTTCGACCAGCAGTGGCCGTCCATCGATTCGACGATGACGACGCTCATGAACGAGGTCCAAGGCAACCTCGGCAATTATCAGGCGGTTGCCGCACTGCCGAGTTTCAAGCTGTTCCCCTGGTTCTTCGTGATCCCGGGCGTCCTCATCGCCGGCGTGGCGATCGTCGCGCTGGTGCGGTCGCGGCGAAGATCGCGCCGCTGGCCTCGCTGGACCCTCGTCGTCCTGGGCGTCGGTCTGATCGCGGCGCCGGCCGCCTTCCAGATGTTCGAGCGCGCCCCGCACGGTGGGCAGATGATGACTGCCTTTAAGAACATCGAGACGACGCAGAACGTGCAGAAGATCCAGGGCTACTTCGGAAACATGGCGGTGGGTCAGGGCGCCATCCGCCTCGACATCGTGCCCGCCCTCGAGCACACCGGGCTGACGTCGACCCAGATCGCCGCCCGATTCCCCGCCCTCGCCACGCTCGACACCAACTGGGTGCACATTCTCAACGACATGACCCCGATGATCGGCGTGATGAGCGACAGCATCGCCAACTATCAGGCCGTAGCGAGCCTGCCGCCGTTCCCTCTCTTCCCGTGGTTCTTCGTCATCCCGGGCGTGCTCGTGTCGGGATTGGCCTTGGTCGCGTTGCGGCCGCGAGCCAAGCGTGCCGCACCCGCCGGCGCGGACCACGGTTCGGGCTACGAGCCCATCAGCGTTCCCCCGTCGCTCGCAGTGCCGGCAGGGGGTGTCGTGATGCGTCGCTGCCTCCCTTTCCTCTCACTCGCCGCGTTCCTCGTCGGTGGCGCACTGGCCGGTACGGTGCCGCCGGCCGGAGCTACCGGCTCGGGAGCCCAGCACGCGTTGGTCGGTACCTTCAAGCTTGCGCCCGGCGCCTGCTTCGGTGCTGCGGTCAACGGGACCTACTTCCGGATGATCTTCCCCCACGGCAACGTGACGACGGGAAAGTTCTTCGAGAACCCCGACTCGACCTGCCCGAACAAGACCTACACATTGGCCGTGCCCGGCGCGCAGGGCGGGTTGGTGACCGGTCAGTACCAGCCCAATCCGGTGCCGGTGTTCAACGCGCAGGGCGGGGCAAACGCCAACCTGATCGTGCAGCCACAGAGCTTCACGGCCATCGACTTTTCGATCGCCACCAACAAGGTGGATCCCCAGACCGGGCTGCACGTGCCGGCCCCGACGATCTCCGTGAACCACGGCAAGCTGTCGGGCCAGATCGAAGCCTGGTCGGCCTCGTGGAACAAGCAGTACTTCAATCAGGGCTCGCCGAAGCCGAACGGGACACATCCCGGACTCACCCACGCGCTCTCGGGGACCTACAACGCGACGACCCATCAGTTCGTCATCACGTGGACGAGCCAGGTTGTCGGCGGGCCCTTCAACGGCTTCACCGGTGACTGGCACCTGTCCGGCACCTTCGTCCCGGCCAAATGAGACCGCACGGATCGACCAGCCGCGGTTTCCTCACCTCGGCGGTGGTTGCCATGGTCACCATCGCGCTGATGGGGCAACTGGTCGTCATCGTCTTGTCGCTCTCCGAGAGCCGGGCCGGGGCGGCGGCGGGCACGCCGCTGATCGGGACCTTCCAACTGACCCCTGGCTCGTGCAGCGGCGGCGGCGCCACCGGGACGTACCTGCGCATGGTGCTCTCCGGTGGCACGAACAGCGCCGGCCCGTACTTCTCGAACAGCGACTCGACATGCAGCGACAACACCTACACGCCCTTGGCCCCGGGGACCGCGGGTGGCCTGGTGACGGGGAATTACCAGCCCGAGCCCTCGCCCGCCTTCGACAGCTCGGGCAACGCGCTCTCCAACGCGATCACCGCGCCGGTGGCCTTCGAGGGCGTGCGCTTTTCGACGTCGACGAACCCGGTCGACCCACAGACAAGTCTTCACGTGCCGGCACCCAGCGTCGTCGTGAACGGCATCTCGTTGAGCGGCAACCTGCAGAGCTTTGGCGTCTCGTGGAACGACCAGCAGTTCAACCAGGGCTCGCCGAAGCCAGACGGGTCCGCGCCGGGCAACACGACCCCGGTCAGCGGGGCGTACAACCCCTCCACCGGAGCCTTCACGTTGCAGTGGTCGAGCCAGGTTGTCGGCGGCCCCTTCAACGGATTCTCGGCCTTTTGGAACCTGACGGGGCGCTTCGTCCCGGCGGCTGGGTCGGCCGCACCGGCGCCGTCGGGCGCGCCGGGGGCGGGCAGCGCCGCTGGGACCGCGGCGGGAACGCACGGCGCGACGGGCGCCACGTCGGCCGGCTCGGGTGCGGCGAGCGCTGGTGGAACGAACGCAACCGGCGCGTCGACAACGGGTGCGAGCTCGGCCGGCTCGACGACGGCGACATCGGTGCCGTCAGGGTCGGCTGCAAGCGCGGGTACCGGCGCTCCCAAGGCGCAGACCATCGAGGCGACCCGGACAGCCTCGAATGGCGGGCCCGGATGGCAGGCCCCGAACTGGCTGATCGCGCTGGTAGCGGTGCTGGCCGTGACCGGCTTGTCCGGCGTCTTCTTGTCCGAGCGAGCGCTGCGCCGCGCGCGCCACGCCGGGCCGGCGACTTGAAAGGCGCAACACGATGACCACGCAGTCCCAACCAAAGACCCAGGCCGCCCCGCCTTCGCGACTCCACCAGATCTTTTCGTTCCCCAATCCGGTGAACGAGGTGTCGGCCCGGCTGGTCGCTGCGGGCGTCGTCGTCATGTCGGTGCTCACGATCGCGTTCGACCTCAAGTTGGCGACTGCGGTGCTGGTGTATGGGTTCGTCGCCCGCGTCCTTTCAGGACCCACATTGAGCCCGCTCGGCCAGCTCGTCACCCGGGTGATCACCCCGCGCCTGGCGATTGCCGAGCGCCCGGTGGCGGGCCCGCCCAAGCGGTTTGCGCAAGGAATGGGGCTCGCGTTCTCGACGACGGCGCTCGTGCTGACGGTTCTGGGCTACTGGGGCGCGGCGCAGATCATGCTGGGCCTGATGGCGAGCGCAGCGTTCCTCGAGGCCACCTTCGGGCTTTGCCTCGGGTGCAAGGTCTTCGCCATCCTCATGAAAGTCGGCATGGTGCCGACCGAGGTGTGCGAGCGCTGTAACAATATTTGGGCGACGTCGCCGGGACACGCCTGATGGCGCTGGCCGACCAGCCGGCGCGCTGGCGCGTCACGCGGCTCGCCTCGGGCGTCGTGACTGTCGGCGCCGTTACCGCGCTGGCCGCCTTCGCGGTGAGCGGCGGAGGCACGGTGACGGTGCGCACCACGGTCACGAAGCACACGACCGTGGTCAAGGAAAAGTCGGTGGCAGCGACCCCGGCCTCGACACCCGTCTCGTCCGCGGCGACCTCGCCTTTCCTGGTGGCGCCGACCGACCCCGTGACGAGTGCCGCCACCGCGCTGGTCCCGGGGGTGACGACGCCTCCGGCGACCGCCACTGCGTCCGCGGCTCTCGCTCCGGTCACGACGGCGGCCACCGCGCCGAGCGCCCCCTCGGTTCCAGGCGGGACCGGGACGGCCTCGGATCTGCCCAGCTGCCCGTATCCCCTCGCCGCGCCGGCCGATCCCGGCGGACTGCAGTCGCTCATTCCCTTTGCCCCCCTCTTCGGGCCGTTCTCGTCCGAAGCCTTCGCCCTGGCGCCGCTCTTCCAGCCGTTCCTCCAAACGGTCGGGCCGTTCCTCGTGGCCTTCGCCAATGCGTATGGCGCGGTCGCGCCCGCGCTCGCTCCGCTGGTGACGCAGCTCGAGAACTTCGAGAACGAGGGGTTCAACCTGCTGTCGCCGCTCTATACCGCGGACCGCTCGAAGTTCCTGGCTGCCGAGTCCCAGCTCGCCAATGCCTTGGCGCCATTGGCGACGGCGTTGGCAATCAACCCGCCGACATCCTGTCTGGTCGATGTCGAGGCCCTTTTGACCGAGGCCGGGGGCAGCTGACCCGACGATCGATCGCCTCCTCACTGCTGCACAGCCGAGGCGGCAATCCTGTGCTTGCTGATTGACGACGTGTTCAATCACGCCCGTGAACCCGGGATGTTGGCCGCCCGATGACTCGGTCGGGCTGCTGAGCGCAGCCCGGCGGCACCACTACTGCAGGTAGCCCTCGACCGTGTCGGCGGAGCGCTGCGCCGCGGCGTCGGGATCCTGGCCGGCGCTGCGCTTGGCGCGGCGCTGGCGCAGCAGATCCCACATCTCGTCGAGGGAGGTCTCGAGGTCGTGCTTGCGCTTGAGCTCGTCGTTGTCGAGCCCCTCGCCGACGTGGGCCTCCTCGAGCTTCTGCTCCTCGGCAGCCAGCTCGCTGATCCGCCTCACGATGTCCTTGTCGTCCATGTGCGCCAGTCTGCCCGAATCAGGCCGCGTTGCCCAGCGAGGTCTCGGCGGCCGGCGCCGCCGCGCCCGCCCCGGACAGAGCCGGGGTGAGCACGTCGGCGATGGTGGCGGCCAAGTGGAACGTCATGACGTCGCGGACCTCCTCGGGGACGTCCTCGAGGTCCGGGCCGTTGCGCTCGGGCAGGATGACCTCGGTCAGCCCGGCCCGGTGGGCGGCCAGCACCTTCTGCTTGACGCCGCCGATCGGCAACACCCGTCCCTGCAGCGTGACCTCACCGGTCATGCCGACGACCGAACGCACCGGGACGTCGCGCAACAGGCTGACGAGCGCAGTCGTCATCGTGACACCCGCCGACGGCCCGTCCTTCGGCACGGCCCCGGCGGGGACGTGCACATGGAAGCGCTTGCCGGCGAACGACGTCGGGTCGATCCCGAGCTCTTCGGCGTGCGATCGCACATAGGAGAGGGCGATCTCCGCCGACTCCTTCATGACGTCGCCCAGCTGACCGGTCAAGGTCAGGCCTTCGGGCCCGTCGGACACGCTCGCCTCGACGAAGAGGACGTCGCCGCCGGCGCCCGTGACGGCGAGGCCGGTGACCACGCCGGGGACGCTGGTGCGATCCGCCGCCTCGAAGTAGAAGTGCGGCCGGCCCAGCCAGGTCCGCACGTCGTCCTTCTCGACGACAACCGGGGCCGTGCGCTCACCGGAAGCGAGCTTCGTGGCCACCTTGCGCAACAGCTTGCCGAGCTCACGCTCGAGGTTCCGCACGCCCGCTTCCCGGGTGTAGTCGGCGACGATGGCGCGCAGCGCTTCGTCGTCGATCTGCACCTCGTCCTCACGCAACGCAGCCCGATTGATCTGCCGGCGGATGAGGTGGTGCTTGGCGATGGAGACCTTCTCGGACTCGGTGTAGCCGTCGATCCGGATGACTTCCATGCGGTCGAGCAACGGTCCG
Source organism: Acidimicrobiales bacterium (assembly GCA_035552395.1). Taxonomy (GTDB): domain Bacteria; phylum Actinomycetota; class Acidimicrobiia; order Acidimicrobiales; family RAAP-2; genus Bog-473. The sequence goes on from DASZLL010000002.1 coordinate 35,244, forward strand.
GGGATCGTCTCGCTGACGTTCGCGGTCGCGATGAACAGGACCCGCGAAAGGTCGAGGTCGATCTCGAGGTAGTTGTCACGGAACGTGTGGTTCTGGGCCGGGTCGAGCACCTCGAGCAAGGCCGAGGAGGGGTCGCCCCGGTAGTCCGTCCCGATCTTGTCGACCTCGTCGAGCACGATCACCGGGTTCATCGTCCCGGCCTCGCGCAACGCGCGCACCAGGCGGCCCGGCTGGGCGCCGACGTAGGTGCGGCGGTGACCGCGGATCTCGGCCTCGTCACGGATGCCGCCGAGCGACACGCGAACGAACTTGCGACCGAGCGCGTTGGCCACGGACTCCCCGAGCGAGGTCTTGCCGACGCCGGGGGGACCGACGAGGGCCAAGATGGCCCCCGAGCCGCGCCCGTCCACGGGCGCGAGGCCCCGCTCGGCCTGCAGCTTGCGCACGGCCAAGTGCTCGAGGATGCGCTCCTTCACGTCCTCCAACCCGTCGTGGTCGGCCTCGAGGATGCGCGACGCCTCTGCGATGTCGAGCCGGTCTTCCGACTCCTCACCCCAGGGGAGCTCGAGGACGGTGTCGAGCCACGTGCGGATCCACCCCGTCTCGGGGCTCTGGTCGCTCGTGCGTTCGAGCTTGTCGACTTCGCGCTCGACGGCCTTGCGGACGTGCTCGGGCAAGTCGCGTGCCTCGAGCTTGGCCCGGTAGTCGTCGGGGTCCTCACCGTCCTTGTCGCCGTCGAGCCCGTTGAGCTCCTTGCGGATGGCATCGAGCTGGCGCCGCAACAAGAACTCGCGCTGCGTCTTCTCCATGCCCTCTTCGACGTCGGTCTTGATCTTCTCGCGCAACGTGAGGTCGGCGAGGGTGTCACGCGCCCAACCGAGGACGAGGCGAAGCCGCGCCTCGACGTCGAGCGTCTCGAGCACCTCGACCTTTTGGATCAGGGAAAGGTCGGGCGAATAGCCAGCCACGTCGGCCAGCAGTCCCGGCTCGGTGATATCGCGCAACTGGGCCGCGATGCGCCCGGCACCGCGGGTGTGCAGGATGTTCTCGAGCACGGCGCGGTACTCGCGGGCCAACTCGTTGGCGGCCGAAGTGGCCTCGGGCTCGGTGAGGGCCTCGGCCTCCACCCAGAGCGCGTTGCCGGTCCCGGGGACACCGGTCCCGATGACGGCGCGGTGGTCGCCCTTGATGGCCACGGCGGGTGTCCCGCCGGGCAGGTCGCCCTCCTCCATCACCTCGGCGACGACGCCGACCTTGGCGAAGCGGCCGTCGATGTGGGGCACCAGCAGCAAACGTCCGCCGGCAGAGCGGGCGGACTCCACGGCGGCCCGGGCCTCATCGGACTCGAGCGCCATGGTGAACACCATCCCGGGCAGCACCACACCGGAGGTGAGGGGGAGCAACGGGAGTGTCAAGTTCTCGTTCGTCATCGGATTTTCCTTCTGTCGGTTCGTACGTAATGACGTAAGTACGAATTCCTCTGATTGGTAAACCATTTCCCCTCGGGACTTGTTCCCCCGGGCGTCGGGCCTGACGAGGACCTGGTCAGGCGCCCGTTTCGGAGTCCGGCGGTCCCGGCGGGGTGACCCGGCGGAGCCGCCAAAAGAGAAGGGATCTAGCCTAGGGACGTGGATCTCTCCGTCAGCGCGTCGATGGCCCCCGAGGAGTCCGGCGCCACCACGCTGGCGCCCGCCCGATCCCGGCCCGAGCTCGACGAGGGCGACCACGACCGCATGGCCCACATCGTGCTGGAGGGCTACACGCCCAAGGAAGGCGAGAAAAAGGGCGAGTTCGTCTCGGCCGGGCCCAGCGTCGTCGAGGGCATCGTGAATTCGACGGCGGTGCGGGCGCTGTGCGGCAAGGAATGGGTGCCGGGGCGCGACCCCAAGCGCTACGGCCTGTGCCCGACGTGCAAGGAGATCGCTGAGGGGATGGGCTGGAAGATACCGGCCACCTGAGCGGGGACTGAGCCGCTCTCTGGCGGCGAGGGCGGGCCTCTCGGGGAGCCAGCGCCGATGCCGTGTGTTGACGGGCCTCCCGGCAAGCCGGGCGGCGATGTGGTGTGTCTACGCCCGAAAGCTGCGCGACCTCCGCTCAACCGCGCGTGTGCGGGGGGCGGCTCCCAGATCGGATTTCACGGGGGCTGGGGCCGGGACAGGACGGCGGCGAGCTCGTGCCGACGCCGGAAGGCCCAACTACCGTGCGGCTGACCGACTGGGAAACCGGCGTCGCGGCGGGGAGGAACACGATTGGCAAAGGTCAGCTTCGAGGGGGTCACCAAGCGCTTCGGCGAGACCACCGCTGTCGACGACCTGTCGCTCACGGTCTCCGATGGCGAGCTGCTCGTGTTGCTCGGGTCCTCGGGGTGCGGCAAGACCACGGCGCTGCGGATGGTGGCCGGCCTCGAGCAGGTGAGCGAGGGCACGGTCACCATCGGCGAGCGCGTGGTGAACGACGTCGACCCCAAGGACCGTGACGTGGCCATGGTCTTCCAGAGCTACGCCCTCTATCCGCACTTGACGGTGTGGAAGAACATCGAGTTCCCACTCCGCCAGCGCGGCGTGGACAAGGAGGACCGGGGCGACAAGGTGAAGCGGGCGGCCGAGACGCTCGGGCTCACCCCGTTGCTCGGGCGCAAGCCGGCGCAGCTCTCGGGCGGCCAGCGTCAACGGGTCGCGCTGGCCCGGGCCATCGTGCGCGAGCCGCGGGTCTTCCTGATGGACGAGCCACTGTCGAACCTCGACGCCGCGCTGCGCGTCCAGACCCGGGCCGACATCGTCGAGCTGCAGGCCCGCCTGGCGACGACCACGCTGTACGTCACGCACGACCAGGTCGAGGCGATGACGATGGGGCACCGCATCGCCGTCATGAGCGAGGGGAAGCTGCAGCAGGTCGCGCCGCCCGAGGACCTCTACGCGCGCCCGGCCAACAGGTTCGTGGCGCACTTCCTCGGGAGCCCGGGCATGAACCTGATTGAGGGGATGCTGGTGGAGAGCGGTCCGCCGGACGCCCCGGCCGGGGTCGGGGTAGGTTCGTTCGGCTCCGGGCGGGGCACACTCTGCGTCGCGTTCCCGGGCGCCTCGGTGCCGCTGCCCCTCGAGGTGGCGGACAGGGTGCGCGGGGCGGGCCCCGACGTCGTGCTCGGCCTGCGCCCCGAGGCGGTGCACCTGAGTCCGGACGGGGTGATCGCGGCGAGCGTCGTCATCGTCGAGTTGCTCGGCGCGGAGACGCACGTGATCTGCACCACCGAGACGGGCACGCGCCTGATCGTGCGCCAGCGCGCCTCGGCGGCCAAGCCGGCGATCGGCGAGGCCGTGCGCATCGCCGTCGACCCCGACCCGCCGGCCTACCACCTCTTCGACGTGGCCACCGGGGTCCGGCTGGGGCCGGCGTGACCACGGTCGCCGCGGCCGTCCCGGGCCAGCCGGCGGAAGAAGCGATGGCCGCGCAGGTGGCACCCGAGCCCCGGCATGGCCTGCGCCGGCGGCTGCGCAAGGAGGCGGCGCTGGCGTACCTGCTGCTCCTGCCGGCGCTGGCGCTGTTCGGGGTCTTCTCCTTCTATCCCTTCTTCCGCAACTTCAAGCTCATGCTGTACCAGACCCCGCCGGTGCCGGGGCTGCCGGCGCACTACGTCGGGCTGCATCAGATCTGGCCGACCATCTCGTCGACGCAGTTCACGCAGAGCCTGCTCACCACGGTGATCTTCGTGGTGTTCGTGGTGCCGATCAGCCTGGTCCTCGGGCTCGCCCTGGCCGTGTTGGCGCACCGCAAGTTGAAGGGCATGGCCGTCTACCGGATCATCTTCTCCTCGACCGTGGTCTCGTCGGTCGCGGTGGCGTCGGTCGTCTTCGGCACGCTGCTCAACCCCGTGGTCGGCCTGCTCCCCTGGCTCGGCCTCAACCCGATCCCGCCCGCCCTCGAGAGCACGACGTGGGCCCTGCCGTCGGTCGCCATCATCACGATCTGGCAGTTTCTCGGCCTGTCGTTCATCATCATGTCGGCCGGGCTGTCGTCGGTCCCCGACGAGCTCATCGAGGCGGCGCAGATCGACGGCGCCAACGCCTGGTCGCGCTTTTGGCGCATGACGGTGCCGCTGCTCTCCCCCACCATCTTCTTCGCGCTCGTCGTGAGCACGATCTACGCCATGCAGGCCTTCGGCGCCGTGGACATCCTGATTGGCCCGCAGAACACGGTGCGCCTGCACACGAACGTCCTCATCTACGAGATCGTCAACACGCTGCAGATCGAGAACAACCCGGGCGCGGCCGCCATCATGGCCACCGTCCTGTTCCTCATCACGCTGGCCCTCACCCTGTTGCAGCTGCGCTTCTTGGAGCGGAGGGTGAGCTATGCCCGCTAAGACCACGAGCACGTTCGTCGTCAAGGACCTCCGGCACGAAGAGCCGTCGCCGGCCGCGTCCGAGGCGCCCCCTCCCGAGCGGCCGCCGCCCGAGCCGGCGTCCGCCGCCCCGCGGCCCCGGCGGCCGCGCCGGCGATTGCGCACGCTCGGCAGCTACGCCCTTTTGACCGTCTTCGCGCTCATCATCCTGTTCCCGATCTACGTGACGATCGCGAACTCGCTGCTCATCCCCGACCAGCTGGTGCAGCAGCCGCCGCCGCTGTGGCCCACCAGCCCGCAATGGCACCACTACGTGACGGCCTGGACGACCGGTGGGCTGTCCAAGTACATGGCGACCTCGGCGATCATGACCGCGATCGTCGTGGCCGGGCAGCTGATCACCTCGATCCTGGCCGCCTACGCGTTCGCCTTCCTGCGCTTCCCGTTCAAGCGCACGCTCTTCGTCGTGTGCCTCACCACGCTCATGATCCCGCTCGAGGTCACGTTCATCACGAACCTCGACACGGTCACCGCGTTCCACTGGTTCAACACCTACGAGGGCCTGGCCGTCCCCTTCCTGGCGACGGGTTTCGGCATCTTCCTGCTTCGCCAGGCCTTCTTGCAGATCCCGCGCGACCTACAGGAGGCAGCGCAGCTCGACGGGTACGGGCACCTGCGCTTCATGACGAGGGTGGCGGTGCCCCTGGCCCGCCCCTCCCTGGCCGCCCTTGCCGTGTTCTCGTTCCTCGGCGCCTGGAACCAGTACCTCTGGCCGCTCGTCTCGACGGGCGGTTCGACACCGCTCGACACCGTGCAGATCGGGCTGAAGCAGCTCCTCGGCACCCAGGTCTCGCAGATCCCGGTGTCGCTCGCGGGCGCGGTCATCGCGTTCGTCCCGCTGGTGATCCTGCTTCTCATCTTCCAAAAGCAGCTGGTGCGCAGCCTCACTGCAGGCGCGGTCAAGTAGACATTGGACATGCGTACCGCCCGCGTCCTCCGCCTCGCTGCCGCCGCGTTGTTCGTCACCTCCGGCGCGACGGTGAGCACCGCCGCCGCGGTCGCCGTGGCCACGCCGGCCGGCGCGGCGACCAGCAGTCTCCCGAGTTGCGACCTATCGGCCCTGAACGCGAAACAGGGCGTCGTGAACATCACGTTCTGGGAGTCGGCGTCGATGGCCAACCTCATGGTCCTGCAAGGAATCGTCAGCGCGTTCAACTCGTCACAGTCCAAGGTGCACGTGACGTTGGTCACGCAGGCGGGCTATGACGACACCTGGCAGAAATACGAGGCCGGACTGTCCAACGGTCAGTCGGGGGACGTCGTGCAGCTCGAGGACGATCGGACCCAGGAGGCGATCGACACCCGGTCGTTCCTGCCGGTGCAGTCGTGCATGAACGCGGCCAAGTACTCGACGAGCGATTTTCTGTCCCGGCCGCTGGCCTACTGGAAGGTCAAAGGCGTGCAGTGGGCTATGCCGTTCTCCGTCTCCGCGCCGATCCTCTATTACGACCAGAACGCGTTCACCAAGGCGGGCCTGAACCCGAACGACCCGCCGCTCACGTTGCCGGCGATGCTGACCGACGCCAAGACGCTGAAGGCCGCGGGCAGCGGCATGGGGCTGGTGCTCGATCCCTGGCACCTCGAAACCTGGCTGGCCTCGGCCAACCAGCTCTTCGTCAACCACAGCAATGGCCGAACCGCCAGGGCCACGAAGGCCGTGTTCGACAACAAGACCGCCGACTCCATCTTCAGCCAGTTGAGCCAGCTGGTGCGCTCGGGTGACGCCACGACGAACCCCTCGACCGGACCGAACCAGTACGACAACCTCCTCGGCATCGGTAGCGGGAAGTACGGCATGACGATAGAGACGTCGGCCGCCCTGGGCACGGTGACCCAATTGCTGGGCCAGGGTTCGTACGCCAACGTGAAGCTGGGCGTGGGCCCGTTCCCGGTCTACAGCTCGTCGGTCAAGGGCGGGATCGAACCGGGGGGCGGGGGCGTCTACATTTCGGGCAGGTCGCCCGCCTTCATTCAAGCCGCGTCGTGGATGTTCGTCCGCTACCTCATGAACACGCAGAGCGTGGCCACCTGGGCGGCGGGCACGGGCTACATCCCCGTGCGCAAGTCATCGACGCAGACGGCGACCGTCCAGCGCCTATGGGCCACCAGCCCGGGCTACAAGGTTGCGTACGACGAGGTCAACAACGGCGTCGACGCCGCGGCGACCTCGGGCTCGGTCATCGGCCCGTACGCCGACGTGCGCACCGACGTGCTCAACGCGGAGGTCTCCATGTACACGCAGGGTGTGGCGGCGTCGAAGGCGGTCTCGAACGCGGAGTCGAGCGTCAACCAGACGATGTCTGACTACAACAGCCGGCTCGGGACGCCGTAAGACGTCTTCGCGGCGAGGCTCAGCCGCCGGGCTCCGGCGGGCGCAGCTCGCGGCGCGCCCGGAACGGTGCCACGAATTCCTGGATCAGCGCGACGAGCGCGCCGCCGGCCACGCCGAACACGATGCCGGAAAGGAACGCCTGGTAGCTGTCGTGCTGCGTCTCGCTCGTGTTGACGGCGTTGAAGCTCAGCGGCTCGTACGGGGAGATGCGGGCGGACCACTGCCACCCACCCTCCGTGACGCTGGTGGGATGTTGGAGCGACTGGACCGCGTAGTCCGCCTGGTCGAGCGACCCGAGGTTCAGCTGGCGCGTCCCGGGCCGACCGAGGGTGGAGCCGAACGGGGTGACGGACGGCAGGCGGGCGCTCAGGTACGAGCCGTTGAGCGACACCGGGCCGTTCGACGCCCAGCAGAGGCGCACGTAGAAGACGCCGCCGCCCGTGATCGTGTTGAGCTGATAGGACCCGGGTGTGGTGAACCCGATGGCACCACCGGAGGCGAGATGTTGCGGAGGCTCGCGGACCGCTTGGGCCCCGCCGCCCTCCACCGTGTACGACCTTGGCGTGCAGAGGTGGCCGTCGCCGAGATGGTTGACCACCAGGGTGAAGGGGCCGGTGGGGCTGACATCGGGCGCACCCTGACCCGACAAGGTGAGCACCGCGCCGCCGGCGTTGCGCGTGACGGATTCGTCGTAGACCTCGCCGGCCGGTGCCTTGGTCACGTAGAACTGGAGGTCGTCCGGGACGGCGGCGAACCCGCCCGAAGACGGCCGGAACCACCACCCGA
>DASZLL010000003.1:0-26197 GCA_035552395.1 Acidimicrobiales bacterium
CCGATGGTGCCGATGGCCATGCCCACGAAGACCACGACGACGTTGGTCAGGATCATCTCGGTGCTCGTCAGGTGGATGGCCGTGAAGATGTTGCTGGTGGTTCGCCCAGAACCCCAATGGTCGATCAAGGCGTACAACGTCCACACCACGCCGGCGGCCAGCACCGATCCGACGAGTCCTTGTAACAAACCCTCGGACATGAACGGCACTCGGATGAACCAGTTCGTCGCGCCCACCAGTTTCATGACCGACACCTCACGGCGCCGGGCGAAGATCGCCATGCGGATCGTGTTCAGGATCAGCACGGCGGCCGACACGATCAACACGACCGCGATCGCCAGGAACGCCCACTTGATGACGTTGATCACCGTCTCCTCGTTGTGGATCGCCTCCGACGGCTCCGTCACCGCCAGGACCCCCGCCGTCCCGTTGAAGGTCCGCACGACCTGGGCCGCATCGCTCAAGGCCGTGGGCACGCACCAATACGACGTCGGCATCTCCGCCTGGGTGGTGGCCTGGAAGACGTCGTTGGGCAGGAGCTGGCGGGCCTCGGCGAAGTTCCGGGCCTTGCCCCAGTACTCGCAGGGCTGGGTCACGTAGTTCAGCTGGCTCAGCTGGGTCTTGACGGCGTTGATCTCCTGCGAGTTCGCGTTGGGCTCCATCCACACGGTGACCTTCGTGCCCCGCTCCAGGGTGCCCGTCGCGTTGGCCGAGCCCTGGCGCAGCAGCAGCGACGCGCCCACCAACGACAGCGACACCGCCACGGTCAAAATGGCGGCGACCGTCATCAGACGGTTGCGCCAGAGATTCGACGCGGTCTCGCGCAGGACGTAGTCGACGGAAACCGGAGCCATGCGAAGGTCAGCCCATGCCGCCCGCGGCCACGTCGACGCGCTCTTGCGCCGCGCCATCGAAGCCGTACACGCCACGAGCTTGGTCCCGCACCATCGAGCCGTTGCTGAGCTCGATCACGCGGCGGCGCATCTTGTCGACGAGCACCTCGTCGTGCGTTGCGACGATCACGGTCGTTCCCGTGCGATTGATGCGGTCCAACAGTTGCATGATGCCCTGCGAAGTCTGCGGGTCGAGGTTGCCCGTCGGCTCGTCGGCCAGAAGGATCAACGGTCGGTTCACGAACGCGCGCGCGACGGCGACGCGTTGCTGCTCACCACCGGAGAGCTCGCTCGGCAGGTTGTCGCGCTTGGTCGACAGGCCGACGAGGTCGAGCACCTGCGGTACCTGGTTGGCCACCACGTGCCGGGGCCGCCCGATCACCTCCAAGGCGAAGGCGACATTCTCGAACACCGACTTGTTGGGCAGGAGGCGAAAGTCCTGGAAGACGCAGCCGATGTTCCGGCGCAGGTAGGGGACGCGCCATTTGGGCAGGTCGACAATGTTGCGGCCCGCCTCGAGGATCTGCCCGGTGTCGGGGAGCTCCTCACGGAGCAGCAGGCGGATGAAGGTCGTCTTGCCCGAGCCGGACGCGCCGACCAGGAAGACGAACTCGCCCTTCTCGATCTCGACGTTGATGTCGCGGAGGGCGACGGTCGAGTTCTTGTATGTCTTGGTGACGTTTTGAAATTGGATCATTTAGGAGATCGGCACAGCGAAAGGTTGGAGAGAAATTTGGGTCACTTCCCCGTCGGGTGGACGCAAACATCCTAGTGAGTCCGTATTGCGGTTCTGGGTCAGCGGCTCCGGTGCAGGTCAGAGGGTCGGGTGACGGCCGCCCCGGATCGCCGCACGTCGGAGCGGCGGCCGGCGCCGGTCACCCCTATGCGCCCGACTCCCGTTGCCGGCGCAGCTCGGCCTCCATGAAACCGTCGAGGTCGCCGTCGAGGACGGCGTCGACGTTGCCCGTTTCGTAGCCGGTGCGCAGGTCCTTCACCAGCTGATAGGGCGCCATCACGTAGGAGCGGATCTGGTTGCCCCACGCGTTGTCCCCGCGGTCGCCGCTCAACGAGTCGAGCTCCGCGCGCCGCTCGGCCCGGGCCCGCTCGGCCAGCTTGGCCCCGAGGATCTGGAGGGCCTTCGCCTTGTTCTGGTGCTGGCTGCGCTCGTTCTGCACCGCGACGACCAACCCGGTCGGCAGGTGGGTGAGCCGCACGGCCGAGTCCGTCTTGTTGACGTGCTGGCCGCCAGCGCCCGACGAGCGGTAGGTGTCGATGCGCAAGTCCTTCTCGTCGATCTCCACCTCGCTCGAGACGTCCTCCAAGAACGGGGTGATGTCGATCGACGCGAAGGACGTCTGGCGGCGGTGCTGCGAGTCGAAGGGCGACATGCGCACGAGGCGGTGCACGCCGCGCTCGGTGGCCAACAAGCCGTAGGCAAAGCGGCCGTGCACGATGAACGTCGCCGACAACAACCCGGCCTCTTGTCCCTCGGTCGCCTCGTCCACTTCGACGGTGAAGCCGCGACGTTCGGCCCAGCGCTGGTACATGCGCAGCAGCATCTCGGTCCAGTCCTGCGCGTCGGTGCCGCCGGCGCCGGCGTGCACCTCGCACACCGCGTCGAACTCGTCGTACTCACCGGAGAACAGCGACTGCAGCTCGAGCGCGCCGAGGCGACGCATGAGTCCGTCGACCGTCTCGACGAGCTCGGTCTCGAGCGTGGCGTCGCGCGAGCCGGCGGCGGCCGACTCCTCGGTCAGCTCGAGCAAGGCGATGGCGTCGTCGACCGTCGAACGGAGGCCCTCGAGCTGGTCGAGGTCGTCGCTCACCCGGCCCAGCTCCTTGGTGACCGACCGAGCGTTGTCGGCGTCGTCCCACAGGTCCGGGCGGGCGACCTCGGCCTCGAGCTCGCTCCGGCGGAGCTCGAGCTTGTCCCGCCCGAGGTAGCGCTCGGCCTCGGCCAGCCGCTCGCCCAGGGCCCCGAGCTCGGAAGTGAAGTCGCGGGGTTCCTCTGCGCCGGACGCAGCGGCGTTAGGCGGCGCCATGGCAGAACTTGAACTTCTTGCCGCTGCCGCAGTAGCAGGGCTCGTTGCGGCCGACCTTCTCGTGCTGCTCCTTGACCAGCGGCCGCAGGGCGTCGGGGTCGGGGGCGTTCGGCCGCTTGACCTGTGCCTTCGCCACTCGGCGGCCGGACCCGTTGCCAGACCCGTTGCTGGCGCCGGCCTCGGCGGCCTGTCCGGCTTGGGCGGCCATGGCCTCGGCCGGCGAGAGCAGCGCCGTCTGCGGCGCCACCTGCGCGCCCCGTTCGGCTGCCAGCGAGGCTGCCAGCGCGGCGGTCTCGGCCACCGGGTCGTCGGCGGCGACGTAGACCGCCTTGTCCAGGTCCGGCTCCTCCGACGCGGCCGGCTGCACTGCTTCGACATGGAGGATGTAGCGCAGGTAGTCGTTGTCGATGACCTCGAGCAACTGGCCGAACATGTTGTAGCCCTCTTGCTGCCACGCGTTGAGGGGGTCGGCCTGCACGGTCCAGCGCAGGTGGATGCCGTCCTTGAGGTTGTCCATCTCGGACAGGTGGTCGCGCCAGCGGCCGTCCATGATCTGCAGGTAGACGTCGCGCTCAATCTGGCGCATCGTCTCGGCGCCGCCCGGCATGGCCTCGGCGTGCTGCTCGTAGTACTCGAGCGCCTCCTCGACGATCGACTCGACCAGGTCCTCGGTTGTGGCGGCTTGCGACAGGTCCTCGACCGTGAACTTGGTCGGGTAGTACTGGGTGAGCGCGTCGACGAGCGCCTTGAGGTCCCAGTCCTCTTCGAACTCGGTCGGGCAGTTCTCCGCCACGAGCTTCTCGGCGGCGCCGGCGAGCAGGTCCTCGGTGTGCTCCTCGAGGTCGTCGCCGTCGATGATTTGCAGGCGGCGCTCGTAGATCACCTTGCGCTGCTGGTCCATGACCTCGTCGTACTTGAGGGCGTCCTTGCGCATCTCGGCGTTGCGGGCCTCGACGGTGTTCTGCGCCCGCTCGATCGCCTTCGCCACCGTCTTCGACTCGATCGGCACCTCTTCGGGCAGCGTCCGCCCCATGACCCACGACATGGCGCCGGTGGCGAACAGGCGCAACAGCTCGTCGTCCAGCGACAGGTAGAAGCGCGACTCGCCCGGGTCGCCCTGACGGCCGGAGCGGCCACGCAGCTGGTTGTCGATGCGGCGCGACTCGTGGCGCTCGGAGCCGAGCACGTACAGGCCGCCGAGCTTGCGGACCTCCTCGCCCTCGGCGCGACAGCGGGCCTCGACTTCCTTCTGGCGTGCATCGAGGAGCGCCAGACCCTCCTCGGAGTCGAGGTCGGCGCCGTCGGCGGCCAGCTCGTGCTGGGCCAGCAGCTCGGGGTTGCCACCGAGGATGATGTCGACACCACGGCCGGCCATGTTCGTCGCCACCGTCACGGCGCCGCGCCGGCCGGCCTGGGCCACGACCTCGGCCTCGCGGAAGTGCTGCTTGGCGTTGAGGACCTCGTGGCGGACGCCCCTCTTGTCGAGCAGGCGGTCCAGCAGTTCGGACTTGGCCACGGACGCCGTGCCGATGAGCATGGGCTGTCCGAGCGCGTTGCGCTCGACGATGTCGTCGACCACCGCGTTGAACTTCGCCTCCTCGGTCTTGAAGACGAGGTCGGGCTCGTCGGCGCGCACCATGTCCTTGTTGGTCGGGATCGGCACGACCGGCAGCCCGTAGGTGCCGGCGAACTCGCCGGCCTCGGTCTCGGCCGTCCCGGTCATGCCCGAGAGCTTCTCGTACATGCGGAAGTAGTTCTGCAGCGTCACCGTGGCCCAGGTGTGGTTCTCCTCCTTGATGGCCACGCGCTCCTTGGCCTCCACGGCCTGGTGCAGCCCGTCGGACCAGCGCCGGCCCTCCAGGGCCCGGCCGGTGAACTCGTCGATGATCTTCACCTCGCCGCCGGCGACCAAGTAGTCCTTGTCCCGCTTGTAGAGGTCCTTCGCCGTGAGCGCCTTGGTCAGCTGGTGCACGTAATTGACCGAGACGTCGTCGTAGATGTTGTCGACCCCGACGGCGGTCTCCACCTTCTCGATGCCGGCCTCGAGCGGCACGACCGTCTTCTTCTCCTCGTCGACCTCGTAGTCGACGTCGCGGGTCAGCGTCCGGGCGATGGCGGCGAACTGGTAGTAGAGCTGCGCCGCCTCGTCGGCGGGACCGCTGATGATCAGCGGCGTGCGCGCCTCGTCGATGAGGATGGAGTCGACCTCGTCGACGATGGCGAAGACGTGGCCGCGCTGGGCCATGTGCTCACGGCTGCGGGCCATGTTGTCGCGCAGGTAGTCGAAGCCGAACTCCGAGTTGGTGCCGTAGGTGACGTCGGCTGCGTAGGCGGCCTTCTTGATCACCGGGTCGTCGATGGACGAGGCGATGAGGCCGACCGAGAGGCCGAGGAACTTGTGGACCCGGCCCATCCACTCGGAGTCACGGGAGGCCAGATACTCGTTCACCGTCACGATGTGCACCCCGCGCCCGTCGAGGGCGTTGAGGTACGTGGGCAGCGTGGAGACGAGGGTCTTGCCCTCGCCGGTCTTCATCTCGGCGATCCAGCCGAAGTGCAGCGCCATGCCACCCATGAGCTGCACGTCGAAGTGGCGCTGGCCGAGGACGCGCCAGGCCGCCTCGCGGGTGACGGCGTACGCCTCGATCAGCAGGTCGTCGAGCGACTCGCCGTTGTCGAGACGCTCCTTGAACTCGACCGTCTTGTGCGCCAGGGCGTCGTCGGAGAGCGCCTGCATCTCGGGCTCGAGCGCGCCGATGTCGGGGACCAGCTCGGCGAGGCGCCGCACCTTCTTGCCTTCACCCGCTTTGAGGACCTTCGTGAACACGCTCATGGCGCAACGATCCTACCGGTGCCGGCCCGGGCGAATCCGACGGGGCTGCGTGCGGCTGACCTGGTCTTTGACCCCACACTCGCCTGCTGCGAGGGTGACGCGCCGGCGCCGGCGGCTCGACGCCCGATCACGTGGACCGTTCGCCTCACCCAACGGCGCCTTCGTGGCGCGCATCGCCTCGTCTCCGCCCGCCCCCGAGGATCGGGAACGCGGCGGGCAGGGCTTACTTCTAAGCCGCACCATGCTCAGCGACCACAAGTCGCCTTACGTGGGTCGTTTTGCCTGCGACTGGCTTCGACTTTCAACCACAGACCCGCACGCAGCCCAGGCTTGATGTTAGGTCGTGGGCGCCCCGACGTCCCGCCGGACCCGGTGAAGCCCGGGTTGACAGGCGGGGCATCGGCGAGAACGGTGAGTCGGTGGGCACGACGGAGACGCTCGAACGGGAGGTCGGCCGCCTCCTGCGCGCCAGGGTCGAGGTCGAGGCCTACCTCGGGCGCAAGGGTCGTGCCGTCGTGGCTCGGCTCCGACTCGAAGACGGGTCGAGCGTCGTCGTCAAGGGTCAGCCCTCCTCTGCCGCGGCCTCGACGACTGACGATCCGTGGTCACCCGCGAACAGGTTCCGCAACGAGCTGTCCGCCCTGAGCGTGCTGGGCGGAGCAGGTGGGCTCGTTCCCGCCTTGCGTGCCGTGGACCTCGATCGGCAATGGATGGTGCTCGAGGATCTTGGCCCGGTCACGAGCCTCGCCGACGCACTTTTGAACGACGACCCAGAGGCAGCTGAGGTCGCGCTCTGCGGATGGGCGACCGCCGTCGGCCGTCTGCACCAATTCGCGGTGGAATCAGAGCTGCTTCCTCGATGGGAGTCTCGTCGACGGGCTCTCGGCGGCTCCATCGAACAGGAGGCGGCGACTGCCCTCCTCGAGTCGGCCGGACCGACGCTCGAGCCCTTTGTCGCGGTGCGCGCCGACGTGAGGGACGCCGCCCGGGAGGTCGATCGACGCCTCCACACCCGGGAATTCTGGGCCCTCTCTCCACGCGACCCCTGCCCGGACAATTGTGCTCGCCGACCGGACGGCTCTTACCTCCTGTTCGACTTCGAGGGTGCGGGTGCTCGCCACGCGCTGCTCGACGCGGCGTACCTCGTGTCCACCTTTCCGACCTGTTGGTGCACCGGCCCACTTCCGGCGAGAGCGCGAGAGCGCGCGCTCGAGGCCTACCGGTTGGCGGCCCGGTGGCCCTGCGATGCGACCGAGTTTCGAGCGCACCTGGCGGGGGCGGCCGCGTTCCACGTGCTCTGGGTGCTCGATCGGCGCCTCCCGCTGGCGTTGGCGGCGTCGGGCGGCGAGATCCACCCTCTGCCCGAAATGGGGTTCGTGTTCCCCTCGTTCCGTCAGATCATCGCTTTGGCGTTGGATGACCTGGGCGCTGCAGTCGCCGACGATGATCGCCTCGAGCCACTCGCCCGATTCGGGGTGTCACTCCGGCGGGCGCTGGCCGACCGATTGGGTCCGCTCGAAGTGCCTCCGCCCCATCCCGCGTTTCGCAGCAGCGGTGCATCGACACGGCCGCCCACGCATCACTGACCGGGGACGGAGGAGCCGGCCGAGCCCGAGCCCGAGTTGCCCGAGTTCCCGGCGGTAGCCGGCGTGGCGCCCTCGAGCACGGTGACGTTGGAGATCTTCCAGGTGCCGTTGACCTGCTGGAGGTCGGCGGTCAGGCGGACGACGTCGGACCCGATCCCCGTCATCTTGTTGTTGGCGTAGGTCTGGTCGATGACGGCGTAGATGGACGCCGTCCCCGCCGGGTTGCCCTCCTGCTGCACGGCCAACAAGCGGATGTTGCCCCGGGCCGACGCCGCCGCCTGTTCGAGGGCCTTGCGGATGTTCGAGTTGAAGAACTGGTTGGCCTGGGTGGCGAACTTGCCGGTCGCCATCGACGTGAGGGCGTTGAAGTCCGAGTCCACCGTCTTGGGCGTGAAGTTGAAGAAGTCGTTGAGGAACGAGCGGGAGGCGCTGAGCACGGCGGGGTCCTGGACCTGGCCCGAGCTCTTGGTGAAATAGAGGACGCCGAAGACCACGGTGCCGGCCACGCCGAGCGCGGCGACGACGGCGGCGATGCGGAAGGTTTTGCGGCTCGGTCCGGGCGGGGGCCCGCCGGCACGACGCTTGGTGGGAGGGAGCGGCGGGCTCTCCAAAGCGGCCTCGTCGTCGGTCGTGTCCTCTTTGTCTGCGTCAGCGGGCACCGCGCCCACGACCTTCACACCGCGTTCCACGAATGACTCCTCACGTGCATCTCCTCCGAAATCCTCCCATGCCGGACTCGCTCGACGGCCGCACCCGGCAACCGGTCGACCTCAACCGAACAGCTAATGGCTAGGCGCGCCGCCTCGAGCGCCGGCGCGACGGCCGGGCGCCCCAGGCCAGGAAGAGGACCGGGACGACCAGGGCGCCCAGGGCGAGCAGCAGGCCGGCGGAACTGCGCGGGACCCGGTACGAGGCGCTGTTGACCGGAACGGTGGGTCCCGAGCCCAGCTCGACGTTGGCCGCCTGCACGCTCGGCTTGACCAGCGTGCCGCCGGCGGCCGGGCTGAAGCCGGGCTGGGTTGCCGGTCCGACCCCCGGGCCGAAGACGGTGTTGCAGCCGGCGCCGGGGAGCGTGGCGGGGATCGGGTTGGCCGTGGCGTACGAGGTGCCCTGCTCGGACAGGATCGGCGGCAGCAGCAGGCGCGTGCGCAAGAAGACCTGGTTCTGGTCGGGCGGGCTGTTCTTCGTCGGGGCCTTGGCGGCGCCGGCCACCGCGATGTGGTCCACCGCGCCGAAGAAGTACGTGTTGAAGGCGAGGCCCTGCGACAGGTTGGTCAGGTTGACCGGCTGGGCCAGGTTGGTGAGGATGTCGCCGGCATCGTGCAACACGCAGCCGAGGTTGGCCGACTGCGACGTCACCAGGTTGTTGATCTGCGCGAAGGCCGACGAGCCATTGGCCAGCAGGTCGTGCAGGCCCGTCTTGCCCTGCTCGGCCAGCACCTGCACCAGCGCCGCGGTGTTGGCCAGGTCCTGGCGCAGCTCGGGCGCGACGGCGGTGACGGCATCGAGCGAGGGAGGCGCGTTGGCGAGGAGCTCGGTGAACTGCTGCTGGTAGGCGACGAACTCCTTGGAGAAGGTGGTGCCGGCATCGATGAGCGTGCGCAGGTTGCCGGCCTGGCCTTGGAGCGCGGTGGCCAGCTCGCCGATCAGCTTGTTGAGGTCGTTGGCCGGGATGGCCTGGAGCAGCCTGGTGGCCGTCGCGACGACAGCGCCGACGTCGGCGGGCACCTGGTTGGGCTGGGCGGGCACGGTGGCGCCGCTCTTGAGGTTGGGCGCGTTCCCGCCGTGCTGGGGCACCAGGTTGACGACCTGCTCACCCAGGTCGTTGGCGATCTGCACCGACGCCTGCACGTCGTTGGGGACGCTGGTGCCCGGATTGATGCTCATCGTGACCTTGGTCGCTTCCTTGGTCAGCGCCGTGGAACTCACGGTGCCAACCGGTACTCCGTTCAGCTCCACCTCGAACCCGGCGTAGAGCCCCGACGAGTCGGGGAACGTGGTCGTCAGCACGGTCGAGCTCTGGAGCGGGTTGCCCAGGAGGTTGACGATCCCGTATGCGACGAGCGCGAAGCTCACGGCGAAGAAGACGATCAGGTTGATGATGAGGCGGCGGGTGATCACTTGCCCGAGCCTCCCGACGTGGACGCCGGCGAGTTGGGCGCGCAGGAGAACGCGGGCTGCGAGTTGTCCGAGCCCAATCCCGGGATGCCGCAGACGATGATGTTCTCGTAGAGCTGCACGTAGCCGTTGCGCACCGCTTGCGGGAGGGCGTTGTCGGCGACTGGGATCTCCGAGAGCAGGCCGGCCAGATCGGACTGGTGCTGGGCCAGCTGGTTGCTGACCGCCTGCAGCGTCTGCAGCTGCGTGACGATCTGGGGGTAGTAGGTCTCGAGGATGCTGCGGCCCTGGGTCGACAGATTGTCGAGCGACTGCAGCAGGGTCTCGAACTGGGCGGAGTTCTGGGCCAGGATCTGGGCGGTCTTGGTCAGGTTGTCGAGCGCGGTCGCAGAGGCGCCGCTGGCCGGCGCGAGCGTCGAGGACAGGGAGTTGAGACCGTTGACGGCGGACGTGATCTCCGAGGTGTGCTGCGAGTAGGTGGTCGCGACGGCCGTCAGGTCGTCGAGGAACGACTTGAGTGACGCAGCCTGGCCGGTGAAGCCCTCCCCGCCCGCCGCGATGATCTGTTCGAGCTCGGTCGTCGAGATGGCCCCGAACACCTCGGCACCCGCCTGGACGAACTGCTCGACGTCGGCCGCGGTCGACGTCTTGTGGATGACGGCCCCGTTGGCCAGCTGCGGCGCCGTGGAGGCGCCCGGGCCGATCTCGCTCTTGGGCACTTTCAGCTGGACGAACTGGTCACCGAGGATCGTCGTGCGCGCGATGGACGCACTGACGTCGGCGGGGATGCGCACGTTGCTGTCGAAGGTGAGCGAGACCTTGGCCTTGTTCCCGGCGAGCGCGATGGAGCTGACGGAGCCGACCGGGACGTCGGCGAGCTGCACCTGGGCCCCGTTGGCCAGGTCCCCGACGTCGTTGAAGAGCGCGGTGGCCGTCCGCTGCGGCGGACCGCCACCCGACGAGCAACTGGTCAGGCCCGCCACAAGTGCGAGCAGGGCGGGAACGAGGAGGAGGCGACGGCCAGCGGTGCGAAGGCGCAGGCGCATCAGAACCAGCCCGCGACGTCGTGGGCCCACTGCGAGAACAGGCCGCGCTGGGCGGCGCGGTGGGCGTGGCGGGACTGGGACTGGGACTGGGACTGCCTGTTGTTCTGCGGCAGCGGCGGGAGGAGCGAGGCGGCGGGCGCGCTGAGCGACGGAGCCGCGTTGGGCCTCGCGGCCGCGGCCGTCACACTCGGGGCGTTGGCGGTGGTGGCCGGCACCGCGCTCGCCTGGGCCGCCGTGCCCGATTGGCTCAACAGCCCACCCAGGCCGGTGCTCGAGCTCGACGACGACGACGACGACGACGACGACGACGAGCTCGGCTTGCAGCCGAGCAGTGTGGTGAGCAGATTGCAGGGCGGCTTGGTCGTCGTGGTGGTCGTCGGCGGCACCGTCGTCGGGGTGGTCGACGGGCCCGCGGACTTCGGCGTGGTGGCCGCCGGCGGCGTGGTGTTCGTCGTGCTGCCCGCACCCTGCGTCGCGTTGGCGATCTGCTGGAGCCCCTTTTGCAGCAGGGACTGCGCCGTGGTGGCGCTGCTCTGCCCGGTGAGCGTGTTGAGCAGGGTCGGGATCTCGTTGATCAGCGGGTCGAAGAAGCTCGACGACGGGTCGCCGCACAGGTTCAACGTGGCGAGCACCGTCGCCGACAGCCCGCTCGAATGGTTGGTCGCCAGTCGGCGGCAGATGCCGGCCAGCCGGTCGCGCAACAGGCCGGCCAGGTACGCGCCGGTGACGCCGGGCGAGAGCTGCAGGTTGAGGTCGAGCCAGTTGTAATTGGCGTCGTAGGCGCGCTGGGCGCCGTGGAACAGGTTGTTGCCGTTCGCAAGGATCGCGTCGACGTTGGACAGGTTGCGGTCGAGCGTCCGCCCCACCGTGGCCACCGTGCCGACGTCGGCCTCGAGCGGCGTGATGTTCGGCACGAGCAGGGTGACGAGGTTGGAGCTGGCGTCGGACAGCTGGGTAATGGCGTCGTTGAGCTGGCCCGAGTGCTGGGCGACGGTCGTCGACACCGTGTCGTACTGCTTGATCAGCTGCTCGATCTGCGCGGTGTCGGTGTCGAGCGTCCCGGTCAGCTGGCCCAGCGTGCCGTTGAGCTGGCCGAGATCGTTGCCCTTCTCGGCCAGCAGCTGCACCGTTCCCGCGGCCGACGCGATCAGCTTGTTGAGGTTCTGGCCCTGGCCGTCGAGGTCGGTGGCCAGGTTCGAGACCAGGCTGCCTACGGCGTGGGGGTTCAGGGCGTTCAGCGTGCGCTGCAGCTCCTTGAGGACCTCGTCGGTCGACACCGGCACGGCGGTGTGATCCTCTCCGATCGTGGCGTTCGACGCCAGGTAGGGTCCGTGCGTGTAGCCCGGGTTGAGGTCGACGTCAGGAGACCCGAGCAGCTGGGGCGCGACGAGCGAGGCGAAGGCCGACGCCGGGATCTTGGTCCCCTGGTTGACCGCCAGCGTGACGTGCACCTTGTTGCCGACGTTCACCACGTTGGTCACGCTGCCGACCTTCACGCCGAGCACGTCGACCGCCGCACCGGTGAAGAGGCCCGGCGCGCTCGTGTACACGACGTTGACCGGGTAGGTCGGCGTGCCCTTGGTGACCTCGATGCCGATGACCACGCCGGCCACGATCACCACGCCGGCCACGGCGAAGCGGAAGACCTTGGAGGTGAGGACGCGGCGGATCACTTCAGTCCCTGCAGCAGCGGGCTGAGGAGCTGGGACAGGCCGCCGAGACCGGAGTTCGGTCCGGTCGCGCCGCCCGACGTTGACGTCGAACCCGACGGCGGCTTGGTCGAGCCGGTGCTCGTCGACGTGGTCGACGACACGCTCGGCGTCGAGGGCCCCCCGCCGGGCTCCGGGTTGGAGCCCTCACCGGGCAGGGGTCCCGTCTGGTTGTCACAGGACGTCGGATCGGGTCCGAGCACCTGGTTCAGCACCTGGTCGAGCGTGCCGCAGGGGCCGATGATGCCGAGGGCCTGGGTGAGCGAAGCCGGGTTCACGAAGATGTTGGCCCACGGCACCGGGCTCGAGCCGCTGTAGGCGATGGACTGGAAGCCCTTCAGCGCGCTGCCGAGGTAGCTGACGCCCTCGGCCAGGTCCTCCTGGTGCTGGCCCACCACGTTCAGGTCGGCGTGCAAGCTACCGAGCAACGAGTTGAGCGCGGGCGAGTCCTGGCTCACCAGGCTGTTGGTCTGGGTCGCCATGGCGTCGACGTTGCTGATCAGGTTGGACAGGTCCTGGTCGTGCGCCGCCAGGCCCGTTGACACGGTGTTGAGGTTGTTCACCACCGACAGCAGTTGCTGGTCCCGGCCGGCCAGCGTCGACGACAGCGTGTTGGCCGAGTCGATCAACTGCGACACCTGGCCGCTGCGCTGGTCGACGGTGGTGGTGAGCGCGCCCAGGCCCGAGATGATCTGGGCCACCTGCTGCTGCTTGTCCTGGGTGATGTTGGCCAGCGAGGTCACCAGGTCGTTGAGCGCCTTCGCGTTGGTCTTGGACAGCAACGAGTGGGCCGTGTTCTGCAGCTGGTAGAACTCGGTCGGCACCGACGTGTCGGTGATCATCGCCCCCGGCTTCAGCGGTTGGCCCCACCCGCTCACCGGCTTGAGCGTCACGTCGACGACGCCGAGCAGCGTCTCCACCTCGACGGCGGCCGTCGTGACGTGGGGCAGCTGGACCCCGTTGTTCACCGATAGCTGGGCGTCGACCGCATCGCCGTGCACCTTGACCGACTTGACCGTCCCGACGTTGACGCCGGCCACCATCACCGTCGTCCCGTTCGAGATGCCCGCCGCGTTGGGGAACTGCGCGTCGATGGTGTAGCCCGACGAGAACACGCTGCGGTTCAGCAGCAGGATGGCGAGGACGGCCGCCACCATGATGACCACGCCGACGAGCCCGAGGACCTTGGGGTTGCGCTCGGTGAAGGCCTTCACTTGCTGCCCCCCGAGGTCGTCGTCGTGGTGCTGCCGGCACCGCTGATCGCCTGGAGGTCCAAGCCGAGGCTCGACGCGGCGAGCGGCGAGGCCGACTTCGACGTGGTCGGCGCGTTGGGGTCCGGGAGCCCCGGCGTCGTCAGGTTCTGGAGCGGCGAGGGCAACGGCGGGCTGCCGAAGGGGCCCGAGCCGGGCGGCGGGTTGCTCGGCTGGTAGTAGGGGCACACGGTTTGACCGGCGAGGCAGGTGTAGATCGTCTCGACGGCGAACCACTGCCCCCACTGGGAGATCTGGATGTAGGGCGCCAGGCCGGCACCGAGTGTCCCGAGGCTATTCGAAAGGTTCTGCTGGTTGTTCTGGACGTCGGCCGCCACCGCCTGCAGGTTGTCGATGGTGCTGGTGATGGTGTTGTGGTTGTTGCCGATCAGGCTGGCCAGGTCGGTGGCCACCTGGGACAGGTTGCCGACGACGCTGTCGAGCAAGGTGTTCTTCGACGCCAGGGCGGAGGACACGGTTTGCAGGTTGGTCACCAGGCCGTCGATGTCGCCCGAGCGCGAGGCGAGCGCGGTGAGGACCTGGTCGAGGTTGCCGATGATGGAGCCGACCTGGGAGTCGAGGGCGTGCACCGTGTTGGACACCGCGGCGCCGCTGTTGAGCAGCTGGTTGATCTGCGCCGTGTCGCCCTCGAGCGCCCCCGAGACGTTCTCGACGAAGGCGTTGGCCTCGGTCGGGTTGATCGACGCCAGCACGGGGCCGAGCGAATTCAAGAACCTGTCGATGCTGGCGTCGGTCACGTCGTGGTTGAGCGGGATGGTGCCCCCCGGGGGCATGACGGCGCCCGCCTTGCCCGGATAGAGCTCGATCTCCTTCTGCCCGATGACGTTGTGCCAGCGCATGCCGACGTCCGTCGACTTTCGCAGGGTGACCGTGTTGTTGACGCTCATCGCGATGACGGCGTGCCCGTGCTGCACGGCGATGCCGCTCACCTGCCCCACCTGTACGCCTGCGATGTTGACCGTGTCGCCCCCGGCCAGTCCGGTGACGTCGCTCAGCTCCGCGTTGACCGTGTGCCGGCTGCTGAAGAGCGAGATGTTGCCGATCTTTACGGCCAGGCCGACCAGCAGCACGAGACAGACGAGGGCGAAGAGCGCAAATTTGAACGCCGAGGCGGGGAAGTGACGCCAGAACCTCATCCGTTCCCCCCGAGCAGCTGCTGGAGGAGCCCGCCGAGCGTGGTCGGCTTCGACGTATCGGGCTGGCCCACGATCCCGTAGACCTGGTTGGCCGCCGCCGCGCCGGCGCTGTTCGCCGACGAGGTGGGCGACGTCGCGGCCGCCGGCGTCGAGGCGGGTGGCGTCGCGGCGGTGGCGCTCGACTGCAGCGCGTTGAAGGTGGACAGCTCGGACGAGCAGTTGAAGGCGGAGCCCGCGCCGGCCAGCGCCTGCTGCAGCGGCTCGAGGTACGACATCCCGCCCGTCGGGGGCGCGATCAGGTTGCAGACCAGGCTGTTCACGTCGGTGAAGAGGATGAACGTGTTGAAGTACGCGTAGGTGCTGCCGTCGGGCAGCTTGTTCAGGCCCGACGCGCCCTCGGCGATCTTCTGGAAGTAGTGGTAGGCGCCGTTGATGACCTGACCGATGGTGTCCTGCTGGGCCAGCAGGACACGCGACACGTTGTCCCCCGACTGCAGGATCGTCGCGATGTCGGGGTGATAGGTCGACAGCAGCGCGGCGAGCCGGTTGGAGAACGGGATCAGCGTGTTGAGCAGGTTCTCGTAGTCCGCCTCCTCGGCGTTGAACCCCGGCAGGCCGGCGTTGACCTGCGCGTTCAAGTTGTTGAGGTCGCTGGCGGCAGGCGCGACCGCCTGGCTGAACTTGGCGAATGAGTCGAGCGCCAGGATCTGGGCGTTGAGCGTCTTGTCGAGCAGGCCGGCCAGCTGGGTGCCGGCGTCGATACCCGCCGCGATCTTGCGGCCCTCGCCCTGCGAGGCCTGGGCCAGCTCGCCGAGCACCGTCGACAGCTGGTTCGCGTTGATCTGGTTCAGCAGCGGCGTGGCCGCCGCGAAAAGGTCGCCCAGCTCGTCGCTGCTGGTGGCGTGGGCGAACGTGGCCCCCGCCGTCAGGTAGGGGCCGGCGTCGGAGTTCCGGTGCGGCGAGGAGATCGACACCTGTTCGGCGCCGAACAGGTTGACCGGCTCGATCGTGGCGGTCGACGACGCGGGTACCTTGAACGACGGCTCCATCAGCAGCGTCACCTGCGCCTGGTTCTGGTACAGGGTGATCGTCGAGACCCGCCCGACCTGGACGCCGCGGAAGACGACGGCGGAACCGGGGTGGAGGCCCTCGCCGGCGCTGGGGAACACCCCGCTCAGCTTGTAGTCGCCGGCGAAGTCGCCGTTGGCCATCCGCACCAGCTCGACGGTCCCGAAGACGAGCCCGAACAGGACGACCAGGCTGACGAGGACTTTGAAGAGCCGCTTCATCCGACCAGCCTCGCCGTGGCGTTCACCCCGCCGAAGAGGATGAGGGACATGAAGAGGTTGACGACGACGACCAGGATGATCGAGAGCCGGATGGCACGCCCCGCCGCCACCCCGACGCCGGCCGGGCCCCCCGTGGCGTTGTAGCCGTAGTAGCAGTGCACGAACGTGACGAGGATGGCGAAGATCATCGCCTTGAGGAACGAATAGAAGATGTCGAGGGGCGGCAGGTACAGCCGGAAGTAGTGGGTGTAGGTCCCGGCCGACAGGCCGAAGAAGCGGGTCACGACGAGCTCGGACGCCAGGTAGCTGGCGAAGAGCGCGGCGAGGTACAGCGGGACCATCGTGATGAGCGCGGCCCAGACCCGGGTGGCGACGAGGTAGACGACGCTGTTGACGCCCATGACCTCGAGGGCGTCGATCTCGTCGCTGATGCGCATGGCGCCGAGCTGGGCGGTGAAGCCGGCCCCGACCTGCGCGGCCAGGGCCACGCCGGCCACGAGAGGGGTGATCTCGCGGGTGTTGGCCAGGGCGGTGATGACACCGGTGAAGGCCTCGGCCCCGATCTGCTGGAGGCCGTTGAAGCCTTCCAGGCCGACCTCGGTCCCGGTGAAGAACGCAATGGAGACGACGACGAAGAACATGCCGCCGCCGACGATGAGCGCGCCGGACCCGAGGGAGATGTCCGACATGAGAACGAGGATCTCTTTGGGGTAACGGAGCGCGCGGGGCATCGCGCGCACCGTGCGCACGTAGAACTTCAGCTGCGCGTAGAAGTCATCGAAGATGCCGAGGACGGAGTTGCCGAAGCCGAGGGCCCGGTCGCCGACGGCCTTGCCGGCCGACGCCAGCGCCGGCGGCTCGCGGGGTGGTTCGGGCTGAGGCTGCGGGCGGGCGGGGGTGTCGATCGCCATCAGATGCCCTTTTGCGGGATGAAGTTGAAGTAGAAGACGGTCAAGAGGAAGTTGACGAAGAACGACAGGATGAAGGTCACGACGACGGCCTGGTTGACCGCGTCACCCACGCCCTTCGGCCCGCTCTTGCAATAGAGGCCCTTGTAACAGGCGACCATCGCCGCGATGAAGCCGAAGATGGCCGCCTTGAACAGCGCGATGGCGAGGTCGGCGATCTGGCTCAGCTCGCCGAACGTGGCGAAGAAGCTGCTCGAGGTGATGTGGATGGAGTGCGTGCCGAACCACCAGCCGCCGGCGATGCCGGCGACGCTGACCACGGCGTCGAGGAGCACGGCCACGACGGTCGCCGCCAGCAACCGGGGCAGCACCAGGCGGTGCAGCGGGTTGACGCCCATGACCTCCATGGCGCTGATTTCGTCGCGGATGCGGCGCGAGCCGAGGTCGGCACACATGGCCGAACCGCCGGCACCGGCGATGAGCAGCGCCGTCGCGACGGGGGCCTGCTCGCGCACCACGGCGAGCACCATGGCCGCGCCGAGCTGCGACTGCGCGCCGATCTGTTGGAGGAGCGAGCCGACCTCGAGTGCGATCACCATGCCGAAGGGGATCGACAACAAGATGAGGGGCAGCGTGGTGACGCGGGCGAGGAACCAGCACTGGTCGAAGAACTCGGAGACCGGGACGCCCTTGAGCGGCGCCTGGCGCAACGCCTCGAACGCGGTGGCGAACATGTTGCCCGTCTCGCGGACGGCCGTCGCGATCTTGCCGTCGTCGGTGAGCGGGCGGCTCGGCCGAGGCAGCACGGCGGCCGTCATGGGCCGCCCGCTCGGGGTGCCGAGGCGGCGCGCCATCTCCTCACGGCTGAGGGGCTGGGTGGTACGTGAGGCCGGGTCGGGCGTGAGGTCAGTCATGTCACGCGGTTCGGACAACGTCTCCCCCCTTCCGAGGTGTTCCAAGGACGCGGCCCGGCCCGGCGCCCGTTCCCCATCCACTTCTTACTCTGCAGTAGGAAAAACGGTGCTCCAGGCCTGACCTTGCGGAAGCCGTGCCTGGCCACGGCCCCTTCTCAGCTATGCCACAGGAACGCCCGCGAACCGGCGCAGTCTTCCAGGCACGGCCGGGCTCCTCCCCTTTACGCAACGCCTCGACAATTCCTTCCTGTCCCCAAACGTCTGTTGGTCGTCATTCCCCAACAAGCCCAGGTCGAAGCCTGCAACCCCTATGCATAAATTGTTGGTGGCGGGCTTTCAAAAATAGGTCAGTTGCAGCCATAATGTGACCAACCTCCTAGGGAGAGGTTCGGAGGACGGGGAGGACGGGAACATTGGCGCTCCGCCAGGATGAGCTGACAACTCTTTGCGACGATGTCGACCTGGACCGCGACCGCGCGCTCGTGGAGCGTTGCCAGAGCGGGGACTCCGCCGCGTTCGGCAACCTCTACGCCCGTTACTACGAGCGGCTACTCCGGTTTTGCCTGCGCCGCCTGAACGACCGCCACGAAGCCGAGGACGCGGCGCAAGAGGCGTTTGCCCGCGCCTGGAAGGCGCTGCCGCGTTTCGCCGGCGAGCGGCGCTTCTACCCGTGGCTCACGGTCATTGCCGGCAACATCTGCACCGACATGTTGCGCCGGCGCTCGCGCAGCACTCCGACCGACGACATGGAGCTCACCGCCCAGCACCCGGTTGGCGTCGTCGGCACCGACACGTCCGAAGAACTTGTTCTCGCGGCCGTCGACGGCGAGTTGGTCAACCGTGCCCTCGACCGCCTGTCCACCCGCCACCGCCACGTGCTCGCCATGCGCGAGGGGTCGGGGTGGACCTACCAGCAGATCGCCGATCACGAAGGCGTCGAGATCGGCACGATCGAAACGCTGCTGTGGCGGGCGCGCCAGGCGCTCAAGCGCGAGTTCGCCGTCGTCTCCGAATCGAAGGAGGCCTTGGCCGGCTTCCTCGTCGCCGGCGGGGCACTCGTTCGCCGCACGATCTTCCGCGCCGCGCACCGCGGTGCCAGCATGACGTCGCAGAGCAGCGGCGGCACGGGCGGCGGCCTGCGCAACGCGTTCGCCGGCTTCGCCGTCACCGGGGCTGCGGTCGCCGCTGCGTTCATTGCACCGCACGCGCTGTCGAACTCGCCATCGGCGCCGTCCCCGACGGCGGGCGCCTCGATCGCCGACCCGGGGCTCGCGCTCGGCGTTCCCGTGCCACCCGCGTCCGCTTCCAACAGCACGACGCCGAACACGCCCGCCGACACGTCGGGTTCGGGCGGCGCCGACGGCTCGGGCGGCAGCGGCACTGGCGGGTCGGGCACCGGCGGTGGCAGCACCGGAGGCGGCCCCTCCAACTCGACGTCGCTCCTCGGTGGGCTGTCGTCGGGTACGTCCGGGGTGACCAACGGGCTGAACCAAGCCACCACTGGCCTCAACGACACCGTCAACGGCGTGACCAACGGCCTGAACACCACGCTGAACGGCGTAACCAGCGGGCTGAGCAACACGCTCAACGGGCTGAGCACCGGCCTGCAGGACACGACGCAGGGTCTGACCAACACGCTCAACAACACGCTGAACAGCCTCGGCGGCCTGCTCGGTGGCACCGCCACAGCTCCGGCCACAGGCAACTCCGGCGCTTCGACCAGCCCGACGACGACGACGACCACCGCGCCGGGTGGGCTCCTCGGCGGGCTGGGCGGCGCCCTGTCCGGCCTGCTCGGCGGCAGCTAACCCTCCTTCCACCGTCCCTGGCGTAGGCGCAAGCCCCGGCCTGGGCATAGGTTCTCCTGGTATGGATACCCAGCAGCAGGTGGCCGTCCCGCTCGACGAGCTCCAGCACACCAACCCGGACGGCACCCCGCGGACCAACGCCGACGGCACCCCTTGGATCGCCCCGGGCGAACCGATCATCTCGCTGCGCGGGGTCACCAAGTCCTTCGGCTCGCACACCGTGCTCGAGGACATCACCTTCGACGTCCCCAAGGGCCGGATCACGGCCATCCTCGGCCCGTCGGGCACCGGGAAGTCGGTGCTCCTCAAGAACATCTTGGGCCTGCTCCGGCCCGAGCGTGGCGAGATCTGGGTCGACGGCGACCAGATCGTGGGCCTGCGCGAGAAGCGCCTCTACGAGGTGCGCAAGAAGTTCGGCGTCCTCTTCCAGGACGGTGCGCTGTTCGGTTCCATGAACCTCTACGACAACATCGCCTTCCCGCTGCGCGAGCACACACGCAAGAACGAGGCGGAAATCCGCGAGCTCGTCTATCGCAACGCCGAGCTCGTCGGCCTGATGGACCACCTGAAGAAGTTGCCCGGTGAGGTCTCCGGTGGCATGAAGAAGCGCGCCGGCCTCGCCCGGGCCATGGTCACCGAGCCCGAGATCGTGCTCTTCGACGAGCCGGACTCGGGTCTCGACCCGGTGCGCGTGGCCTACCTCGACGAGTTGGTCGTGACGGCGCAGAAGGAGACGGGTGCGACGTTCTTCATCATCACCCATAACATCCAGTCGGTCATGCGCACCGCGGACTACATGGGCATCCTGTTCCGCTCCAACCTGGTGAAGTTCTCGAGCAAGGCCGACATGGTGGCCACGGACAACCCGATCATCCAGCAATTCCTGGCCGGCGCGCCCGAGGGCCCGATCGGCATGGACGAGATGGCCGACGCCGGTGGCGACACCAGCCAATTCATCGAGGGCGACACGGCCGCGCTGCAGTTCGGCCCGTTGCCTCGCCCCGGCGAGGTGGCACGCGAGGTGCACCCGCCCTCGGACCAGCCCGACACCTGAGCGCAGTCCTCCACCACGACCGCCGGCCGGCGATCGGTCCGGAAGGTTGTTTCGACCGCATTGGCGTCGGGGTTCTCGTTACGGCCGAGCCTCCAAACCGAGGATCGCAAAAAGAAACGCCACCGGCTCCGGGTGGTGCGGCCCCGAACCAGCGACGTTCCCCATCTGCCGCGACGAGCGCGACCAGGTCAAGGTGTTCGGCGGCTCAGTCGCCGGCGGCGTCCCCGCACACCGTCTCGACCAACAGGCGGCTCACGACGTAGGGGTCGATATTGGCGTTGGGCCGGCGGTCCTCGATCCAGCCCTTCTTGTCCCTCGCCGTCTGCCACGGGATACGGATGGACGCACCCCGGTCAGACGCGCCGTAGGTGAACGTGGTGTAGTGCGCGGTCTCGTGCGCACCGGTCAGCCGGGTCTCGATGCCGATGCCGTAGTTCGCGACGTGTTCCTCCACGTTCTTCCCGAGCGCCTCGCAGCCCGCGATGATGGCGTCCCAGCCGCCGTCCTCGCGCATGGCCTTCGTGGAGAAGTTGGTGTGCGCGCCGGCACCGTTCCAGTCGCCGAGCACCGGCTTGGGCTCGAGCGTCGCGTAGACGTCGAACTCCTCGGCGATGCGGAAGAGCAGCCAGCGCGCCGTCCACAGCTGGTCGCCGATGAGCGGCGGCGGCAGGACGCCGATCTGGAACTCCCACTGCCCCATCATCACCTCGGCGTTGGTGCCCTCGATGCCCAGGCCGGCGTCCATGCACGCTTGCGTGTGGCGCTCGACGATCTGGCGCCCCGGCATCTTGTCGCCGCCGACGCCGCAGTAGTACGGGCCCTGGGGTGCAGGGAACCCGGCCTCGGGCCACCCGAGCGGCCGGCCGTACTGGAAGAAGGTGTACTCCTGCTCGATACCGAACCACGGCTCGAACTTCGCGTACTTCTCGGCCGCCGCGGCGCACGCCCGACGGGTGTTCGTCGGGTGCGGCGTCATGTCGGTCAGCAGCACCTCGCACATCACGAGCTTGTTGTCGCCGCCACGCAGCGGGTCCGGGCACACGAAGACCGGCTGCAGCACGCAGTCGGAATCGCTGCCCTCGGCCTGGTTCGTGCTCGACCCGTCGAAGCCCCAGATCGGGGGCTCCTTCTTGTCTTCGACGATCTTGGTCTTGCTCCGCAGCAACGGGCTCGGCTCCGTCCCGTCGATCCAGATGTACTCGGCCTGGTAGCTCATGACCTCTCCTGTGCTCCCCTTCTTTTTTGGTGCCTACCCCGCCCGGACGCGCTGCGCCGGGGTGGGGGTCGGAATCAGTGTCCCCGGACCCTATTTCGTCGCCGTATCGGTTCTGTGAACCGACGATGAAATCGCCCTAAGCGGCACCGTCACTCCATGGTGGCTTGAATGCCTCCATCCGCACCAGCCCGGCCATGACCTGGAGCATGACGGTGCGAAAGCGGTCCCGCTCCCGCTCGGGGTTGGCCGAACGGGTCATGGCCAGCACGCCGGCGGTCACGGCGCCGAAGAGCACGTGGGCCAGCATGTCGAGGTCCTCGACCAGCAGGACGCCCGCCTCGGCCACCCGGTCCAGCTGGGTGCGGATCACCTCGATCTCGTAGCGCTCGCCGCAGGCCCACCAGTCCTCGAACCCGAGGGCCGTCGGGCCCTCCACAAAGCAGAGTCGCTGGTAGACGGGGTCCGAGATCGTCTCGAAGAACGCGTCCAAGGCGGCGACGATCGCCGTCCAGGGGTCGGCCGCAGCCGTCGCCGCCTGCGTCACGGTTCGGGCGCTGATCTCCTCCTGACGATCGAGCACCGCCATGAAGAGGTCCTTCTTGGACTCGAAGTGGTGGTAGATCGCCCCCTTGGTCACCCGGGCCCGCTTGGCCACGGCATCGAGCGAGGTGGCAGCGAACCCGCTCTCCATGAAGCACGCGGCCGCGCTGTCGAGGAGCGCCTCGTAGGTGGCCTCGGCGTACTCCTCGCGACGGGTGCGTGCCGGCTCCATGGCGCGCATCGTACCGATCCTCCTCGTCCCCGACCTGGTCACGGTCGTTCCTTGACAGATCGAGACACTCTCAGAATACTACATACCGTGAGTAGGTACCGGCGGTACGGCGAGGGCACCGGGCCAGAAGGCGGTGACGTGCCCTTCGTCGAGCGGGGCCTGCGCCGCCTCGCTCGGGGCGTGCTGGCCCACCGCATCGCCATCTTGGTGGTGACCGGCCTCTTCGTCGTGGTCGCCGCCGTGATCGGGGGCAACGTGTCCTCCCGGCTCTCCCAAGGCGGCTTCGACGCCCCGTCGGAGCAGTCGGTCCAGGCGGCCGACGTGCTCGCCTCAAAGTTCCACGGTGGATCGGACAACTTCATCCTCCTCGTCCACGCGCGTCACGGCACAGTGGACGGCCCGGTCGTCGCGGCCGCGGGCCGCGCGCTGACCCGCCTCCTGGCCGCGCAGCCCCACATGGCGAACGTGCAGTCCTACTGGAGCCTCGACGCCATACCGGTGCTGCGCACGAACAACCGGACCAGTGCACTGGTCATGGGTCGCATCGTCGGCGACCAGGACCAGATCACCCGGCGCGAGCCGGCCATCGCCGCCGCGGTGGCGCACGCGGCCGGCCCGATCGAGGTCCAGGTGGGTGGGTTCGCCGCCGCCTTCCACGAGGTGAACAGCGTGGTCGAACACGATCTGCTCCGCGCCGAGGCCTTCGCCGTGCCGCTGACGCTCATCTTGTTGCTCTTCGTCTTCGGCTCGCTCGTGGCGGCGGCGATGCCGCTCACCATCGGCGCTGTCGCCGTGATCGGGACCCTGCTCGCGCTGCGCGTGCTCGACGGGATCACGCCGGTCTCGGTCTTCGCCGTGAACCTGACGACCGTCCTGGGCCTCGGCCTCGCCATCGACTACAGCCTCTTCGTGGTCAGCCGATTCCGCGAGGAGCTGGCGACCGGGCGGGACGTGCCCGAGGCACTCGAGGAAACCCTGGCGCATGCGGGCCGGACCGTCGCCGGGAGCGCGCTCACCGTGGCCGCGGCCGTCAGCGCATTGCTCGTCTTCCCGCTCATGTTCCTCCGCTCCTTCGCTTACGCCGGGATCGCGGTCGCCTTGCTGGCGGGCGCGGCGGCGCTCGTCGTCCTGCCGGCGGCCCTGGCGCTGATCGGGCACCGCATCAATGCCCTCACCGTGTGGCGCCGGTCGGTACGACCCCCCGCCGACGGGTTCTGGTCGAAGATGGCCCGGGGCGTCATGCGGCGCCCCGTCGTCGTGATCGTCTGCGTGACCGCCGTCTTGCTCGTGGTCGCATCGCCGTTCCTCCACCTGAAGCTCGGCTACCTCGACGACCGGGTCCTGTCGCCCTCGAACCAGATCCGCCAGGTCGACGACACGCTGCGCACCGACTTCGGGCAGGGCCAGACCGACGCGCTGCAGGTCGTCGCGCCACGCACGGGAGGCGCCGGCGCAGCCGTGCAAGCCGCCTACGCCGCCCGGCTCTCCGAGCTCCCCGACGTCCAGCGGGTCGACGCGGCGTCGGGGGTCTACTTCCACGGCGTCCGGCTGCCCGCGCCGCCCTCCTACCTGGCCCAGTTCGCCGGCCACGGCGGCACCTGGTACTCGGTGGTCCCACAAGGCAACGCGCTCTCCGCGTCGGGCACCCAGCTCGTGCAGACCATCCGCCACGATCCGGCGCCTTTCTCCGTTCTTGTGGGCGGGCTTCCGGCCGGCCTCGCCGACTCCACCGCCGTCATCAACCAGTACCTGCCGCTGGCGCTGCTCCTCGTGGCCGCGGCGACGTTCCTGTTGTTGCTCTTCCTCTTCCGCAGCGTCTTCATCCCGATCAAGGCGCTCGTCTTGAACGCGCTCAGCCTCGGAGCGATGTTCGGGACCATGGTCTGGATCTTCCAGGACGGCCACCTGTCCGGGCTTCTCGATTTCACCCCAACCGGTGCGCTGGTCGACACCATGCCCATCCTCATGTTCTGCGTCGCGTTCGGCCTCTCCATGGACTACGAGGTGTTCCTCGTCTCGCGCATGAAGGAGGGTCGCGACGCCGGCGCCACCAACGAAGAGGCCGTGGCCGGCGGGCTGCAGTCGACCGGGCGCATCATCACGGCGGCGGCGCTGCTGATGAGCATCGTGTTCTTCGGCCTGGTGACCAGTGGGATCGCGTTCATGAAGCTCTTCGCGGTCGGCCTGACCTTCGCGGTGCTCCTCGACGCATTCGTCATTCGGGGGATGCTCGTCCCGGCCGCCATGAAGTTGGCGGGCGAGGCCGCCTGGTGGGCCCCGCATCGGCGCCGACGCCCGCCCGCACCGCCGCCAAGTCATCAGGCCGATCGCTACCCCATCGACCCCGAGTTCACCCCCCGGGTCCTTTCGCACGTGCCCTGAGACACGACGGAGGGCTGGATCGAATCGATCCAGCCCTCCCCGTTGCCCCCCGGCAACATGGCTGCCTCAGTGAGGCAGCGCGTCGTTCTGCAAACCGGCGGTATTCCCGCCGATCGGACTAGCAGCTGGTGCCGTTGAGGCCACCCACACAGGTGTTAGCGGTGTTGAACAAGCCGGTGATGCCTCCACCCAGTGCAGCAATCGCCACGACGGCGACAACCGCGATCAGGCCGACCAGCAGCGCGTATTCCACCATGGAGGCGCCGCGCTCCGTGCGGGCACGCTGCAAAAGCGCGCCATGTGCACCGCGAACCGCGACAAACGCGTTGATGAAGTATCCGAGCATTCCTTTTCTCCCCTCATTGCCCCAAAAGGAACCGACGGATCGTCGTTTCCCAAGTACAAATATCGGTGACGACGACCTTGAAGTACATAGTCTTTTCGACCCAAAGACTCTGGGTTCTTTCTGGGGTTGTTGTGCATGACTTGCGCCACGAAGCACGACAAAACGGCCCCCAACGACAGTGGGCTGGGTCGGCATACGCCGACCCAGCCCAGCCGTCATCCCTTTGGGGAAGGGGGAATATTCCCTTCGGGAATGCCTTCACAGCTCGTTGCGGCACAAGCCGCAGCGAACTAGCAGCTTGTGCCGTTAAGGCCACCCACGCAGGTGTTGGCGGTGTTGAACAGGCCCTTGATGCCCCCACCGAGTGCGGCGATAGCCACCACGGCGACAACGGCGATCAGGCCAACAAGCAGTGCGTACTCCACCATGGAGGCGCCACGCTCGGTCCGCGCACGCTCAAGGAGGTTGCCGTGGAAGCCACGGACCGCGAAGAACGCATTCAGAAACAGCTCAGTCATTTTGCTTTTCCCCTCTCTCACTCCAAAAGAACCCGGACGGTTGTCCGAGTCCCCGCTGGAGTCCCATCGACATTGTCGTCGTGCCGGACTCGCAGTTCCATAGGCAGAATGGACCATATCCACCCGGCTGCGCGCCGTTGTTATTCGATGGTGACGAGACCCATGACGACGGCGCGTACTAACGCATGGGTGCGGTTGGTGACGTCGAGCTTTTGAAAGATGGCGGCCAAGTGATTTTTCGTGGTTTTCGGGCTGATGTACAGCCGCTGCGAGATCTCACCGTTCGTCGAGCCTTCGGCCAGCAGCTGCAACACCTCGAGCTCCCGCTGGGTCAAGGACCACGGTCCCCACTGGCG
>DASZLL010000004.1:0-73521 GCA_035552395.1 Acidimicrobiales bacterium
GCCTCGTCGCGTAGGGCTTCGGGCGGGTCGACGACCTGGCTCACCATCCCGAGCGCGAGCGCCCGCTCGGCGCCGATGCGCTCGTGGCGCCCGAGCAGCGCCATGCGCATGACGGCCTCGAACGGGATCTTGCGGGTGAGCGCGATCGCCTCGAAAGCGGTCACCTGGCCAACCGAGACGTGGGGGTCCAGGAATTGCGCGTCCGACGCGGCGAGCACCACATCGGCGTCGGCGACGAAATGCAGGCCGCCCCCGGCACAGACGCCGTTGACGGCGGCGATGACCGGCTTCCACACCCCGTTGTGCCAAGCCGTCATGCGCAGCTCGGCGCGCCTGGTACGCCCCGACTGCTTCCGCAGCGCAGCGGGGTCGCGGGCCAGCTGCACGACGTCGAGCCCGGTCTGGAACGAGCGGCCGGCCCCGGTGTTCACGATGACGCGGACCTCGGGATCGGCGTCGAGCTCCCGCCAGGCCTCCTCCAGCTCGTCGAGCATGCGCGCGTCCAAGGCGTTGCCCGCGTCGGGCCGGTTGAACACCAGCCAGCCGACCGGGCCGCGCCGCTCGACGAGCAGCGACGAATACGAAGGCGAGGAGGCCATCAGCTGCGAGGCACCTCGCGCCACGCCGCCCCCCGCCAAGGGTCGGGCTCCCGTGGCAGGCCGAGCACCCGGTCGCCCAAGATGTTCTTGTTGACCTCCGTCGTGCCCCCCTCGATCGTGTTGGCTCGGCTCCGCAACATGCCCCGCAACTCGTAGGGGATGGTGGCCGCCCAGGCGTCCGGCTCCGTCGGCGCCGACCCGTCCGCCACGCTCCACGCGGTGGCGTCCGCGCCCAGCATGTCGACCGCCAGGAGCTGGATCCGCTGGTTCAACTCTCCCTGGTGCACCTTGCCGATGGAGCTCTCAGGGCCCGGGGATCGGCCAGAGCGGACCTGTGCCCGCACGCGCTGGTTCGTCCACTCCCGCACCCGCTCTTCGGACCAGAGCCGCACGACCTCGTCGCGGTGCACGGGGTTGGCCCACCCGCCGGGCCGCCCCGCGGCACCGAGGCGCCGGGCCAGCCGCACCAGGGCGTCCGCGCCGGAGCCGCCGATGCGGTCGACCCCACCGGATCCGGCGCCCGACACCATCTGGCGCTCACCCGAAAGCGTCGCGTTCGCCACTTTCCAGCCCTCGCCGACGCCGCCGACGCGCTGGGCATCGGGGACGCGGGCCCCGTCGAGAAAGACCTCGTTGAAGTCGACCTCGCCACCGATGTGGCGCAGGGGGCGGACGTCCACCGCCGCCTGGCGCAGGTCGAGCAGGAAGTAAGTGATGCCCTCGCGCTTGGGCACGTCGGGATCGGTGCGCGCCAGCAAGACGGCGTGGGTTGACACATGCGCCCAGGTGGTCCAGACCTTCTGCCCGGTGATGACCCATTCGTCGCCGTCGCGCTCGGCCCGTGTGGCCAGCGACGCCAGGTCGGACCCCGAACCCGGTTCGCTGAAGAGCTGGCACCACCGTTCCTCGTTGCGCACGATGGGCGGCAAGTACCGAGCCCGCTGCTCCTCGGATCCGTGCGCGAAGAGCGCCGGGGCGGCGAGGTTCAAGCCGAGCGGGTTGAGGCGGCCCAGATTGAAGGGCCGTAGCTCCGCGTCCACCTGTCGGGCCACGGCCGGGCTCAGGTCCAGCCCGCCGTAGGCGACCGGCCACGTCGGCACCACCAAACCCGACGCGCCGAAGACGGGGTACCAGTCCTCGTACTCCTGACGGGTCCTCACGGTGCGGACTTCGGGCGGCCCGCCCCGCCGTCCCGCCTCCACCCAGGCGGAGGGGACCATCTCGTCCACCCAACCCCGCACGGCGGCGAGGACCTCTTCGGGGGGAGTGTCGGGTCCGACGGGCAGCAGCCGACCGGCGCCCGTCATCGTCCGGAGAAGCGAGGCGGCCGCTTCTCGACGAACGCGGCCAGCCCCTCGCGGAAGTCCTCGCTGCGCGACGAGAGCTCCATGGCGAGCGCCTCGTTCTGCAACTGCTCGGCCAGCGGCGCGGACCCGCCGGCGTGCAGGAGCCACTTGGTCAGCCCGATCGTGACGGTCGGGGCCTGCGCCAGTTGGTCTGCCACCAACTGGACCTCCGCGTCCAGCGCGTCGGCGTGCACGGCCCGATGGACCATGCCCATGGCCGCCGCCTCGCTCCCCGAGACCGCTTGGCCGAGCACGAGCATCTCGCGCGCCTTGACCTCGCCGATGCGCCGAGGCAGAAGCCAGGTGCCACCCGTGTCGGGCGTGAAGCCGCGTTGGGCGTAGGGCTCCCACAGGCGCGCCGCTTCGTCGACCAGGGCGAAGTCCGAGGCAAGGACCAGGTGCAGCCCGATCCCGGCCGCCCAGCCGCGCACCTCGCAGACGACGGGCGTCTGGGTGGTGAGCAGCAGCTCGATCAGGCGATGGGCCTCCGTGGGTAGCCGCCGCTGGATGCTGCCGACGCGCGGACGGACGTCGCTGGCGTTGCGCCCGACGATGTCGAAGCCGGCGCAGAAGTGCTCGCCGGCACCGCGCAGCACGACGACGCGGACCGACTCGTCCGGCCCCGCCGCCGTCAGCGCACCGATCATCGCCTGGACGATCGGGTCGGTCAGGGCGTTGCGCTTGGCCGGGCGGTCGATCTCGAGCTCGAGCACCGGGCCGCTCCGGGTCATGCGTAGGCCCTCCACCGACCGGTAGGGACCCTCCATCTGGGCGTCGCTGCTCACCCGCCGGCGTACCTGGCGCTGATTGCTTCGAGAACCTCTTGCAGGGCGCGGCCGGAGCCGGGGGGATCGGGGAGCCGCACCGGCCCGAACTGTCGGCTCGGCAGCAGGATCGTGGCGCGCCCCGGGGTGGTCAGCTCGCCGCGCTGGTTCAGCGCCTGTAACTCGACGTCGACGGCGGGTCGTCCCTCGGCGAGGTAGTGGTCCGTCACCGTGCCCGAAAGCCACTGCGTGTCGCCCACATAATTGAATCGCCGGAACTCGCACTCGAGCTTCCACAGCCACCCCTCGTCACCCATCCAGTCGGTGCAGAGGTGGATGAGCCAGGTCTCGCGCATGCGGCCGTAGTCGAAGGTGGTCGGGTTGCCGCTGCGGCGGGCGAACTCGGAGTCCCAGTGGACTCGTTGCATCACATCGGGGACGTTGAGGTCGTCGCGGTGGAAGAAGCGCGGGATCCGGGCCCGGTTCTGGGCGCCGAGGCGAAGCGGCTTGACCCCGTAAAGGCCCATGCCCATTCCGACATGCCAGCAGATCATGTCTGTCACGGTCAGCGGGCCCTTCACCATGGGGCCGACGGTATCGCCGACCGCCACGTCCTCCCACAGGCGCGTCTGGGTCCCGCGTCGCGTCTCGGACGCGTACTGCTCCTCGATCGCGCTGATCTCCTCGTCCGTGTACGGGCGCAGCTCCACGGCGTCGTACTTCTTGCGCTGCCGCGCCTTGGTACGTTCCGTGCGGATCATGAGCCGGTACTGCGCCGAGAGGATAGGACCGTCGACCTCGCGGAAGACCTGGGCTGTCCATTCGTGGACGGCGCGCTCGGCGAATTCGCTGGCCTTGTCGAGCACCCCGACCAGCGCGTTGCGTCGGCTGAGCGTGCGGTCGGGTCGCAAGGGTGCCCACCATTCCCGGGCGCTGGCGGAGTAGAAGGCGTGCACGCCCCGGAGCGGGTCGCCCCGCATGAGGTCGCCGTGCTCGGGCGCGACTTCGGTCACCTCGTCGAAGCCGATGAGCGAGTCACCGCCGACCAGCGGAGGGGGAGCGAGCACGCCGCCCCAGCGGCTCAGCGCGGCGTACTTCTCGTCCCACCACAACGGGTTGTCGTCGCCGTACGCTTCCGCGACGTGGCGAAAGGAATCGACACCCGGGCTCGTGTAGTGCGGCGGGACGGGGTGCGGCTCGGGGACCCCGATCCGTGCCCGCAGCCGGGCGATCCCCTCGTCGGTGATGGAGCCCTCCGGCACAGATCGCATATTATATTAAATCCTTGGTTACCTTCCGGCGGCGGCCCACCGCGCGCCGACCCGCCCCTGGGGGACCGCCACCGTGGCCAATGAGAAGGTCTACATCCACGAGTTCATCGACATCATCGGGCACAACCGCGCCCGGTACATGCACCACATGACCGCCAATTGGAGCCCGATCGCGCAGGAAGAGCGAGCGCAACTGTGCTTCGGGGTGTGGGGCGTCGTGGGCTCGACGGGGCGCTGGCCCCAGGTCGTCAACGTCTGGGAGGAGGAAGGCTGGGGCGGTCTGGCCGCCTCGTTCGGCCATGAGCTGGACCACGCCGACCTGCAGGACCCGAAGTTGGCGCGTTGGTGGGCGGCCGCCGCCGAATTGCGCTCGGGCGGTCTCGACCGCCTGCTGGCGCCGGCCCCCTGGTCACCCACGATCGAGGAGCTCTGCGCGGCCGGCGCCGGCGGCGTCGCCTACGCGCACGACCAGGTGACCGTGGAGCCAGGGCGTGCCGGTGAGTTCCTCGAGCGGGTGCGCGACGAGGGGGGTGCGTTCTACGGTGAGCTCGGCTGGCGGCTCGTGGGCGCCTGGGAGACCGCGTTGCGCCATGACGACGAGGCGTTCGTGCTCTGGTCGATCCCGTCGTGGGAGGCATGGGGCGAGGCGGAGTCACGCTGGCGCGCCGGGCCCGCGTGGCGCGAACGCCAGCGCGCTGCCGCCCGCGATTTCAACCGAATCTTGTTGGTGGACGCGCCGTT
The DNA here is from genome assembly GCA_035552395.1 of Acidimicrobiales bacterium. Classification (GTDB taxonomy): domain Bacteria; phylum Actinomycetota; class Acidimicrobiia; order Acidimicrobiales; family RAAP-2; genus Bog-473. Next base: position 4,722 of record DASZLL010000004.1, read on the forward strand.
GAGCCCGCTGCGCCTCGGACGCCAGCCCTCCCGCAGCGACCGCGAGGCGGACTACACCGAGGAGTAGCGGTCCGAACGGGAGACGTTCAACCCGGGGGCACGAGCTGGCGGCGCAGGAGCTTGCCGACCTCGTTGCGAGGCAGAGCATCGATGCGGTGGTACGCCGCCGGCACCTTGTAAGGGGCCAGTTCGGCTCGGCATGCGGCATCCATCGCGTCCTCGGAGGCGTCACCGACGACGAAGGCGATGGGCACCTCGCCCAGACGGTGATCGGGCCGCCCGACGACGGCGGCGTCTTCCACTCCGGGGACGAGCCGGAGCACCTCTTCGACCTGCTCGGGGAAGACCTTGTTCCCGCCCCGGTTGATGAGGTCGGACGTGCGGCCCTCGATCCAGACGAAGCCCTCGGGATCGACCCGGGCGTGATCGCCCGTACGCAGGAACCCGGCGTCGTCGACCCGGTCGCCGAGCGACGCCCCACCGGCGTAACCGGCGGCCATGCGAGGTGGACGGACGAGCAGCTCGCCGACCGCACCCGCTGCAGCGTCGGTCCCGTCGGCGTCGACGACGCGGATGTCCACGCCTTTGTGCGGTCGTCCGGCTGCTCCGAGCTTCTCGGGGTGCTCCCGCGCGTCGGCGGCCGTCCAGCCGACGACCTCGCCCACCTCGGCTTGCCCGTAGCTGTTCAACACGGTGACGCCGAACCGTTCCATGAATCGCCGCGCCGCGAGCAGGGACAGGGGCGCGGTGATGCTGCGCACGTAACGGAGCGGAGACAGGTCGGTCACCGCCGGGTCGTCGGTCAGCATGACCATGGCGGCGGGTGGCAGCACGGTCGAACGGATCTCGTAGCGGTGGACGAGGTCGGAGAAGTCAGTGGTGGAGAAGCGGCGCATCAGCACGACACCAGCTCCGGCGCGGAGGCCGAAACACACGTTGTAGATGCCGGCGTTGAGCGCCACCGAGACCGGGACGAGGTTCGGGGTCGGCTCGCGTCCGGCGTCGCCTCGCCCGCCCTCGCCACGGAGGGGGCGCAGGACGCGGTCGAGCAGTTCGAGGTACCCGCCGTGGGATTGCAGGATCGCCTTGGGCGGTCCTGTCGTGCCGGACGTCCAGGTGACGAACGCCACGTCGGGGTCGTGGCGGAGCGGTGTCTCGAGGAGCCGCAGGCCGTCCCCGCCGAGCAGCGCAGCCGGGCGGATGGTGTCGAGGACATGATGCACCTCGGCCTCGGGGGAGCGGTCGTTGAGCGGCACGAAGACCGCGCCCGCAATCCAGATCCCCGCCATGGCGGTGACGAGCTCCGGGCCGCTCGGGAGGTGGACCGCCACGCCGTCCCCCGGCTCGACTCCGGCCTCGGTCAGGCGCGCCGCGGTGGCCTGTGCTTCGGCGCGCGCCGCGCCGGCGGTCACGGTGCCGTCGACGGTGCACAGGAGGTCGCGCCCGTCGGCGAAGGGATGGTCCAACAGGAGGTTGGCCAGGCTGTCAGTCACGGATGCCATGCCTCATCGTCGAATTACATACAATATCCGATCTGCGCCGTGGGGAAAGGATGACCGAGGACGTGGCCGACAGCATCTGGACGCCGGGAGAGCAGTCGACCATCCCCGAATTGTTCGCACGACGCCTCGAGTCGGATCCCGACGGCGAGTATCTCGACCTGGGGGCCACCAGGCTCACCGCGCGCCAGGTCGTCTCGACCGCCGATGCCTTCGGTGCGGCGCTCGACGAGATGGACGTGACCCCGGGCGACCGGGTGGCCACCCTGCTCGAGAACGGTCCCCCGGCTCTCCTGACGTGGGCCGGCACGGTCTTGCACGGGCGCGTCGCCGTCCCGGTCAACACGGCGTACAAGGGCGACTACCTGGCGCACCAACTCAGGGACTCGGGCGCCCGAGTGCTCGTCGTTGCGGCGAGCCTGGTCGACCGGGTGGTGACGGTGGCCGAGGGCATCCCGGCGCTCGAGCACCTCGTCGTGGTGGACGACGCAGGGGAAAGGGACTCGGATTCGACCGGCGCCGGGTTCGGCCGGCCGGACGAGGCAGTCTCCCTCGGCCGGGTGGTGGTCCACCGGTGGGAGGAGGTCATCGCGGGTGCGGGCCGGGCGCGCGCGGTACCGGTTCGTCCGGACGACCTGGCCACTTTCATTTACACCGGCGGCACGACCGGACTGTCCAAGGGCTGCATGCTCAGTCACAACTATCACGAGGCGCTCGCACGCCAGATCGGGATCTGCTGGCACCGGACCGCAGACGACGTGGTTTGGACGCCGCTGCCGCTGTACCACTTCAACGCGCTCACCACCGTCGTGATCGGCACGCTGCTCTACGGAGGACGCGGCGCCATTTATCGCCGCTTCTCCGTTTCGGAGTTCTGGCCCGAGATGAACCGCGTCGGCGCCACGGTCACCTCCACGCTGGGCACCATGGCGTATCTGCTCGCCCACGACGTCGACCGCCCCGAGATGCCGGGCTCAGGCACGCCGGAGGCGAACCGCACCCTCAGACTCCTCGGCGCGGCCCCGCTGCCCCCCGAGGTGGACCAGGTCATCCGCACGCGTTTCGGCATCGAGACGTTCAGCGGCGCCTACGGTGTGACCGAGGCCAGCCTGGTCTCGTGGCAGCCTCCCGGACTCGAGAACCGGCCCAACGCCGCAGGTGTGGTGAACGACGACTACTTTGACGTCCGCGTCTTCGACGACGAGGACAACGAGGTGCCCCTCGGTTCCGACGGGGAGATTGTGCTCAGGCCGAAGCGCCCGCACGTCATGTTCGAGGGGTACTGGGGGCGGCCCGAGGAGACCGTGGCGACGAGCCGGAACCTGTGGTTCCACACGGGCGACCTCGGAAGGATTGACGAGGACCGCTATCTGTACTTCGTCGACCGGAAGGCCGACTACTTGCGCCGGCGCGGCGAGAACATCGCCAGCTTCGAGGTGGAGCGCATCCTAATGGGACACGGCGCGCTGGTGGACGTGGCCGTGCACGCAGTCCCGAGCCCGCTCACCGAGGACGACCTCAAGGTCACCGCCACCGTCAAGGCGGGCGTCGCGCTCAGCGAAGAGGACCTCTTCCGGTGGTGCATCGATCAGCTGCCGTATTTCGCGCTTCCCCGCTTTGTCGAGTTCCGGGACGCGTTGCCACGCAGCCCCGTCGGTCGCGTGCTCAAGCGTGAACTGCGCGACGAGGGCGTGACCGCGAGCACCTGGGACGCGGAGGCGGCCGGGATCTCCTACGAGCGCCGTTGACGTCGACGCCGGTCCTCTCCCGGGCGGCGCGACGACATGTCTGTAAGCCTTGCAAACTCGAAAGGAAGCTGCCATGAAAGCCGGAGACCTCATCCTCGTCAGCGTGGACGATCACCTCGTCGAGCCGCCCGACATGTTCGAGGGCCGGCTGCCCGCCCGTTACGCCGACGCCGCACCGCGGGTCGATCGGAGGCCGGACGGGTCCGACGTGTGGGTGTTCAACGGCCAGGTCATCCCGAACATCGGCCTGAACGCGGTGGCGGGCCGCCCCAAGGAGGAATACGGGATTGAGCCGACCGCCTTCGACGAGATGCGGCCCGGCTGCTACGACGTGCACGAGCGCGTCAAGGACATGAACGCCGGCGGCGTCCTCGGCTCCATGTGCTTCCCCTCGTTTCCGGGATTCAGCGGTCGCCTGTTCGCCGCGTGCGAGGACAAAGGCCTCGCGCTGGCTGTCCTGCAGGCGTACAACGACTGGCACATCGACGAGTGGTGCGGGTCGTACCCCGGGCGATTCATCCCCATGGCGCTGCCCGTCCTGTGGGACGCCGACCTGGCGGCCTCGGAGATCCGCCGTGTGGCGGCCAAGGGTTGCCGGTCACTCACGTTCACCGAGAACCCGGCGAAGTTGGGGTACCCCAGCTTTCACTCCGACTACTGGGACCCGTTCTGGAAGGCGGTCTGCGACGAGGGCGTCGTCGTCTCCATCCACCTGGGCTCGTCGGGCCAGCTGTCGGTCACGGCTCCGGACGCGCCGGTCGACGTGATGATCACCCTGCAACCCATGAACATCTGCCAGGCCGCGGCCGACCTCGTGTGGTCGCGGGTGATCAAGGAGTTCCCAGGCATCCGCTTCGCACTCTCCGAGGGAGGGACGGGCTGGATCCCGTACTTCCTCGACCGCCTCGACCGGACCTATGAGATGCACCGGCTGTGGACCGGCCAGGACTTCGGTGGGCGACTGCCGAGTGAAGTCTTCCGCGAGCACTTTCTCACCTGCTTCATCGCAGACCCGGTCGGGCTTGCGTTGCGTCACCTCATCGGGCTCGACAACATCGCCTGGGAATGTGACTACCCACATTCCGATTCCTCGTGGCCGCGCGCGGCCGAGGAGCTGGCAGAGGTCGCGGTCGACGTGCCCGACAGCGAACTCAGTCGCATCACCTACGAGAACGCGTGCCGCTGGTACTCCTACGACCCCTTCGCCGAACGTCCGAAGGACCGGTGCACGGTGTCGGCGCTGAGGAGCGAGGCCGCCGGACACGACGTATCGATCCACTCCTTCGACAAAGGACGGTTCGAGCGGACCGGCGCCGGTGCCGATCTGGGAAACCTGGCCGCACGCGCCACGGCTTGAGAGCCCGGAACCGAAAGGTTTCGTGTACTCCCGCATGCTCCCAAGTTGTATCTTTTATGCAATCTGAGGAGGTACTCGTGGGACTGTTGGACGAAAAGGTGGCGATCGTCACCGGGGCCGGACACGGCATCGGGCGGGCGCACGCCCTCGAGCTGGCGCGTCAGGGCGCGCGGGTGGTCGTCAACGACCTCGGTTCGAGCGTGCACGGGGAAGGCAGCGGACAGGACGCGGATGCCACGGTGGACCTCATCGCCGCTCGCGGCGGGCAAGCCATCGCCAACTACGGCGACGTGGCGGACCACGAGCAGGCCGGGCAGTTGGTGCAGCGCGCCGTCGCGGAATGGGGCCGACTCGACATTCTCGTCAACAACGCCGGCATCGTGCGCGACGGCGTGGTGTGGAATCTCGACCCCGTGGACTTCGACGCCGTGGTGCGAGTGCACCTGAGGGGAACCTGGTGCTGCTCGCACCACGCAGCGGTGCACTGGCGCAGTCGAGCGAAAGCGGGGGAGAACGTGACCGGCCGCCTGATCAACACCACGTCCGGAGCCGGGCTGACCGGCAATTTCGGTCAGACGGCCTACGCCGCGGCCAAGGCGGGCATCGTGGGCCTGACGCTGACTTTGGCGCAGGAATTGCGCCCCTACGGGGTCACGGCCAATGTGGTGGGGCCCTCGGGGGCCACGAGGCTGACCGGCACTATGCCGTCGGCCCCCCCAGTGGTCGAGCCCGACGATGTGCCCGAAGACGAGTGGCAGCCGATGGACCCCGCCAACAGTTCGCCGCTGGTTGCCTGGCTCGCCAGTGACGAATCCGGGTTGGTCAACGGCCAGGTCTTCCGCTCCATCCACGATCGGGTCATCTGGATGCACGGCTGGAGCGAAGGGGCCGAGGTATCCGCTGGGGAAAAGCGGTGGGACGCGGCCAAGCTCGGCCAGGCCCTGGCCACGGACGTGTTCCGCGTGGCGACACCGGGCCTTCGCTTTCTCTAAGAAGCGCTCGAACGCGGCGCCCGTCAAACCACCGGCAGCTGCAAACCGAGCAGGGCGGTGGCGTTGTCACGGGCGATCTTGTTGATCGCGACCGCGTCGAGGTGTCCGAACTGTTCCATGGCGGCCTCATGCGAGTGGGGCCACGTGCTGTCGGAATGCGGGTAGTCGGTCTCAAAGACGACGTTGTCGATTCCCACTTGGTCTAACAGGGCGACGCCGACGGGGTCCTTGAAGAAACAACTCGTGACGTTGCCGCGGTAGTAGTAGGTGGATGGGGGCTCGGGGCAGTCGCGCTGTGAGTTGCTCCAGCCGCGATGCGTCGACCACACGTCATCGGCGCGCTCCAGGACATAGGGGATCCAGCCGATCTGGGCCTCGGCGTACATGAGCTTGAGTCTCGGGAATCGATCCAGCGTTCCCGAGAAGAGAAGGTCTACGAGGCTGGCCGCGCTATTTCCGAAAAGGATGGTCGCCGCGACCGCTGCAGGTGCGTCGGGAGAAGCTTGGGGGGTCTTGGTGCCCGAGCCGATGTGCATGCAGACGACCGTGCTGGTCTCCTCGCAGGCGGCGAGGAACGGATCCCAGGCGCGCGAGTACAGGCTCGGCAGGTCGAGGTACGTCGGGAGCTCGCTGAAGGCCACCGCTCGGACGCCACGCGCCGCGTTGCGCCGAACCTCGGAAGCGGCCAGGTCGGGGTCCCAGAGAGGGATCAGGCAGAGTGGGATCAGTCGGCCACCGCTCTCGCCGCACCACTCTTCGACCATCCAGTCGTTGTAGGCCTCCACGCACAGCTGGGCGAGGTCCCGGTCCTTCGCCCAGAGAAATTGTTGCCCACAAAATCTGGGGTAATTCGGAAAGCACAACTGAGCCTGGACTCCGTTGGCATCCATGTCCTCGAGGCGTTCCTTCACGCGGTAGCAGCCGGGTCGCATTTCGTCGTAACGCACCCCACGTAGCTGAATCTCGTCACGAGGGAAGCCGGCGGCGGCAATGGTGCGCTTCAGTGACGCCTTGTGATCTTCGTAGCACCACCACGCAACGTCAGGCCCTTCGGAAGCGGGCGCCTCGACGTACCCGCTTCCGACCAGCTTCGGGACGCCCGCCGGGAGAAGTTCGATGTGCGGGCCGACCTCTCGATAGCGAGAGGGCAGGCGACTGCTCCAGACGTCATGGGGCTCGACGACATGCGCATCCATGTCCACTATGGGTGGGATCGTCGGGCTGGCCTTCCGTGCGTGGAGTGTCATTGTCATCAAGTCTAAAATATACGATATACGGTTAGGTGGGCCAAGCCGCGACGCCGCGGTCTTGGGTCACCTGGACGCCGAATGAGTGAAACGTCGGACCATATGATGTATCCATGTCACAAGCTGACGCGGTGCCCGGGCGTATGACCGGCTCGGCTGCGATTCCGTCCTCGTCCGGCGCCGTTGTCCGCAAGGGGAGCGGTGAGCAAGCGGCGGCCTACATCCGGCAGTTGATCTTCGACGGCCAACTCCAAGAGGGCATGCGGCTGGCCCAGGACGACGTCGCGAAGGCGGTGGGTGTCAGTCGCATTCCCATTCGTGAGGCGATCATTGCGCTCGAACGCGAAGGCTGGGTGACGACCAAGCTGCACCGGGGTACCTTCGTAAATGCTTTCGACGAGCAGGTCATCCGCGACCATTACGAGCTTTTTGGACTGGTGTACGGATTGGCTGCTCGCCGGGCGGCTCAGCGCACGAATCCGGAGATCGTTGCTCACCTCGCCGACCTCAGCAAACAGATCGGCGAGACCGACGATCTAGTCAGAATCGGTGATCTTGCGCTGGCGTTCCACTCGGCCGTCGTGGGTGCGGCGCATTCCCCCCGCATCACCGTCGTGCTCCGCGCGATGTCTGCACTCGTGCCGGGGCCGTTTTTCGCCTTGGTGCCGCGGGCAGTCGATTCCGAACGAAAGGGCGTTCGGGCGATCGTCCGAGCCATCCGCGATGGCGACGGGGACCGAGCGGCGCGCGAGTACTCCAAGATGCTGAACAAACAGGCCGAGCTGGTGGTCGATCTTTTCCGCGACCGGCGGGACCTTCTTCAAGCAGTCTGAGAGGCATCGGTCGGCGGCCCGTCGGGTTCGGTGCCGTTGCTGGGCAGGACGCCAAGGTAGAGGTCGTGCAGGCTGGCCGTGACGTCGGAGGTGGGTCCTGAATGGACGATCCGGCCGCCGGTCATCACTACCGCCGACTGTGCGACTTTGAGGGCAAACTCTGCGAACTGCTCGACGAGAACAACGGTGACCCCTTCTTCCGCGAGTTGAGCAACCACTCGGTACAGCTCCTCGACGATAAGCGGAGCGAGTCCCATGGACAGCTCGTCGAGCAGGAGCAGGCGAGGCGCCGTCGACACCGCTCGGGCCATGGCGAGCATCTGCTGTTCGCCGCCGGACAGGGTCCCTGCGGCCTGGGACCGCCGGGTCGCCAGCTGCGGAAAGTACCGGTACGCCGTCTCCTCGATGACACGGCGACTGACACCGCCATGCGTCATCACCCAGAGATTCTCCGCGACCGTCAGGTTCGGGAAGACCCCCTTTCCCTCCGGGATCAGGCACAGCCCGGCTCGGACAAGCGAGTCGCCGCGGCCGAACGACACCGGTTTGCCATCGAAGCGCACCAACCCGGATGACGGCGGGTGCAACCCGGCCAGCACGGACATGAGCGTCGACTTCCCCGCCCCGTTTGGGCCGAGGACGGCCGTCACACTTCCCGTCGTGATGGAGAGGTCGATGCCATGGAGCACCTCGACGCTCTCGTAGCACGCGTGGATGCTGTGTGCCTCGAGAAGGACCGGACGCGCGTCAGCCATGATCGGCCTGTACGAGGCTGCCGAGATACGCCTGGGCCACCGCCGGGTCACGCTGGATCTCCTGGGGTCTGCCTGAACACAAGATGGAGCCTTCGACGAGGACGAAGACGACGTCGGACACGCTCATGACGAGGTCCATGTCGTGTTCCACCAGCAGCACCGCCATGCCCCCGGAGGTGAGAGATCTGAGGACGGAGGCGAACCGCTTCGTCTCCTCGGCGTTCTGTCCAGAGGCGGGCTCGTCGAGCAGGAGCGCCGTGGGGCGGACCGCCAGCGCCCGCGCCAACTCGACCAGACGGCCCGTGCCGGTGGGCAGCGTGTCGGCCCGCGTGTTCGCCACCTGCTCGAGTTGCATCGTCTGCAAGAGCCGCTCTGTGGTCTCTTCCGAGGATTCGGTTTGCGACGACGAGCGCCGGCTGCGGCGCCCAATCGATGCCGCGACACGTACATTTTCCCTCACGGTGAGCGTCCCGAAGAGTTCGAGGCGTTGGAACGTGCGGCCGACGCCGAGACGTGAGCGTCGATAAGGGGAGATATTTCCCAGATCCCGACCATTGAAGGTCACGGTGCCTTGGGTGGGCTTTCGCATGCCGGTGATGACGTCGAACAACGTCGTTTTTCCGGCCCCGTTTGGTCCGATCAACCCCGTGACCGAACCGTCCTCGACAGAGAGCGACACATCGGTGAGCGCACGCAGCCCTCCGAAGTTGACGCAGACATCGCGGACCTCAAGTGCCATGCGAGCCCGACTCCACTGTCGATGGAGGAACCGTTCCGAGGCGTACCGCGAGACTGGGCAATGCTTGAGGTTTCGGCGAGATGGGCGTGTCGCCACGACGCCCCGATGGAGGACGGAGACCGAAGGCCGGCTGGGCCTCTCCACTGCGATAGTCCACGACGTAGGGAACGACCGAGCCCGCCACGACGACGGCGAGCATGGCCCAGACCATCGTCCAGTTTCCGATGACACCACCTAGGCGAAGGCCCCACAGTCCCAACAGGCAGGTGAGGATCCCAGCGAGAAGTCTCCGGCGACGGAAGGTCGAAGCCCATAGCGGCCGGAAGCCCGACGGAATCAATCCGTTGGGTGACGTACCCACACCGACGGCGGCTCCTCCGACGAGGACGCTCTGTAGTTGGAGGAGCGAAGGGAACAGGTTGGTCAATGTCGGGCCACCCAAGAACACGCCTGTCCCGACGCCGGCCCCCAGGGATCCGAGGCCCAGCACGACCATGGTCAAGAGCACCGAGAGCCCGGTAAAAAACGCGTACATGTCAGGCGCAACGCTCCCGAGCGACTGGCCGTACACCGCACCTCCGACGCCGGCAATTGCCGCGGAGAAGGCAAAGACGGCGATCGGGAGGATACGGGTGTTCATGCCGAGGGTCGCACTCGCGGCGGGACTGTCCTTGAATGCGAACAACTGGCTCCCGAAGTTCGACCGTCGGAGCAAGACGACGAGTGCTGCCAAGGCCATGAAGATCAATGATCCGATCACGAATTGGAGTTCCTTGCTCGACGCAACGAACCCGCCGACCCGGAACGGTGCGAAGGTGAGCGACCCCGTACCGAACGGGGCGAATTGGTGACCGAAGAGATCGAACGCAGGGAGTGGGAATACCCACGCGTCCATCGCCGTAGCAAAGGCCGCCGTCGAAAGTGCGAAATAGATGCCGGAAAGTCTGAGTGTGGGCAACGCCACCAGGACTCCGGCGACGGCGCATACACCGGCCGCGGCGAACAGGGTGAGCGGATTCGCCCCGCCCCCGAGGTGGCCAACGACGACAGCGCCGATGCCCGCGAACGTCATCTGGCAGAGCGACAGACGTCCGGCGAACCCGACCACCGGTACTAAGGACAAGCCGATGATGGCGAGTCCCCACACCCGGTTGATCGCAAATAGATCCGACGAGGAGACGACGGTCGCGATAACGACGGCGGACACAACGACGCCAACGCCGAAGATGCCCGTACCCCGCCAGCTCGGAACGAGGGCTAGCTCCCGGCTCCGCAGCAGCCTGTGTCCGCGCAGACGTGACTGGGGCAGGACCAAGAGGGCGATGAACAGAACGAGCGCTGGCACCGCCCCTTCGAACCCCTGGATGTAGGCGTTCTGGGGCAGGTAGGCCACCGAATAACTCACTGCGAGCCCAAGGACGATGGCTCCGACGAACGTCATGGGGATGCTCCGCATCCTCCCGATTACCGAGGCGGCGTATGCGTCCACGATGAGAAGCGTGAGGCTGGTTGCAGAGAGGCTGACGGTCGGGGCGACCAGGATGCCAGCCAGTGCGGCCAGCATGCAGCCGATGATCCACGCGGACTGGGCGCTCCTCACGCTGCTCGCACCGTTGAGCGTCGTCAGGGATCTGTCGTCCACCGAGGCGCGCATTGTGACGCCGAGTCGCGTCCTGTACAGCAACACACGGAGTCCGACAGCGACGACCAGCGCCACCGCGAGGACCACGACATCGTTGTACGAAATGCGAACCGAGCCGAGGACGAGGGTGTCGCCCGCAAACAGAGGCGGGAGCGCCCGGTAGGTCGCAGGGTTCCAGATCCATTGGACGATTCCGATCATGCCGAACGCGAGTGCGAGGGTCACCACGAGCTTCGCTGCCTCCGACGTGCCGTCGAGCCTGCGCATAACCCCGGCTTCCAACGCGATCCCGAGCACAGGGGCGAGGATGAACAGACAGACTGCGAAACAGAGGAGCGGCGACCAGCCCCAACCGACGTGCATCTGCCAGTACGCAAATGCCGCCACCATTCCGATGGCGCCGTGCGACCAGTTGAAGATACCGGTCGTTGCGTACGTCAGGGTCAGCCCACTCGCGGTGACCGCGTAGATGCTGGCGGTCGCCAGTCCTCCGATGGTGAAGATGATGAACTCGTGCATCGAAGTGGCTTCCGCGCCCTCCCGAGCCGCTCCGTCGGCCGCTTCCGTCAGAGACTTAATATTTTATACGAGGCTACTCCGAACCTCCCACTGCCGCCATGCGGACCAGGGCGCCCAAAGACCACCGGACCAGGTCGAGCAGAGCTCCCACGGCGCCGCTCAAGGCGACCGGCGCCAGCACGTATGTTGTATATAAGATACCGTCCCGAGAGATGGGCCGGGGGGCCGGGCGACGATTTCGACAGATCGCTTTCGTTGGGTCGACCCGAAGCTCGAGCGAGAAAGGTACGAACGTGCTGCGGACAGGACTTGTGGGGGCAGTGCGCACGGCAGTGCCGCTCACCTTGGCGGCGATCATGGCAGCGGCCACTCTCCTCGCGGCGGCCGGCCCTCCTGCGGGGGCATCGGAAGGATCGCTCCGGCCTTCCCTCGCGACCAACGGCGTCTGGCCGGGAGTGGGAAAGATCTGCGAACCGGGACCCGGGGGGGCATCGATCGAGCGCGGTGTGAGCACCAAGACGATTCACGTCGCGGCCTTCAACGACGCGTCGAACACGGTTGAGCCCGGGCTCGACAAGGAGTTCGTCCAACAGGCGAACGCCTTTGCCGATTGGTGCAACGCCTCGGGTGGGATCAACGGGCGCAAGATCGTCGTGGACGACCGCGACGGGGCGCTCTTCAACGCCGCGCAGGTAACCGCACAGGCCTGCCAGAGCGACTTCATGGCGGTGGGGGGCGGCCTCGTGCTCGACCAGTCGGCCGTTCCGGTCAGGGAGCAATGCGGCCTGGGTCAGATCACCGGCTTTACCGTGTCCGATGCCTCAGACACGGCTTCAGACCAGGTCAACCCTAGCAACATCAGCCTCAACCACGTACCGGCTGGCTGGTTCCTCGCGCTGGCGAAGAAGTACCCGCAAGCGGTCAAGAAGGCCGCCATGGGCGCCCAGAACAACCCATCCATCCTCGAGCCCGAACACAAGTGGGCCGATGCAGCGCAAGCGTTCGGATGGAACATTGCCGAGTTCCAGGAGCCGCCGCTCACGGTGACCGACTGGACTCCGTATGTGCAACAGCTGCAAACCCAAGGCGTCAAAGCGGTGTGGCCCGCGGACTCATCCGCCATCGCACCGTACTTTCAGGCCATGAGCACCCTCGGGTACACCCCGGCCTTCATCGCACTGAGCGTCCAGGATTACAGTCCAAACACCCTAAAGGCGTTGCAGGGAGTCCACATCCCTCCGGTCTACGTCGAGACGAGCTGGTGGCCGCTCGAATTGGCTAGCCAGAGTCCCTCGACGGAGCAGTTGATTCAGGTCATGCACAAGTACGCCAAGGGAGACACGATCGACTTCACCGATGAGGAGGGCGCAGAATCATGGCTCCTCTGGGCCAAGGCAGCCACCGCTTGCGGTGCCAATCTGACCTCCTCCTGCGTGCTGACCGACGCGTCCGCACAGAAGAACTGGAGCGCTGGTGGGATCCAGGCCCCGGTGCCACAGTTGACTGCGTCCAACAAGAACCCCACGCCTTCGCCGTGTTTCGCCCTGCTGCAGGCAACGCCGAGCAAGTTCGTCTATGACAAGGCACTCACGGGGCCCACGCAATCCATCTGGAACTGCAACCCGAAGAACATCGTCACGTTGACGACTCAGCAGCTCGCAGCCATCAACGGCTGACGTTGGGTCCCGCGCCCAGCCCGTATTGCGGCGCTAACGGAGCTTCCACCTGTTCGGCTTTCGCTGCGTGAAGGTCTCCTGACCTTGACGCAGGGCAGTCGCTGAGGCACCTCTGGTCGATTGAGCGTGATGCGCTCGATGCCGTTGCTGACCGAACAGTGAATCGTCTAGAGGCCCGAGGGAGGGAAGAGTGCGCTCAAGGCGTTGCTACCAGTTCCTTCTTTCCAGGATGGAGGACGCAGCTGGCTTGCAAGGTGCCACATGCAGTCGGCATAGTAATCACTATGGAATCGGGGTCTGGAATGACCGGTCGTGAGGCGGTCACTCGTCCTGCACCCGTCCTCACGGAGGACAATCACTGGTTCTGGGACGCCGCGCGCGACGGGAAAATCGTGGCGCAGAGGTGTTCCGGGTGCCACCGTTTCCGTCACCCGCCTCGTCCGATGTGCCCTTGGTGTCATTCTTTCCAGTTCGAAATCACCAACCTGTCCGGCCAGGGAGAGGTCTACAGCTACTCAGTCCTGCACCACCCTCAGAACCCCGCGTTCGAGTACCCGGTGATTGCTGCGCTGATCGACCTCGAAGAGGGCGTTCGGGTCCTCTCGAATCTCGTCGACGTCGATCCTGAAGACGTGAACATCGGGATGCTGGTGACCGTCGACTTCCGCCCGGCCCTCCACGAAAGCCAGGTCCCCGTCTTTCGGCCCCGCTCGGAAGTCCGATGAGCCACCAACTTGCTGACGCCTCGGCGATCGTCGGGATCGGGCAAACCGAGTTCTCGAAAGCAGCCGGCCGCAGCGAGACCCAGCTCGCAAGCGAAGCGATCGTTGCAGCATTGGACGATGCCGGGCTCGCTCCCGAGGAGGTCGATGGCCTCGTCAGCTACACCATCGATCCGGTCGAAGAAACTGAACTGGTCAGAAGCGTCGGAATGCAGGAGATTCACTTTTCGAGCCGCGTGCCGTACGGCGGGGGCGGGTCTCAGGGTGTGCTGCTGCACGCGGCAGCCGCGGTAACGGCCGGCGTCGCCGACGTGATCGTGGTCTACCGAGCCGTGAAGGCCCGTTCCGGAGAACGGTTCGGGCGGGCTTCCGGTGGCACCCGGCCCACGTCGGCGCACTCTGGCTCGACGGCCATGCAGTGGTGCTTCCCGTACGGCGTTCTGACGCCCGCCTCGTGGATGTCCCTGAATGCGGTTCGCTACATGCACAAGTCGGGCGCCACCAACGAAGACTTCGGGCGCGCCGTGGTGCAGTTTCGTTCCTTTGCGGCACGAAATCCCAACGCACACTTCTACGAAAAACCGATCACTCTCGAGGAGCATCAGGCATCTCGCTGGATCGCGGAGCCCGCGATCCGCCTCTTCGACTGTTGTCAGGAAACGGACGGGGCCGTGGCGATCGTCGTCACATCAGCGGCGCGGGCCTCCGACAGCCGACAGCCCGTGCTGATCTCAGCCGCCGCAGGCGCCGCCGTCTTCGAGGAAGAGATCGCAAGTAACCACTACCGGCCCGACCTCTCGGTGATGGACGGAAGCATTGCGATGGGTGAGCGCCTCTTCGGAGGGTTCGGGATCAGCCGGGAGGACATCGACGTCGCGCTCATTTACGACGCGTTCTCACCCATATTCCTGATGCAGTTGGAAGGCCTGGGCTTCTGTGAGTTCGGTGAAGCGAAGGACTTCATTGCTGACGGCAACATTGGCCCCGATGGCACGCTTCCCTGCAACACGAACGGTGGCTTGATCGGCGAGGGCTACATCCATGGCCTGAACCTGAGCACCGAGGCCGTCCGGCAGCTGCGGGGGGACTCGTGCAACCAGGTGCCAGGCGCATCAACGGCGCTCGTCGGCGCGGGCAGGACCGGGGTCATCCTTCGCCGACCGTGACCTAACCTTCCCCAATCCCCACTTCAGCTGGTACCGGACGGGACGTGATGATCCGCCCAGCTCCGGTCCGCTAAAGGTTCCAGACGCGCACGGCGTTGCCGGCAACGACCAACTCACGGTCCTCGGCGGAGAGGTCTCCGAGCGTCTCCTCGACGATTTCGCGCGAACGGGGCCAGCTCGTCACAGGGTGGGGGAAGTCGGTGGACCACATGATGTTCGCCGTCCCCAAGAGATCGCGCGCGCGATCCAGGCCGTAGTGCTCGTCGATGAACGTGAGATAGACGTTTCGATGGAAGTAGGTACTCGGCGGTTGGGAGATGGCCGGGAATTTGTACCCCTGGCGGGTCGCCATATCGTCCACTGTCTCGAGCCACCAGGGCACCCAGCCGAGGCCGGGCTCCACGAACACGAGCTTGAGATCAGGGAACCGCTCGAGTACACCTCCGAGGATCCACATGCCCAGTGCCTCCGCCGTCATCAGTGGCGTCAGGGGCACCATGACGCCCTTGTTCGGGGTGGGATCCCGCCGAGCGACATCGTCAAGCGTCGTCTTCAGCCCGATGTGGCAGCAGATCGGGAGACCAGAGCTCTGAATGGCGGAGAAAAGTGGCCCGTAGCGGTCGTCGTAGTAATCGGGCAGCCCGAGTTCGGCTGGGAACACCGGTAACTGCAGGGACTTGCCACCCAACTCCACCACACGATCCACCTCGGCCACGGCGATGTCGATGTCGTGGATTGGTATCTGATAGGACACGATCAAGCGAGAAGGGTCAACGGACGCGAAATCGTGCAGCGTGTCGTTGAACGCGCGCACTGTCTCCGCCAGACCTTCCTTTACATCGGATAGATAACGAAAGGCGCTGACCTCGCTGTAGATCACTTCAACAGCGACGCCGTCGGTATCCATGTCCTTGAGGCGTTCCAACGGATTCCAGTAGCCCTCCCGCTTGAAGACACTGTTCGATGCTGCGATGGGAGCTGGGCCCTTCTTCGGGCCATTTCCCGCGGCGCCGGCGCGATTTACGGCACCCGTTCCCCGTGACATGCGGGCGTCGTAGCCCTCGGCCGCTTCGTCATAGAACCTGTGCAGGTGCGAAGGCAGGTGTCCCTTTACCTGGTCATGAGTGATTTTGACGTGTGAATCGGCGGAGATGAGCCGCTCGGCCATGTTCCCTCTTCCTCTCGCAGCGGACTCGCACGAGTCCTGTTTGTCGCTGCTGTGCATAGTAGTAACTATGGAGGAAGAAGTCCCACGGCCGGACGCCTGAGCGGTCCGAAATTTGCCAGGATATTGTATACGTCCAGGTCAGAGGTGCGACGAACGACGCTCAGTGAGGTGGAATCGGGCCACGCGGCTCTCGTCGGTCACAAAGAGGAAGAATCAAAGAGTCAACACATCCCGCGACCTTCGAAGGCTGTCCATGCATCCTGAAGAGCTGATCCTCATCAGCGTCGACGACCACATCTGTGAGCCGGCCGACATGTTCGACGCCCACGTCCCTTCGAATTACAAGGAATTCGCGCCGAAGGTCGTCGAGGAAGATGGCAAACACCGGTGGACCTACTTCGGCAAGCCCGGAAGGGACCTCGGACTCAACGCCGTCGCGGGCAAACCGCGCGAGATGTACAACGTCGACGCCCTGCGCTACGACGAGATGCGACCGGGCTGCTACGACGTAGACGAGCGCGTCCGCGACATGAACGCCGGCGGACAACTGGCCGGCCTCAACTTCCCGAACTTCACCGGCTTCTCGGGTCAGGTCCTCAATCAGGGCCCGGACAGAGACATCAACCTGGTCATGATCAAGGCCTACAACGATTGGCACGTCGACCAATGGTGTGGGGCGTATCCCGAGCGGTTTATTCCCTGTGGCATTCTGCCGCTCTTCGACCCCGTGGAGTCAGCGAGAGAAGTCCGGCGTCTGGCGGAAAAGGGCTGCCACGCGGTGACCTTCTCGGAGAATCCCGAAGCCTTGTCCATGCCTTCGATCTTCTCGGACCACTGGGACCCATTGTTTGGCGCTGCCTCCGACGTCGGGACGGTGCTGTGTTGCCACGTCGGATCGTCCTCGAGGTCCGCGCCGGCCGCGACTGACGCCCCCGCCGGCGTGAAAATGACGTCGTCCTCGGTGATGTCGGTCTTCACGCTGGTTGACCTGCTCTGGGCGAGCTTCTGGGGGCGATTCCCGGAGCTCAAGTTCTCCTTGACCGAAGGAGACGTGGGGTGGATCCCGTACTTCGTCTGGCGGGCCGAACATGTCCAGGACCGCCACGGTGGTTGGACGAAGCACGAGTTCCCACTCGGTGGTCCTCGACAGATCTTCCTCGACCACATCCTCTGTTGCTTCATCAGCGATCCGACGGCATTGCGCCTCATCGACGACTTCAATCCTGATCACCTGTGTTGGGAAAGTGACTATCCGCATTCGGATTCGTCGTGGCCCCACGCCCCCGAGACACTGGTCGAGCTCTTCGAGGGCACGCCGGTCGACCTCGTCGCCAAGATCACACACCAAAACGCGATGACGCAATATCAGTTCGATCCCTTCGCGGTTCGCCCCAAGGAAAATTGCACGGTGCGAGCGCTGCGCGCCGAGTCTCCTGATGTCGACGTCATCACCCGTGTCGGCCGCCCCGCCGATGAGAGCGACCTGGTGACCTGGAAAGAGCTGACCGGAGGTCGCCGGACCGCGCGATGACGCGTCAAACGATGCAGTCATCGGCGAGCCGGCGCGAGGTCGAGGGACGGATGCGCCAACGCGGCGCAATAACGCCATGCTGAACGGCATCCGCGTTCTCGATCGAACGACCGACATCGCCGGTCCCTATTGCACGAAGATCCTGGCCGACGCCGGCGCCGAGGTACTGCGGAGCGAGCCGGCCGAAGGCGATCCACTGCGGCACTATCGATCCGGGGGTTTGTTCGAGTTCTTGAATGCCTCAAAGCGGGTGCTCAGCCCCGAGGGAGACGCCGAGGCCGTCTCGTCGACGGACGTCGTCGTGACCTACAGCCCAGAAGAGGCCAGTGCGCTCCGAGAGGCTCATCGGCATCTCGTGGTGGTCTGTATCTCCCCGTTCGGGATGGAAGGGCCATGGACTGGCCGCCCAGCTACCGAGTTCACACTCCAAGCGACCTGTGGTTCCACCGGGGGGAGAGGCGATCCGACCGCTCCCCCTCTGGCCGCCGGCGGACGATTGGGGGAGTGGATCACCGGTACGTATGCCGCGCTCGCAACCATCGCCGCGCTAGGAGTCAGAGAGACTTCTGGTACCCGCACCGGTCGGCTCGTCGACGTTGCGATGCTGGACTGTATGGCCGTCACGCTCGTGACGTACCCGTCGGTCTTCGCCAGCTTCGCCGGCTGGAAGTCGATGCAAGGAACAGGCCGGGTCATTGAAGTGCCTTCCATCGAGCCGACCGAGGATGGATACGCCGTCTTCACCACGAACAGCGCTCAACAATTCCAGGACTTCCTC
This sequence comes from Acidimicrobiales bacterium, assembly GCA_035552395.1. GTDB lineage: Bacteria > Actinomycetota > Acidimicrobiia > Acidimicrobiales > RAAP-2 > Bog-473. The sequence goes on from DASZLL010000004.1 coordinate 23,094, forward strand.
GTCTTGATAGACCGCCCGGACTGGCTGGCCGATGAGGAACTGACGCTGGCCACCAAGCGTTTCATTCGCCGTCACGAGTTCCTTGAGGCCGTCCGCAACTACACCCAGACCCGTTCGACGGCTGATGTACTCGAACAGGCGGCTGCCTTCAGGATCCCGGCCGCGCCCCTACTCAATGGATCCACCATTGCCGAATTCGACCACTTCAAAGCGCGCGGCGTCTTTACGAAGTCCGCGACAGGTCGTTTTCGCCAGCCACGGCCGCCGTTTCGAATCGGCGACACGTCGAAGCAGGGCGATCGAAAGCAGGCTCGACCAACGGTCCCAGGAAGCCGGATTGGTTGGCCGGCCCGATCGGTCCGTGAAGGATGGAACGAAGACCGGTCGTTGCCCCTCGCCGGAATTCGCGTCCTCGATTGCACGGCGTGGTGGGCGGGACCATCGGCCACCCACGCGCTGGCCTGCCTCGGCGCCGATGTGATCAAGATCGAGTCGCCTGAGCGGCCCGATCCCATGCGAACGGCATCCACCCGGCGGCCATCGGATGGTCAATGGATGGAGTGGTCGCCCATCTTCCATGCCGTCAATTCCTCCAAACGCGCGATCACGCTCGACCTTGGTGATCCGACGGGCAAGTCGCACTTCGAACAGCTCGCGAGCCAGGCTGACGTCGTAGTCGAGAACTTCACCCCTCGGGTGATGGACCAATTCGGTCTCGATTGGGACCGGTTGCACGGCGTGAACCCACGCCTTGTGATGGTGCGCATGCCGGCGTTCGGCCTGGACGGTCCGTGGCGAGACCGCACCGGATTCGCCCAGACGATGGAGTCCATATCGGGCATGGCCTGGATCACGGGATTTGCCGATGGCCCTCCGGTTCTCGTCCGGGGCGCGTGTGATCCCGTCGCCGGAATGCACGGCGCCGTGGCGACGCTGTTGGCGCTGCGGGCCCGGGACTCGGACGGTCAGGGCAGGCTGGTGGAAGTGCCGATGGTGGAAGCAGCTCTCAACATCACGGCGGAGCAAGTCATCGAATGGGATCTCTCAGGAGTGATTCTGGGTCGCGAGGGACGGCTCGGGCTTGGTGCACTTGAGGGTGTCTATCGCTGCGACGGAGACGATAGGTGGGTCGCAGTCTCGGTGCGGTCGGACGAGGACTGGTCTGCTCTGCGTGCCACCGTCGGCCTCCCGGACGAGAAACGTTGGGCGGGCGGCGCCGGGCGACAAGAGCATGCGAAAGAGATCGACGGGGCGATCGAGGCGTGGACCTCACGGATGCGGCCTGCTGAGGTGGTCACGGCCCTGCTGGCGGCCGGCCTTCCTGTGGCCGAGGTCGTGCGGTCGCGCGACATCGTGCACAATCCACAGCTACGCCACCGGCGCCTCTTCGAGGTGGAAGATCATCCCGTGACAGGCCGGCACGAGTTGCCCACCCTGCCGTTCCGATTCAGTGACGTCGATCAATGGATGTCCGCGCCCGCTCCGACGCTGGGCCAGGACAACGGTTCCACCTTTGGCCACCTTGCCCCGAGCGGAGAATGACCCGGAAACCATCCAGCGGGCTGACCGTCTTCAAAGAGAGACGGGATGGCTTGAGGAGACGGGGCGGAAGTAGGGCAGCTGGATTTCGTCGGACGCCCGATGGAACTCGACTTGGAGCGCCAATCCCTCCCGCAGCTCGCCGGGTGGATGACCGATCACCGCGCTAAGGAACCACCATCCCTCCTCGAGCGCGACGATGGCAGGAGCGTAAGGAACGACAAAGGAAGGGTGTGGTGGTCGCCAAACCACGGTCCAGCTGTAGAGCGTTCCCCGACCGGCACTTTCTTCCCAACCGAGCGCCGTGCCGTTGCAGTCAGGACACACGGCGAAAGCGCGCAAGGCTCGGAATCCGCAGTCGGAGCAGATGGGCAGGATGAGACGATCCTCACTGCAGCCCAACCAGAAAGGTTCGGACCGCGCCGTCGGTCGGGGTAGGCGAACGCCGAGTGGCTGCGGTGTAAGAAGTCCATTGGGGCTCGCCCCGCGTCCATCAGTCGCGGTGGCGCTCATGGACGCTCCCTGCCGAGCAGAACGACATCCGCGAACAGGGCGCCGGAGCCTCCGTTCGAGCACAGCGCGACCTCCGCGCCGGCGACCTGCATGCTGGTGCACTCGCCCCGAATCTGCTGCACACCGCGGACCACACGCTGGAACTGCTGGGCCGCCACCCCTGGATGGCTGAACGACATGGTGCCCCCGTCGGTGGTCACAGGCAACGACCCCCCGGGCCCGACGGCGCCCGACTCGACCATCGGCCCCCCCTGTCCCGGCTCGCAGAACCCGTACGCCTCGAGCTGGCGGATGATCTCGAAGGAGAATGGATCGTAGAACTCGGCGACGTCAACATCGCTGGGGCTGAGGCCTGCCATGGCGAATGAGGCTTGTGCCGCCCGGGCTCCCACCCAGCCGGCGGACCCAGTCCCAGCCCGACCGGTGAGATCCCACACCGGCGCCACCGTGTACGCCGGTCCGTAGCTATCGCTGCCGCAGCCAAGGATCCAGGTGGCGCGGGGGTTTCCTCGTGCTACGTCCGCGTGGCCCAGCACGAGGGCGCAGCCACCCTCGGAGGTGGTCGCGCAGTCCAGGAGATGGAAGGGCTCGGCCACGAGCGGCGACGCCAAAATGTCCTCGGGTGTGAACGGGCCCCGTCCGTAGTAGATCGCGTCGGGGTTCTGATGGCCGTTATTGCGAACAACTGCGGCCGCGCGAGCCAGCTGGTGCTCGGTGGTGCCGAATGTCACCATGTGGCGCCGGGCCATCAAGGCAAACTCGGCTGCAGTAAAGAGTCCGAAGCCGGCCACGAGCTCATTGGGGGGCGTTGTCCAGGGCGCAGCAGCAGTGTCGCTGAGCAGTCCCGCCCCACCCGCGAGCACGATGACGACCCGGCATTGTCCGGTGGTGACCAGCGCGGCGGCGTCCAAGATGGACGGGATCCCGAGGCCGTTAGGCCGGCGGGTGCACGGGCCAATCCCGAGTTCGAGCACGGCATCCGCCGCGGCCTGCCCGACGACGCCATCGACATCGTTCACGGCCAGGCCCGCGTCGGTCAGCGCTCCGAGCGCCGCCTGGAGCGCGATGGACGAGGAATCGTGTCCGGGCAGACGCCTCGCTTGTGGCGTGTTGTGGACGCCGAGGACGGCCACGTCGCGAAACGGATGCATCATCGTTGTCAGGATGTCACCCAGACGACTTGGACAGCCACTTGTTGCTGCCCCGCTGGAATCCCCCGCATTGCTCCGACGAGGTGACCCAGCCGCACGTGATCACCCCGGTCTCGCCGGGAGGCCCGGATCGACCGTGGAACTTCGAGTCTCCGCAATCTCCCGGTCGTCAAGGTTTCGTGGGGTGACGGGCAACAACGGACGAAAAAACCGGTCAGAACGGTCCCGAGAGGTCGCCCAGGGCTTCGGTCAGACGCAGGTTTTCCGTGTAGTCGACCGGGCAGGTGATCACCGACACCGTGTCGGCGGCCAGGGCTTCTCTGAGCATGGGAAGAAGATCACCCGCGGCAGCCACGCGATAGCCGCGTGCTCCGAAACTCTCGGCGTAGGCAACGAAGTCGGGGTTGGCGAATCCTACGTCGACGTGATGACCGAGTTCGAGGTCCATCTTCCAGCCGATCAGGCCGTAGGCGTCGTCCTCCCAAATCAAGACGACCAATGGGACGTGCTCCCGCAACGCCGTCTCCAGCTCCTGGGAGTTCATGAGAAAGGCGCCGTCGCCGACTGCGGCCAACACCTTGCAGTCGGGTGCGGCCAGCTTGGCCCCGATGGCGCCAGGGAGGGCGAAGGCCATGGTGGAGAGCCCATTGGAGATCAGGCACGTGTTCGGTTCGAAGGTGGGGTAGAGGCGGGCCATCCACATCTTCACGGCGCCGGTGTCGGCGAGGACGATGTCGGAGCGACCAAGGGCAGCTCGAGTGTCGGCAACGACGCGCTGGGGCTTGAGCGGGAAGCTGTCGTCAGCGGCCCCCTGGGCCAATTCATCGGCCAGGAGCTTTCGGATCTTCTCCCCTTTTGTTCCCTGCGCAAAGCGGCGGCTGGTCGCCTCAGCTAGCGCGGCCAGCGTGCTCGAGATGTCGGCTTGGATCCCCACCTCGACGTCATAACGAGCGTCCACCTCCGCGGGAACACGGCTCAAGTGGATAATCTGCTTGTCCCCACGGGGATTGATCCGGACGGGGTCGAACTCTTGCAGTTCGTACCCGACGCTGACGATGACGTCGGCATCGTCAAATCCGAAGTTGACGTAGTCGTGGCTCATGAAGCCGACCGCACCGAGGGAGTGCGGGTGGTCGTCGGGGAACACGCCCTTGCCGTGAAAGGTGGTTGCCACCGGGAGGCTCAGGAGTTCGGAGAAATGCTTCAGCGCGTCGGCCGCGCCGGAACGGGCGGCGCCGTGCCCAGCCAGGATGATGGGTCGCTGGCTCGCGTTGAGCACGGCGGCCGCCCGCGCGATCTGCGTGGGTGAGGGCTCATCGGTCCGGGGAGTGTTGACATGCAGGGGCACCAGCTCGTCTGGGACGAAGGCGGACTCAACGTTCTCGGGTACGCCGAGGTACACGGATCCGGGCCGTTCGGTCTGGGCGAGTTTGAATGCCTTGCGAATCATCTCGGGAATGGCGCCGGGGGTCAGAATCAGGTCGGACCACTTCGTCACCGGCGAGAACATGGACACCAGGTCGACGCTCTGATGCGATTCCTTGTAGATCCGGTTTAGTCCCACCTGGGCCGAGAGGGCGAGCACAGGTGTGCTGTTGGTATAGGCGTCGGCCGTTCCTAAAAGGAGGTTGATGGCGCCGGGCCCCAGGGTGGCCGAGCAGACCCCCGCTCGGCCGGTGAGTCGACCGTGGATCTCAGCCATGAACGACGCCGCTTGTTCATGGCGCACCAAGACGTAACGAATGGAAGATAGGGACAGCGCATCCGTGAGGTAGATGTTCTCTTCCCCTGGGATGCCGAACACACAGGTGACTCCCTCGTGCTCGAGGCATTGGACGAGGAGGTCGGCCGCGCGCCGTGATCCTTCAGCCACAGGACGGAGCGTAGTGAGTCTTGGAACCGTCGCAAAGTGCCCAACTGGAAGCGCCACGCTTTGGAGTTGGTCATCAGGTCGCGGGCTGAACCGGCGGAAGGGGTGCAGTGTGTTCCGGTCTCGTTGGTGCTGGCTCGCGTGGAGGATCCACTTCAGGCACGATGGCGAACCCGATGGCGACCAGCGCCAAAACGCCGGCGAGCACACCCAATGTCGGGGTGAACCCCACGTGCACCATCAGCGCGCCACCGACCAGAGCACCGATGAGCATGGCGGCGATCGATTCGAGCCGACGGCTTCGGCGAGGATGATTACCCCCGCCGAGGGTGGAGTCCGCGCCGAGCCCCGTGATCGTCATGGTCAGCACCGACGTGGTCAGGTCCGGGATGGCGAGCCGGCGGATCGTCGCGTTCTGCACGCCGGTACCCGCCCCGAGGAGTGCGATCACCCAGAGGCGTGCGGTCCCGGTGGGACCCAGAACGCCGGCGACCACGGCGAGCGCGGCGGCCGCGGCCAGTCCAGCCTGGATCACCGATGCCGTGGTGAGCCAGCGGCGCCGGTGTGCGTCCAGAACCTTGCCGAGGCGACCACCAATGGTGGCGCCGACGAGAAAGGAGCCCAGGGCGACGAGAAACGACGAGATGGTGAAGCCCTTGGCGCCCGCGAGTGCCAACCCCAGGAACACGATGTTCCCTGTCATGTTGGCCACGAGGACGTGGCCCATGCCCAGGTAGCACACTGCGTCAATGATGCCGGTCGTCGTCGTCAGGCAGAGGAGGACTGCCTGCAGAGTGATTGATACGGGATTTCGGTCTGCCATCACGCACCCCCTGCGCTGAGAAGGCGCCCGATGACGAATCCGATAGCGGCCGCGCCCAAGCCGATCGCGATCATCTTCAATCCGTTTCTCCACCAGGAGCCGACTCGGGTCACTGCGGAATACACGCCCACTCCGAAGAGCACGACGGCGCTCAAGACGATGGCGAGGACCAAGGCCGGCGAGCGGTCGAGAAAGAGGAACGGGAAGAGCGGGATCAGGTGGCCGACGAGCGTGGCGAGCGTGATCACGACGGAGACGCGTGCGACCTCGCCTTTTCCAACGGGCTCCAGGTGACGTTCCTCTCCCAGGATGGTGGCGAGCCAGCGTTCTCGGTCGGCAGAGATGGTCGCAACGACATCCTCGAGCAGCGGCCCCGAGAAGCCCTTGTCCCGGTAGAGATCACGCAGTTCGCGCTCTTCCATGTCGTGCTCGTCACGGATGGCCGACGACTCGACGGCGCGTTGGGCCAAGTAGTAGTCCCGGTCAGCTACGGTCGAGGAGTAGCCCACGGCTCCCATGGAAATCGACTCGGTGAAGGCGGCGGCGAAGCCCGCGGTGACGAGCACCGTCTCGTTGCCGCCCCCCGCAATCACGCCCAGAATGATCCCCAGGATGTTGACGAGGCCATCCTGACCACCGAGGATCACGTCGCGCAGCCAGTCCTTGCCGCCCTCGTGGCGATGGACGCGGCGTCCGGCTCGCGGCGTGGGGACCGACGGTGGCGGCATTCTCCGTCGCAAACCAATTCGGCCGAGCCGACCCCTGCGCACCGGATCAATGACGTGGTGACGGGCCAGCCCTTCGACGTTCATCGCTCGCTCCCGCCTCCATCGCGGTCGGAACCGGGACCGAGGCCGATGCGGGCGGCGCTGACGTCGAGGCCGCTCCAGCCCTCCTGCACCAACCCCCGCCAGCGCGCCGCGATGTTGCCGGCGATCGGAGCCGCTCCACTCGCCTCTGAGGTGACCAGATCGAGATCCTTGAGGGCCAAGTCCAAAGCAAAGTCGGCGTGGTAGTCGTGCTCGAGCATGCGGTCAAGCTGGGCCAGCGCATAGTCGGAGGCCAGAGGATTGCCCTTCAGCGCTCGGACCAGGTCCACTTTGCTGAGGCCGAAGGTCTCGGCCAGTGCCGCCGTCTCGGCTGCCGACTCGGTCTGAAACGCGAGCCAGGTGTTCAAGACGAGCTTCATTCGGCTCCCGGCACCGACCGGTCCGAGCCAGAGTGTCGACCTCCCCAACGCGCTGAAAACCGGTTGAAGCGTTGCTTCAGCGGTGGCCGGACCAGAAGCCAGGATCAGCAGCTTTCCGTCTTCGGCAGGGACGCGGCTGCCCGACACCGGTGCGTCGACGAACGTGACGTCGGGACGAAGCCGGCGCACATCCACCTCGAGCTGCTCCGTCTCGGCCACTCCGATCGTCCCCATCTGGGCCCAGGTCGCGTGCGGGCGCAACCGCTCGAGTCCACCGGCGCGGAGCATGACGGCCCGCGTCGCCTCGGCGTTGGGCAGCATCGTGATGACGATGTCGGCTGTCGCGACCGCTTCGGTGACGTCGGCGAACGCGTTGGCGCCTCGCTCGACGAGGTTGCCGGTGGACTCAGGGTGCCTTGACCACACGGCGATGTGCATGCGCTGCCTGAGCAGGCGCGCGGCCATCGCGCTCCCCATGGTGCCGGCGCCCACCACGCTCACCTCGAGAGTGGATCGATGTGGTGATCGACGAGTCACCGGGAACCCGAACCCTTCTGCCCGGATGTCACGGTGGCTCAGCTTGAGTTGAGTTTGAGCTTGCATCAGTTCATCTCCCTTTCAATCTCCTGCAGCGAGAGACCTTCGGTCTCTGGAACCTTCCGGATGAAGCACGCGAAACTACGAGGCTCACTACCCCCATCGGGAGGAATCTGCCGACCCTGGTGGACCTCTCCAGGGCGGAGGCGACTGTGGACGGCCCCTGTCTCTCTCGTCATCAATGCCGTCACGGCCAATCCGTCTCCTCAATAATGAAACGGTACGTTTCGTTTCTATATTGTGCTATGGTGACAACTAATGCAAGAGGCCATGCCAGAAAACCCCGAGACCTCGGAAAACGCGCCCCGCGGGCCGGGCAGACCCAGGAGTGAGCGCTCGCACCAAGCGATCATCGGTGCCACCAATGAGCTCTTGGCCGAACGCGGCTTCGCCGAACTGACCATGGACGAGATCGCAGAGCGGGCCGGCGTGAGCAAGGCCACCATCTACCGGCGTTGGCCATCGAAGGGCACGCTTGTCTTCGAGGCTTTCACTGCTGATTACGTGGCTCGTCAGCCTGCGCCTGACACTGGAAGCCTCAAGGGGGACCTCACGACAAGGCTGCGGACATGGGTGCGCATTGTCGATGGCACCGTGACGGGCCGCACGCTGAAAGCCCTCTTGACAGAGGCTCAGCGAGACGAAGATCTCGCCATCATTTGGCGGGACCGCTTCATAAGGCCCGTGCGGGAGGAGTCGAAGGCTCTCGTGCAGCGTGCTGTGGCGCGAGGTGAGATTTCGCAGCGCACCGATCCGGACGTTCTGCTCGACCTCATCTACGGACCGATGTACCACCGGTTGCTGCAGGGGCACCTTCCCCTAAACGATCGCTTCGTCCAGGCGGTTGTGTCAACCGTGCTGTCCGGCGTCGAGCCGGGAGCAAGAAGCCTGGGATGAGCTGAGCCGCCTCCGCAGGTGAGACGCCAGATCGGGCGTGGTCACGAAAGGGTAAGGGCATCAGCCTCGTATGCTTACTTCGTGAATGGATTCGACCATGAGCAGTGATGATGTGCCCGAGGAAAACGACTCGCCGGAGGAAGGTGCAGAGGTGAACCCTCCGCACCAGGACGCAGAGGTCGACGAGGTCGACGAGGAATCCTTCCCGGCATCGGACCCGCCGTCATCTTGGGCTGGTCCGAGCTCCGAGAAGTAGGCGACTCGCCTTAGGTTCCAGCCACAGCTCGAGTTCCGACGGAGGCCGGTTCAAGAGGAGGTTTTGCGAGAAGCTCCCTCACTCGCGGGATGACCTCGCGGCCATACAGGTCGATGGTCGCCATCTTCTGCTGGTGCGGCACGCGTCCGGTGGCGTAGGCCAGGTCGAACCGACTGAGCCCGAGCAAACGAATGACCCACGCGATCTTGGTGGCAACCGTTTCGGGCGATCCGAGATACAGCGAACCTTCATCGATCTCGGCTTGGAATTGCTCCATGGTGGGAGGCGCCCAACCCCGCTCGGCGGCGGCACCCTCGAACACATGAGCCCAATGGGGCCACTGGATTTCCGCCGCTTCCTGATCGGTCCTGGCCACGTAGCCGTGCGAATGCATGCCGATGCGCAATTGCGGATACCCATACTGGTCGAGCGCCCGTTTGTAGAGGTCGACCAATGGTGCGAATCGGACAGGAGAGCCGCCAATGACGGCCAGCATCAGTGGTAACCCGTAACGGGCGGCCCGGATGACCGACTGCGGACTTCCTCCGACGCCCACCCATGTAGGCAGATGTCCTTCCGGAAGTGGAGGACTGAGGGACTGATCGGTAAGCGGAGACCGGAACTTGCCCGACCAAGAGACGGGCTGATCTCGCAGTAGTCGCGTGAGCAACTCGAGCTTCTCCTCGAAGATGTCCTCGTAGTCGGCGAGGTCGTAGCCGAACAACGGAAAAGACTCCGTCAGCGACCCGCGTCCGACGATCAGTTGAGCCCGGCCGTTGGACACCGCGTCAAGGGTGGAAAATTCGGTAAACACCCGTACCGGATCTTGCGTACTCAATACGGTCACGGCTGTGCCAAGCCGGATGCGCTCGGTTCGGCCGGCAATCGCAGCCAAGATCACGGCCCCGGCAGAGTCCATCATGTCAGCGCGGTAATGCTCGGCGATATTGAACGAATCGATCCCGACGGCGTCAGCCAGAACCGCTTCCTCGACGGTGTTGCGAATCACCACGTCGCCGCTGAGTTCTTGACCCGACTCGTCCACACTGATGGGAACGAAAGAGTCCAGACCGAACTCAACGTCACTGGTGGCCATCTCTGCGTCCTTGCTTCCTGTCATCAGGAGGCCGTCGACGTTGCGAGTCCGAAGAGCTCACCGAACTGGTCAACCATCAGGTCTCTGCCCTTCACGTCGGAGATGGTCTCGCGGCCCACGATCTCATCCTGTCCAGGGAATTGACCCGCCCCGCCGGTGGGTCCGATGGGCACTGCGATGGCGACACCCATGGACTCGTAATTCGCGAGGTCCGAACGCCCCTGGGCCAGGGCGTTGATGTTGTCCGCCACCGTCGCCGCTTGGCGCCGAGCGAAGCCGGCCATCTTGGCGTCGGCGGTGGAGATGTCCCCGATGGCGAAGACCGTTGTTTGTCCTGTGACCTGGAGAGTGGGGCTGACCTCGATGAACCCATCCGAGCGCCGTGCCGAAGCCAGCTCGTCGCCGAGATAGTCGCTGTTCGGTACGACGCCGTAGCAGCGAAACCAGATGTCAGCCGTCACGTCCGTTCCGGCTTCGGTGCTCACGGTGAAGTTGGCCAGCGTCCCGGGCTCGGTCGGCGGCGGCTGCCGCAAGGGACTCCCGAGAATCAGCTCGACCCGAGACTCGAGTAGTTGACGTCGAAGCTCGGTTTTCAGCGCGGGCAAGTACGGACCACCGAGAACCTCGCCGGCAACGTCGAGCAGGATGATCGTCTTGTCGGGCCAGGCGTGACGGATTTCTCCGGCTAACTCAATACCAACCGGGCCCGCTCCGACCAGAAGGACCCGATCAGCCTGTGCGAGTGCTCGGTTCGTTTGGCGGACCTGCTCCTGGGCGTGATGCGTGTCGAGCAGATCGGTTTTGGCCGGGAAGGGGTACCTCGACCCGGTGGCCAGCACGACAAAGTCGGCGGCGATCTCCTCGCCTGACGCCGTCAGCACCTGGTGCGGTTCGACCACCGCGGCTCGGTCGCGAACGACTCGGCCGTGAGTCAGGAGTCCTGCGTAGGGCAAAAAGATCCGCGGGAGCCAGGAGGGATCCACCAAGGCCCGCAGAGCGGCGATGTTGTGCATGAAAGCGTCTTTTGGCTCGACCAGCACCACGTCGCTCGTGTCATCCAACGCCTTGGCCACGGTGATGCCGCCGTAGCCGCCTCCGACCACCACCACCACCGGCTTCGCTGCCGCGTTGTTGTCGATCATGTCGTCTCCTCTTCCCGATCACTTGGCTGATTTCGACCTACCCAATCATATTAGATACAGATCATCAGGACTACAGAGTATCTGATCAACAACGTTTCTCGGTCCAGCCCGTATGATGGGTTGGTGGGCGAAGTCGCTGGCCAGCAAGACGAAGTTGGTGACGCCTCGGGTTGCGAGGACGCGTTGGCAGATGACCTCGGCTGGGGTCTCGGCATGATTTTTCGGGCCTACGTCAAGGCTGCGCACGCCGCGGTGGCGGATCTTCCCGGCGGTCCAAGGGGCTACCAGGTTCTCTCCGCCGCGGCTCAGGGCAACGTGGGGAGTCAACTCGCCCTCGCCCAGCACCTCGGCGTCGACCGTACGGTCATGACCTACCTCCTCGATGACCTCGAAGCCGCCGGGCTGATCGAGCGCCGCCCTGATCCGGCCGACCGGCGCGCCCGCCGAGTCGTCGCCACCCAAAAGGGCAACAAACTCCTCGCCAGCCTCAATGACCGCCTCCGGGCAGCGGAAGCCCAGCTGCTGGCCCCGCTTGCCACCGAGACGCGCGTGACGTTCCGTGATCAGATTCAGTTGCTCGCTACCCAGCTCGATGCGCTCGACCCGCCCGACAGCCCGTGCGATCTTGCCGATGAGGCTGACGCCGAAATACCCGCTCCTCGCCGGGGCGTTCGGTCCGCTCGCTCGCACTAGTGCCACGGGGAGAGTGGCCGCACGTCTGACCCTCCGCCGGGCGACGCTTGCCAGCGGACCCACATCCGGAGCTGACTACGACCGGATCGTGGATCCTGACAAAGATGGTCGGCACCCAGGCTGATCTCGATCAGTATCGAAAGAACCCGCCCGAGCAGTCGTACGTGTTCGGTGCACTGGGGTAGACCCGTTGGAAGGCCCCGTTTTCGATCTTCTCGTAGAAGAAGCAGGGAGAGGGGATCTTCTGGCCGACGTTCACCGGCGGAGTCACACCGCCCCCGGTCCAGTTGGAGATACCCTGGAACTTGGAGAGGATCGCGGCCCGGGTGAGGTCGGGCCCCACCTGCTTGGCCGCCTGCTCGAAGGCCAGGCCGGCGGACCAGGCAAGCAGGGCGAAGATGTCCTGGTGGTAGCCGGGTGCCACGCGATTCATCCAGCTCTGCATCAGCTGGAGTCCGGGGATAGCGCTGGCGTCCTCGTAGCCAGCGGTGGCGTTCATGAGCACCAGGTCACCGTTGGACTCGGGCGAGGTCTGCTGCGCGAACTGGGGTGAGTACTCCTCGGAGAACCAGTCCACCACCTTGGGCACGTAACTGGCCTGCTGCATGGCTTCGAGGAGGCGTTCGGCTGAATTGGCGTCGGAGAATTCAGTGACGTATTGCACGCCGTCGCCCTGGAGCGTCTGGACGATGGCGCCGTAATTGGCGTTGGTGGCTGCCGACGAAATGACGTCCTTGTCGCCGGCGCCGTAGTTGAAGCCCACCGTCTTGTAGGCCGCCACTTCGTGCGCCGCCTCCGACGAACTTGCCGAGACGTTGAGAAAGATCATGGCGGCGTGCGAAATTGCGCTGGGGTAGGTGGCCTTCAGGTAATCGGCCGGCCCGACGGACCAGTAGTGGTCATTGCCCGGGCTGGCGCCGAAGATGTCGGCCGTGCTGCCCGCGGCGGCGGTCGACACCTCAGCCGCCATGGTGGGGATTCCGCAACTGCCCACTGCGGTGGCGCTGCCGTCGTCGAAGCCCGAGGCATTACCGACCATGGCGAAGTCGCTGGAGCAGGCTTGCGACGCGTCGGCGTAGTTGGTCGCCGAGTCGTTGCCGTCGTCGAAGGGCTGCACCTTCACCTGACGGCCGCAGATGCCACCCGTCGAGTTGACGTAGGCGGCCCAAGCCTCGATCGCCTGCTGCGCGCTCTGAGTGAGCCCGGGCGCGACACCGCTGATGCTCACGATGTTGCCCACGGTGATCGTCGTAGAGGTGACTCCCGTGGCCGTGGCGCCGCCGTTGCCACCGGCGGGTGTCTGGTTGCCGTTGCTCCCGCAAGCCGTCGGCTCAGACGAGGCAGCCGCCGTCGCCGCGCCGCCTCCTGCGGCCGCAGTGCCGGCCGACGACCCCGCGCCGGGGTGCCCGGGGTTCGATGCTCCGCCCTGGCCGGTGGCTGCATTCCCTCCGGTGGACGCAGCCGCCGTGTTTGTCGCGGCCGAGGAACTGTTGAGGGCCTGGGCGTTCCTGGTACCCGAGCCGCCCGAGCCGTATGCGGCGGAGGCTCCTTGCGCGAGGGCCGCTTCGTGCCCGGTCAGACGCGAGCCGCAGGCCGAGGCCAACAGGCCGAGGGCGGCCAGGGAAAGCCCTGCGAAAAGGCGCCGCCGCCTGGCCGAACGACCGGCGTCAAGCCGATCAGCGTTCACGTGTCCACCATCATAGCAACTACTATATATATGATATACGTGAGCGCCGAAGAAATTCTTCGGCGCTCGCCCGGCCCGAACCAGGGGCACCGCATGGGCAGGCTGCGGCCCGCCATCGATGAGTCAGGTGGTTGCCTGACCGATCCCCATCCCGCCTGACCGATCCCCATCCCGGGAGAAAACCTCGTCGAGAGTGCCCTCTGGGACAGTTGGGCTCAAGTGAGGGACGACGTATAAATGCTGTCGATCGAAGCCTTCAAGGTGGCGTCGAACTCACCTTGGCTCTGGTCGACCGACAACCCTTCCGTGAGCGCGCGCGAGAAGCTGGCAATGACGCCGTAGTTGGCGGCCAGCCTCCAGTCCGCCTCTTCGCGGTCGTAGCCGCCGGACAGCGCGACGACCCGCACGACATTCGGATGGCCGACCAGGTCGGCGTAGAAGTCGCCGACCTCAGGCAGCGACAACTTCAAGATCACGTGTTGCTTCGAGCCGAGCTGTGCGAGCTGCTTCACAATGTTCGCCTTCAGCATCTGCTCGGCGTCGCCCTTTTCTGGGCTGTTGATGTCGATCTCGGGCTCGATGATCGGTATCAAGCCGGCGGCCATGATCGGTTGCGCGAATTCGAACTGCTGGTCCACGACCGCGTTGATGCCGGCGTCGCTGGCGCGGCGGATGAACGAGCGCATCTTGGTCCCAAACACGCCATTGGCGTTCGCACGTGACAGCAGTGGGGCGAGGCCCGGAATGGGACTCATGATCTGGACGCCGTCTCTCTCGGGGGCCAGGCCTTTGTCCACTTTCAGGAACGGGACGATGCGCTTGACGTCCCAGAGATACGACACCGAATTTCGGCCGCCGATCTCGCGGTCCATGGTGTCCTCGAACAGGATGGCTCCGATGATGTGGTTGCCGTCGAAGCTGGGACTCTGGATGATCCGGCTGCGCATGGCGTGCATCAAGGCGAACATCTCGTCGTCGTCCGAATACCGGTCCTCATCGATGCCATAGGCCTCGAGGGCTTTGGGGGTACTGCCGCCGCTCTGGTCCAGGGCGGCGATGAAGCCCGACCCGTGCTCCACCTTCTGGAACTGATCGTCGTTCACCCGACGCCTCCGATCGACGTGACGCTTCCCCCTGTCCATATGGTCCAAATCGGGGTTGGCCAAACTTCCTGGCCATCGGGATGGCTGGTCGAAGGCCGAGGGCAGAACCCTCGGCTCCATAGCCCAAGCAGGGAGCGCGCACCGGCTCGCCGCGGGACGCGCACCCGTATCCTGAGCAGGGTCTTCGGCAGGGAGGGTTCGCACCATGGCAGACACCGCACCACCACCACCGGGAACGGCCGACGACCCAGCGGCCACGCCGACCCTGGACGCCTCCGACATTGCGCTCGTCGCCGAGCTGGGGGAACGACGCCAGGTGCGCCAGGGGGAGTACCTGTACCGCGAGGGGGACGTCACGTACGACTTCTTCCTCCTCATCAGCGCCGAGGTCGACATCGTTGTCTCCGTCGACGGCGGCGAAACGGTTATCGCCCAGCACGGGCCCGGGCGATTTCTCGGCGAGCTCAACATGCTGACCGGCATGCGGGTCTTCGTGTCCGCCCGCGTCGTCCAAGCGGGAGAGGTCGTCGTGGTTCCCCGGGACAGGCTGCGCAGCCTCATGGCGAGGAGACCGCAACTGGGCGACACCATCCTGGCTGCCTTTGTCGCCCGGCGGACGCTGCTCATGTCGGGGGCGGCGCCGACCACGCGGGTCATTGGGTCGCAGTTCTCGCCCGAGTCACTTCGGGTGCGCGAGTTCCTGACCCGGATCCGCGTGCCGCACGAGTGGCTGGACCCCGATCGTGACCCGCAGGTGGAGGACCTCCTGCGTGGGTTCGGGATCGCACCGAGCGAGCTGCCCGTGGTCATCGCCACCGGTTCCGTGTTGCGGCGACCGAGTCCCGGCGAGTTGGCGAGCTACCTCGGGCTGACCGTCGAGAGCCTGCCCGATCGCTGCTTCGACCTGCTGGTCGTGGGCGGTGGCCCCGCCGGTCTTGCCGCTGCGGTGTACGGCGCCTCCGAAGGCTTGCGCACCCTCGGCGTGGAGATGACCGCGCCGGGCGGGCAGGCAGGGACGAGCTCGCGGATCGAGAACTATCTCGGGTTCCCCATGGGCATCTCCGGCGCGGATCTCACCTCGGCCGCGGTGATCCAAGCCGAGAAATTCGGCGCCACGCTGACCGTGCCGTGCACCGCCGAGTCGCTGCACAACAAGGCGGGACACCTGGTGGTGCGTCTGAGCGACGGCAGCGAAATCGCCGGGCGGGCCGTGATCGCGGCGACGGGCGCCGCCTATCGCCGGTTGGACGCAGCACGTCTGAGTGACTTCGAGGGCAACGGCGTGTACTACGCCGCCACCGAGATGGAGTCACGGATGTGCGGCGCCGCACCGGTCGCGGTCGTCGGTGGCGGCAATTCCGCGGGGCAGGCGGCGATCTTCCTGAGCCAAGGCGGGTCTGCCGTGAACCTCGTCATCAGAGGATCGGACCTCACCAAGAGCATGTCGCGCTATCTCGTCGAACGCATCGAGCTCGATCCCCTCATCACGCTGCGCGCGTGCACCAGCGTCACGGCCCTCGAGGGAAACGAGACCCTGCAGGCGCTGCGCCTGGCCGCACCCGAGGGTGAGACGGTGGTCGAATGCGCCGGGCTGTTCTCGTTCATCGGGGCCGACCCTTCCTCGGGCTGGCTGTCCGGCTGTGCGGCGCTCGACGAACGAGGGTTCGTGCTGACGGACCTCTCGCTGCCCCCCGAGCAGCTCGATGAGGGCTGGGCGACCCTCGAGCGGCTCCCGTTGCCGTTCGAGACCAGCCATCCGGGGCTCTTCGCGGTCGGCGACCTGCGCGCCGGATCGACCAAGCGGGTGGCGGCGGCCGTTGGCGAAGGCTCCGCGGCAGTGCGATCGGTCCACGAGCATCTGGCCTTTTCGACTCGGTAGGGCCGGGTCCCGGCATCGCATCGTTGGCCGTATGGCGGTCGGGCCCGCGTTCTTGCCGTCAGGTGTCGAGCGAATAGACCATGTCGGTAACCGTTCGGTAGTAGTCGGCCCCGATCTCTTGGCCCTCCGTGTAGCAGACGAAACTCAGGGGTAGGTTGTCCGGATCCCGTCCGCGTAGGAGTTCCGATGCGCCGTGGGCGATGCTCCGACGGGCGGTAAAGAGTTCGTGCTTGCGCAGCACCGACTCGATCCGGTCCAGTTCGTCAAGCGAACCAATGCTGAAGGTGACGGAGCGGAGACCGAGCGACTGCGGGCCACTGCGGGTCTGTCGAATGCTCCGCGTTTCACGCAGGATCAGCATGATGGATGCAGCCGACGTACCTCCGAGCACCGCGACCGCGTCGGCACGAACGATCTCTTCGAATGGACCGAGCTCACGATAGAAGGCGACGGATCGATCGAGGTCGGCCACGGCGATCAATGTCGTACGAATGGCCCACGATTGTGCGATTTGATCAGTGGGCACAACGTGGCCTCCCTGAGTTCTCGACGTTCTCCAGTGAGAGAAAATGGATCCTCGGCTCTCAGCGTATCGGTCAGGGCCCTCGCTGCTGCTCGGAGACCATGCGTATGCCTGACGTAAGGTCGTCGCCGAATCCGTCGAGAGGACCCATGCCCCCGGAACGAGCGAATGCGATGGACCACATGGTGCTCGTCCTCTTCGAGAACCGGTCGTTCGACAATCTGCTCGGGCGGCTCTACCAACCTGGGGAGGTCGAGTCCTTCGAGGGGGTGGTCGGCAAGGACATCAGCAACCCGGTGCCCGACTGGGCCGAGCACGGCGCGGCGGGCGGCGTGGTGCCGTACGGCGTCGCGGTGGGGATGGACGCCCCGGACCCTGACCCCGGCGAGGAGTACCCCCACACCAACACCCAGCTCTTCAACATCCTTGACGACGCCAATCGGTGCAAGGACGCCACCGAGATGGTGGCTCCCTACAACGCACCTCCGCCCGGCCTTCAGCCCACGATGGAAGGCTTCGTCACCGACTACATGAGCTTCCTCACTGTGGAGCTAGGCCGACAACCCACCTACGAGGAATACAGCCAGATCATGACCGGCTATGCGCCCGAGCAGGTGCCGGTGATGAGTGTGCTGGCGCGGGGCTTCGGCGTGTTCGACCACTGGTTCAGCGAAGTCCCTTCCCAGACCTTGGCGAATCGCTCGTTCTGGACCGCGGCAACCTCCTCCGGTTTCGTGGTGAACCGGCCGGTCACCAACTTCATGCGCCATCACACGGCCGAAACGATCTTCGACCGCCTCGAACGCTGCGGCAAGACCTGGAAGGTCTACGTGCAGGAGCCCGGACCCCTCTCCTTTACCGGTTTCATCCACATGCCTCGACTGCGCGACCGCTTCGCCACGCACTTCTTCCCGTACTCCGAATTCGAGCGCGACGCCGCCGAAGGCTCACTGCCCGACTTCTCCCTGATCGAACCCAATCTCATGGCAGGACACGGGGACTACCACCCTGCATTCGGGCGGGCCCTCATCACGGGCGTCGACATCCTCATGGACGCACCCTCGTCCATCCTCGCCGGGGAGGACTTCTTAGGCCGCATCTACCGCTCGGTGCGGTCCGCGGCGTCGCCGACCGGGTCCAACGCCTTCAATACCGTGCTCTTCATCGGCTTCGACGAGCCCGGGGGAACCTACGACCATGTCCCGCCCGGACCGGTGCCGCCTCCGCACCCCGGTGCGCCACCAGGGCAACTCGGATTCGCCTTCGATCGTTCGGGCTACCGCGTCCCCGCCATCGTCGTGTCGCCCTGGATCCCCACGGGGTCGGTGTGGGCGGAGGAGTATCGCCACACCTCCTTGTTGGCGACGCTGCGCAAAACGTGGAACCTGGGCGAGCCGTTCACCGCCCGGGATGCGGCCGCGTCGACCTTCGAGGAGGTGTTCAGCCTTGAGACCCCGCGGCCACCCGAGACCTGGCCCGCGGTCCACCCGCGGCCGGTGCCCGCCTTCCAAACCGAGCACGCGGAAGCCCTCCAGGCCCTGGGCACCCTCGGCCGGCACCTGTGCCACGGGCTCTATGAGCACTGCCGTCACGACGAGGACCTTCCGGATCCTCCGGATTCCGATCCGACGTTGTCACCCGCCCTGGCCCTCGACTTCGCCGTGCACCTGGGGTCGCGACTCTTTCCCCAACTCGCCCGACCCTGACGGCGCGTCCTCCGACCCCCGAGCACGGGGCAGACGGAAAAGCAGTGCGTCGGTGGCGCCCCGATGCCGCCCTCGTCGTTCCCGGACCACTATCTGAAAAAACGATGATAAATATCGTCCCCAGCGTGTTGACAGATGAGAAGAGCGGCAGTCAATTTGTTGACGGGAGCGGCGAGAGGAAGGGAGTGCCATGCGCCTCTTTAGGGATGATCTTGCAGAGCTGCCGCTGTTTTCCGAGGCCAGTCGGTCGGAAAGGGCGGTCATCCGTCGTCACCTCACGCCCCTCTTCGTGTCGGCCGGGTCCACCCTCATCCGGGAGGGCGCCCGGGGCGAAGAGTTCATGGTCCTCGTCGAAGGCAACGCGACGGTGAGCCAGGGCGGCGAGACGATCGCCACGCTCGAGCGCGGGGACCTGGTGGGCGAGATGGCCCTCCTCGAAGCTGACGGAGTCCGTCGGCGCAATGCCACCGTGACCGTCAGTACCGACGCGGTCGTCTACGTCGGGTCGCGGAGCGAGTTCCGTCAGATACTGCAGGCCGCGCCTTCGGTGGCTCGCAAGGTGCTCGCCACGGCGGCCTCACGCAACATCGCGGAGCGCGCCGCCTGACGCTCGACGAGGACTGATCATTCGGTCCCACCGATGCGCCCCGGGCGAGGATCGGATGCGGAGAAAGCTACGAGACCCTAGGGTCGCAGGATGCAGTCGCAAGAACTCGCCGGAAAGGTAGCCGTCGTGACCGGTGGCGCGGGCGGCATCGGGCGGGCGACCGCCGCGCTCCTCGCCGCCGAGGGTGCGCGCGTCGTGGTGGCTGACGTCGACGCTGAGGGTGGGAAGGAGATCGCCGATCAGATCGGTGATGCCGCTGCCTTCAGACGGGCCGACGTGAGCGATATCGACCAGGTGCAGGCACTCGTCGACTTCGCCGTGGACCGCTTCGGCGGTCTCGACATCATGTTCAACAACGCCGGGATCGGGAGTGCGCTCAAGCGGTTTCTGCACGACGACCTTGAGGACTTCTCCCGCATAATGAACGTGAACCTCTTCGGCGTGATCGCCGGCGCACAGCGTGCGGCGCGCTATATGAAAGACCACGGCGGCGGTTCGATCGTCAACAACGCCTCGATCGCGGCGATCAATGCGGGCAGTGGCATGATCTCGTATCGCTCTTCCAAGGCGGCCATCGCGCATGCTACGAAGTGCATGGCCATCGACCTCGCGCCGTACGGCATCCGGGTCAATTGCCTCGCCCCGGCGCATATCCGCACCGGGATCACGACCTACGACATGGGTCCTGTCCTGCGCTACATGCAACCACTCGAGCGAGAGGCACAGCCCGAAGACGTCGCCAACGCGGTGGTGTTCCTGTCGAGCGACCGCGCCGCCCAGGTCACAGGGATCGTCCTGCCGATCGACGGTGGCACCACTGCGGGTCCGCCCTATGCGCAGACGAAGCTGATCATGTCGACCGCCAGGCCGCCGGACAAGGCGACCAGCTCGAACAAGTAATGCCTCGCGCTGAGCCGGGTCAGCCGGAGAGCCCGAGGTGGAGCTGTTGCAAACCTCGGAGAAAGAACGTCGGCAGGTACTGGTAGGTCCGCGCATCCGTCGGGCCGTGTGCCTCTTCGGAGATCGTGATGTCCGAGGTTCGATCGAGGAACCGGCTCAGTGTCACCCGGCCCTCGGCGCGGGCGAGTGGGGCTCCCGCACAGGTGTGGATCCCGTGTCCGAAGGCGATGTGCTGGCGCGCGTTGGCACGGGTGATGTCGAAGTCGTAGGGGTTTTCGAACATACGGGGGTCGCGGTTGCACGCACCGGGCACCAACATGAGGCTGCTGCCGGCCGGGAGTTTCACTCCAGCCAGCTCGGTGGCGACGCGAGCCATCCGGAACTGGGTGCGCAGAGGGCTCTCCAGGCGCAGCGTCTCTTCGATGAAGTTCGGAATCCGCTTTTGGTCGTCACGCACAAGCTGCTGCAGGTCAGGCCGCTCACCGAGCATTCGCAGGGTGAAGGACAGTAGGCGCACCGTGGTCTCCTGGCCGCCGGAAAAGAGGTTGGCCGCGATGAGCGCAGCATCGTGCACCTCGGGCGTCGACCCGTCCGGGAAGGTCGCGGTGGCGAGACCAGTCAACACGTCGTTGCGCGGGTGCGCGCGGCGATCCTCGATGTACCCGCTGAACCGCTCATAGAGGAACTCCAGCGGTTTGTGCGTGATCTCCTGATGTGCCGTCGACAGACGCTCGCGAAATAGCGAGTGATCGGTTTCGGGCACCCCTTCCAGGTCGGCGATGACGGTAAGGGTGAAGGGCTCCGCATAGGCGCCGACCATCTCGCACGACCCCGTGTCGAGGAACCCGTCGATGAGACGGTCGGCGTGTCGCCACATAAAGTCCTCGTTCTCCTTGAGGCGCTTTGGTGTGATGAGCCGCATCAGCAGGTGGCGGTGCGCCGTGTGGTTCGGTGGGTCAAATGCCGGCAACTGGTCGCTGAACGGCAGTTCACTCCGACACTTGATGATGATGTCGCTGACGTCGTCCCCCTCGAAAGGGGACGAGAACTTCTGGAAGGACCCGCACACCACGTTGCAGGAAGAGAACGTCCCCGACGGTGCATCGTTTGGCGGAAAGGAGGCGGGATCGCCGTAGACGGCCATGGCTTCGGGGTGCCCGGTGATCATGTACATCCCGTAGTTGGGCTCACGCCACACCGGGCTCTGTGCGCGGACCCAATCGAAGTACGGGTAGGGGTCGTCCTGGATGGACCGGTTGGTGAAAAAGTTGATGTCCTCGAACTCACTCATGGTGCAACCCCGTTCGTTGACCGCCGGTCGCGTGCCGCGTCGCTACGTAGCCGAACACCATGGTGTTGGCGATGCTGGCCCCCGGTCCGAGGTAGTGGCGACCCATGACCGTGGCGGTACCGTTCCCCGTCGCATAGAGACCGTCGATGGGCTGGTCGTCCCGTCCGATGACCCTGGCGTGTTCGTCGGTGACGAGGCCACCGCAGGTGCCGATGTCTCCCGGCACGACCTGGACCGCGTAATACGGCGGCTCGTCGATGGGGCCGAGGCAAGGGTGCACCCGGTGGTTGGGGTCGCCGAGAGCCCGGTTGTAGGCGGACTCGCCCCGGCCGTAATCGGGGTCGATGCCGTTGCGGGCGTTCTTGTTGAATCCCTCGATGGTCTCGGCCAGGCCGACGGGATCGATGTCGCACATGTGGGCGAGGTCGTCCATGGTCCAGGCCTGTTTGAGCATGCCGCTCTCGAGCAGTTTCCGGGGGAACCGGCCTGGGCTCGAGCGTTGGTGCGCGTAACGCTTGCGGTACCGATCGTCGAAGATCAGCCAGCACGGGACCGCGCGGCTCGTCTTGTTTCGGGCGTACATCTCCTTGCCCACTTCCATGTATGAATTCGATTCATTGACGAAGCGGCGTCCAGCGGCGTCGACGTAGATCGTGCGCGGTCGTTGGCGTGCCTGATCGAGGGTGGACTGCCCGAACCGGCCCGTCCGAGGCGACGGCAACCACCACGCCTCGTCCATCAAGTCGGTCTTCGCCCCAAGCCGCATGGCCTCCTGGATCACCTCGCCCGTATCGCCCGGATTCGAGATCGACCACCTCGCCCGGTTCGGCTGATCACCGCCATATTCCTCGCGCATCTCGGCGTTGTGGGCGAACCCGCCGGAGGCCAGGAGCACGCCCTGGCGGGCGCGGATCGAGGTGGACGTTCCCGCCCGCGCGGTCCGGACGCCGACGACACGGCCGTCCTCGCTGATCAGCTCCTCGAGCGGCGCCTCGGTCCACACCTCGACGCCCCGATCGATCACTATCTGCAACATCTGCCCGATGAGCGACGCCCCGTTGGTCAACAGGGCCTGCCTGCGCAGCCGCGCCGCGTAGGTCCGGATCACGACGCGCGCCGAGACCGCAAAGGACCTGATGCTGCGGTTGTAGTGGGAGAGTGCACGCGCTTCGTTCGTCATCACCGCCAGGCCGAGGCTCTGGGCCAGTCCGGGTTGTAGCCGCCCCAACCATTCGCCGAGCACTCGACCATCGAAAGGGATCGGCTCGATCCCACGTCCGAGGTCGTGACCGCCCTTGGCGCTGGAGTAGTAGTCGCTATACCCACGGCAGTAGACGAATCGAACCCCGAGCATTTGGAGGAAGGTGACCATCTCGGGTCCCGCGGTCAAAAAGGCATCGCGGCGTTTGAACGAGGTAGACGGTCCGACATCACCCACCACCGTCTCGAAGTGGACTATCGCGTCCTCATAGGAGTCGGGCACCCCGACCGCCCGCATGACCGGGTTGTTCGGGATCCAGACGATCCCGCCCGACATCGCCGTCGATCCACCGAGCAGCTTCTGCTTCTCCAATACGAGCGCGCTCGCCCCCGCGTCCGCTGCGGTAAGTGCTGCGACCAAGCCGCCACCGCCGGAACCGACGATCACGACGTCGACCGTGGCGTCCCATGTCGTCATGTCACGACCTCTCTGACCTCCCCGAAACAACTACAGCGCCGAAGGAAGCTACCAGGCTCCGTTGACGATTGCTACGACACCGAAGTAATATGCAGCCATCCAATCCGAAAGGAGAGTGGGGGGCCATGAGCGGGAAGGCGACGACGCTGACGTACCCAGCCGGGGGCGTGGGGGCCCCGAAGGACCGCCGTCCGGCTCCCCTCGTCGACCACGGACTCCCGGCCGGGACCGACGTCTTCTCAGCCGACGACCACATCTCGCTGGCGGAGGACATCTTCTACGAGCGTCTCCCCGAGGGCATGAAGGATCGCGCTCCCCGCGTCATGAACGTCGATGGCGGGTGGGTGCTCGGGGTGGACGGCAAGTCGATCCTCGTGCCCGAATTCATCAGAGTGCTCACCCAGTACGACCCGGTGCCCGGGTCCCACTCCGGCGACGTCGAGGCGCGGTTGGCTGCGCTCGACTCCGAGGGCATCACCAAGGAACTGGCCTTCCCGAATTCCGTTCTCGCTCTTTTCGGTTGGCCGGACCGCGAGGTCAGGGAGGCCTGCTTCCGTATCTACAACGAGTACATGGCGGAGGTGCAGGAGCGGTCCGGCGACCGCATCTACGGCGTTGGCTTGATCAACTGGTGGGACGCCGAGGGCACCCGCCGTACGGTGAACGAGTTGAAAGCCCTCGGGTTGAAAACGTTTTTGATGCCGCTCATGCCCGGCAAGGACCCCGACGGCAAGCCGGTCGATTATTCGAGCACCGCCATGGACGGCGTCTGGGATGCGATCGAAGAGGCCGGAGTCCCGATCTCCCATCACATTGGCGAGAATCCACCGGCCACGCCGATCGCGTTCAATGCACTCAGCATCGGAATGCTCCAGTCCGTAGCCCCCTTCCGCGACACCTTCGGCAAGTACATCTTCGGTGGCATCCTGGACCGACACCCCGGACTGCGGATCGGGTACTTCGAAGGCGGCATCAACTGGGTGCCCTCGGCGCTGCAGGACGCCGAGCACATCGCGGCGTCCTTCCAACACATGGCAGACCTGAAGATCGAACACGAGCCGACCTACTACTGGGACCACCACATGTGCGCCTCGTTCATGGTCGACCCGCTCGGGCTCGCGCTCTTGGCTCGCATCGGCGTGGACCGGGTGATGTGGTCCACGGACTTCCCCCACAACGAGAGCACGTACGGCTATAGCGACCAGTCGTTAGCCTGCGTCGTGGACGCGGTCGGTGCGGAGGCGACCGCCGCCATTGCGAGCGGTAACGTCAAGCGTTTCCTGAGAATTGACGCCTGATGGTCGCCCCGAGGGCAGCGGTTGGTCCGATGAGGTTATCGCCGAACGCGGGAATCGATCCGATGCGGTGGGACCGGATGGTGCGGTTCCAAGGTCAATGGAGTTCACGCACATGACCGCTGCCGAGTTCCCGCCTCCCGAGGAGATCATCCTCTACGAGAAGGATCGCAGCACCAGGATCGCGACGATCACGCTGAATCGTCCGGACCAGCTCAACATCCCGACGATCGCCGCGCGCAGGCGCTATGCGGACCTTTTGTTCAAGGCGAGCATCGACGACGACGTGAAGGTCCTGGTGGTGCGAGGCGTCGGTGACCATCTCGGGTCGGGAGCCGACCTCGACGAGCTGATGGCAAAGCGGGCCGAGGGCACCGCGCTGCACGAGGAGTTCGGCATCGACGAGGACGACGACGTCAACATGCCGTTCGACCGCTCCTACCGTGCCGGGGCGTCGCTGCTGCACTGGTACGGCAACACGCGGTCCGGGTGCCGGAGCCTCCAGGACTTCAAGAAGATCAGCATCCTCGAGGTCAAGGGGTACTGCTACGGCTGGCACTTCTATCAAGCGGCCGACGCCGATCTGATCATCTCGTCCGACGATGCGCTCTTCGGGCATCCCGCCTTCCGCTACGTCGGCTACGCGCCGCGCATGTGGCAGTGGGCGATGATGATGGGGATGCGGAAGTTCCAGGAAATGGTGTTCACGGGCCGGCCGTTCACCGCGCAGGAGATGTTCGAGTGCAATTTCGTGAACAGCGTCGTGCCTCGAGCCGATCTCGAGTCGGAGGTAGAGAAGTACGCGCTCGCGTGCGCCAAGACGCGTCCGACCGACACCATCTTCATGCAGAAGGTGTTCTTCGAGATCATGAAGCAACATCAAGGGGAGTACATGGGTAGCCTCCTCAGCGCGTGGCTCGAGTCCATGGGTGGACAGCTGCGGGACGACGTCGACGGCGGGCGGGCCACGCTCAGTCAGGAGACCATGGACGCCGGTCTCAATCTCGCCGTGAAGGACAACGACAGCGCCTTCCCGCCGGAATGGCGGCTCAGCCGGTCCGGCCGCCGGCGCCGCGACGACGCCTGACGGTGGCCCAACGATCGACGAACGGGTCCGAAGGCGGGCCTGCGGCGACGCCGCTCGCCGGGCTCCGCGTCGTCGACCTCTCGTGCTGGATCGGGGGCGCGTACTGCACCAAGCTGCTGGCGGACGGCGGCGCCGAGGTGATCAAGGTCGAGTCACTCGAGGGCGATCCGCTGCGCCGATGGTCGGCCTCCGGTGCAGCCATCCCGCCCGAGCGCGACGGCGCCCTCTTCAACTTCCTCCACGCCTCGAAGCGGAGCGTCGTCGTCGACCCCGACGAGACCCGCGACCTCTCGTCGCTCCATGAACTCTTTGCTGTGGCGGACGCGGTCGTGTGGTCACACGGCTCCCCGGTGGCCCAACACCCCGAGCTGACCCCCGCCGCGGTGCGCCGTGCGCACCCACACCTGACGGTGACCTCGATCACTCCATTCGGGCTTGAGGGACCGTGGTCCGACAAGCCGGCGACCGAATTCACCCTCCAGGCCTGGTCCGGCGCGGTCGTCGGCTTGGCGCGGGGGAGACCCGACCGTGCGCCGGTCTATGTAGGCGGCCAGATCGGCGAGTGGCTCGCCGGTCTCTTCGCGGCGATCGGAACCCTCGCGGCGGGCTGGCGTGACGACCCGCAAGGAGAGCTCGTCGACGTCTCGATGCTCGAGGCGATGGTCATGTGCCTCACCTATTACCCGGTGACCTTCAACGACCAGTTAGGCCGGCCGATGCGACGCCGCCGCTTCGTCCCGACCCCCGGAGTCGGCGCAGCGAGCGACGGGCTAGTCGGGCTCGGCGTCGGGACCGGGCAGCAGTGGCTCGACTTCTGTGCCCTGGCCGAACATCCCGAGTGGACGGAAGACCCGTCGCTCTTCTTGGACCGCACGGCCCTGGCACCGACGATCGACGCATGGATCGCCTCGCACCGCGTCGATGAGGTCCTCGACCTGGCCTCGGCCTTCCGCATCCCCAACGCCCCGATCGCGAATGGCGAGAACGTCACGACGTTCGAGCACTTCCGCCAGCGCGGTTCCTTTGCCGCCAACCCAACCGACGGCACGACGAACCCTCGCCCGCCTTTCCGGCTCGGCGCGGCCCGCCTCCGAGAACCCGAACCCGCTCCTCGGCTGGGGCAGCACTCTATGGACGAATTTCTGCATCGCCCGGCGCGTGAGCGAGATCGGACAGGAACGGGAACGAAGGGACGTCCGTTCGAGGGCCTCCGCGTGCTTGATATGACCGCTTTCTGGGCGGGGCCCCTCACCAGTCATGTGCTGGCGCTCCTGGGAGCAGAAGTGATCCATTTGGAATCGGCGAGCCGGCTAGACGGCGTCCGATTCGTCGGCGGCGTGCCGCAGACGGAGGATCGGTACTGGGAGCGGGGACCGATCTTCGCTGCGCTCAACACCAACAAGAAGAGCCTGACGCTTGACCTCCGAGACCAGCGCGGGGTGGACCTCCTCCGCCGATTCGTCGCAACGTGTGACGTCGTGATCGAGAACTACACCCCGCGCGTGCTGGACCAACTGGGCGTCGACTACGAGGTCCTCCGGGGCGAGCGGCCGGATCTGGTCATGCTCCGGATGCCGGGCTTCGGGCTCGACGGACCCTGGCGCGACCAGGCGGCGTTCGCCTTCGTGATCGAGGACGCCTCTGGGCTGACTTGGCTCACCGGACACCCGGACCTCCTCCCGTTCGAGCCGTACACCGTCGGCGACCCCAACGCCGGATTGCATGCGCTCTATGGCCTCCTGCTTGCGCTCCAACACAGACAGAAGACCGGCCAAGGCGCTCTGGTCGAAGCGGCGATGGTCGATGCCGCGCTCAACGTCACCGCCGAGCAGGCGATCGAGCATTCCGCCTACGGGACACTTCTCACCCGCCAGGGAAACCGGGGTCCATGTGCGGCACCGCAGAATCTCTACGAGGTGGCCAAGCCCGACGAGAACGCCCGCGGCGACTTCTGGGTCGCCATTGCGGTCTCCTCCGATGAGCAATGGAAAGCCCTACGAGGCGTATTGGGCGAACCAACCTGGGCCGCCGACCCCGGGATGGAGACCGAGGCGGGGCGTGTGCGGGCGCAGGATCGAATCGACTCCGGCTTGCAGGAGTGGTGCCGCGACAAGCAGGCGGACGAGGTGGTCGCGCTCCTCTGGGCGGCGGGTGTGCCCGCCGGGAAGGTCGTTCAGCCGCACGACCAGCCTGAGCTGCCACCGCTCGAGTTCCGCCGCTTCTTCGAAGAGGTGGAGCATCCTGTGATCGGAACCTCCCGCTACAGCACGCTGCCGATGAAATTCGCGGGTGGCCCCGAGCGGCTGCACACGCGGCACGCACCACTCCTCGGAGAGCACAATCGGGAGCTCCTCAGCGAACTTGGCCTGAGCGGGTCGGACATCGACGCGCTCGAGGCAGATGGTGTCATCGGTGCCTCGCTCGTCGCAGGGACCTAGAGGCCCGGCGGGAACGCCGTATCCTTCCGGCATGGCCTTCGAGCCGGCCCCCTTTGACGTCGTCGAGGCGTCCCGTCGCGTCTGGCTCCAGCGCTGGGCCCCCGAGGCCGCTTCCGGCATGGCGGTGTTCACCGCCATTCTGCGTTCCTACCAGCTCCTCAACGATCAGGTGCAGCACGTGATGAGGAGGCACGATCTCACGTTCGCCCGCTATGAGGTCCTCGCCTGGTTGGCGACCGACCCGGAATCCGCGCTGACGCTCAGCTGGATCAGCAAGACCCTGCGGATCCCGCCGGCGACCGTCACCAACATCATCGATCGACTCGAGGATGACAAGCTCGTTCGGCGGATGCCGCATCCTTCGGATGCCCGGACGACGCTCGCCGAAATCACTGCCCGTGGCCGCAAGGCCGCGATGGGTGCGACGGAAGATCTGAACTCGACCGTCTACGAACGCATCGGTCTGGCCGAGCCGGAGCGCAGCAAGCTCATCGACCTGCTGGCTCGGCTGCGCGCCAGCGGAAACGAATTCGACGTCGTACTCTCGGAAGAAGTCCTCGAGGATGTGACATCACGGGGGGTCCGCAAGCCAGGTCGCAAAGGTCGATCGGCGGTCGCGTAACTCGCACGGGTCACCCGGGAGGCCGTTGCCCCTTTCGGATGGCGTCTTCGACCAAGCCGATCGCCCAGTCGACGGTCCGGATCGCCTGCTCGCGATTCATCTCCCAGTCCGAGGCGAGTCGCTCGTACGTGGCGACACTCCACATCACATCGAGCAGGGCGGCGGCGGATGTCCGCTCGGAGTCGGACCATTCGGACGTCCCGTCCCGTAGCGCCCCCAAGAGGGCGTTTCTCTGGCGGAGGTTGGCGTCGGTGAGGGTCGGATCGAGCGGCGGCTTCGGGCGCATCGGGTACGAGGACACGTGCGCAAAGATCCGGGCTGCAATGTCGGCGACGTCGTCGAGCCGCATTCCCTCCAGTTCGATGCCGGCCTTCTGTTCCAGCCGGTGCATGACGGCATCACGAAGGCCTCGCTCGTTGCCGAAATAGCGGTACACGGTCCGCTCGTTCACGCCGGCCTCTTCCGCGACGCGACGCATGGTGAGCGCGCGCCAGTCGCGAATAGACGAGGTGCGGAGAAGCTTGCAGCCCGCCGCCGTGATGCGCTCGCGCGTCTCGGCGGCCTGCTGGCGCCGGGCCGGGCTCTCGTAACGGCGTGGGCTGGAGGCCTGCGGTACGGGTGTCGCCCTGCTCACTGCCTCTCCCAGGACTAGGGAACCAAGGCGGGAAGGGTCTCCCAGCCTCGCACGGTCGAGGTCGGCGACAAGCGGGCGTTCTCCATGTCGATGTCCCATTCGGGAATGCGCACCAGCAATTCCTCGAGGGCGATGCGGCCCTCCATGCGGGCGAGAGCAGACCCCATGCATAGGTGGATCCCGTTGCCGAAGGTGAGGTGCCGGCGGACGTCGCGATGGACGTCGAAGGTGTCCCCGTCGGGGAACTTCCGGTAGTCCCGGTTGGCGGAACCCAGGAGGAAGAGCATCACGCTTCCTTCCGGCACCAATATGTCGCGCACAACGAGGTCCTGCCGGGCGATGCATCGTCCGACGTGGGGCGCCGGGGATTCGAAGCGGAGGACCTCCTCAACGGCGGCGGGGATCAGCGACGGGTCCTTGACCAGGTCGGCCCGTTGATCGGGATGCTCTGCCAGCACCTTCGCCATCCATCCGATCAGGCGGGTCGTCGTCTCATTGCCGGCGCCGGCCAGCACCTCGATGTACGTCAGGAGCTCGGTCCGTCTGAGCTTACGCGTCGCGCCGGTTTCGTCGACGAACTCGACGTTCAGGAGCTCGGTCATGATGTCGTCGGACGGATGATCGACCCGCCAGTCGACAAACTCGGCGAACCTCTCTCCGGTCACGAAGTTGTCGCTGGAGACCTGCATGGGCTCACCCTCCTTGGTGCGAAGGGTCGAGTCCACGTGATCGCGCACCGCTTCCTGGTCGCTCTCGGGGATGCCGAGCAGCATGCTGATGACGCGCATCGGCATCTGGGCACCAAAGTCGGCGATGAAGTCGAACCCTTCGGCGCCCACCAGAAGATCGAGGCTGTGGGAGCAGAACTCGCGGATCTTCGGCTCGAGCTCGGCGACCCGCCGAGGCGTGAAGGCACGGGACAGCAGACGCCGGTGGATGGTGTGGGTCGGGGGATCCTCGAAGATGATGACGCCCGGAGGGATGTCGATCTCGGCCTTGATGATCTCGAGGATGGCTCCCTTGCCCGAGATGTAGGTCTGGGCGTCGAGCAGCCCTTTCTCCACATCCTCGAATCGGCTTACGGCGAAGAAGTCCTGTTTGTCGTTGTAGTAGATCGGGGCCTCATCGCGCAGCCGGCGGTATACGGGGTACGGGTCAGCATTGATCTCGACGCTGTACATGTCGTAGTAGACGTCGCTCACGTCTGCCTCCACGGTGCATTCCCAGGGTAGGGAATTCATGTCAGAGTACGACGTGAATACTGGCGCGGTCAACCTCGAGCCGGCGGACCATCTCTCACTGCCTCGGTCGCTTGCTGACCCCGGTACTTGGCGGGCAGCAGGCTGTCCGCCGGCACGGGGGTCGCGACCGGGTGAAAGCCCGGCGCGCTCGAGCTCACGGGGAGGCGCCCGACGAACGGGTTCAGCGGCGTGTGCAGCGCGGGCGGATGCTGGAACGGTGACCGCCCTGAGAAGACGAAGAACTCCAACATGGCCGGCGCGTTGGCGTCGTGATACGTCATGGCCGGCAGATTCCGGTTCGTCTCCACGAATGTCAAGAGGCTGGTGTGTTCGTGCACAACATGGACACAAAGCTCCGCTTGGCGAAAGGCGAGATCACGGCCCAGGGAACGCGAAACCCAGCCAGCCCGCCCCACCACTCCCGGCCCCTGGTGCTCACCCCAGCATGTCGACCGTCCGACCAATAGGGTCTGGGTAACCGACCGGAGGGAGCGCGCAGAGTGGCGACTGTTGAGACGATTCGCGGCCCTATTGACACCGCTGACTTGGGTCGCACCTACATGCACGAGCACGTGTTCGTCCTTGACGCCGACGTCCAGCAGAACTACCCGTCCGAGTGGGGCAGTGAGGACGAGCGGGTGGCCGACGCCGTGGTCAAGCTCAAGGCGCTGGCGGCGCAGGGCATTCGAACCATCGTTGATCCGACGGTCATTGGGCTGGGCCGTTATATCCCGCGCATTGAGCGCATCGCCGAGCAGGTGCCGGACCTGCACATCATCCCCGCCACCGGGTGTTACACCTACGACCAGGTGCCGTTCTTCTTCTACTACCGCGATCCCGCCGTGTACGCCGCGCTCGGTGCGGACGTGCCGGACCCGATGATCGAGATGTTCACCGCCGATATAACCGAAGGGATCACCGGCACCAGGGTCAAGGCCGCCTTCTTGAAATGTGCGATCGACCACAAGGGCCTCACCGATGGGGTGGCCCGCATCATGCGTGCGGTGGCCCGGACGCACCGCAGCACCGGCGCGCCGATCACCGTGCACACCCATCCGGGCTCCCAGACCGGTCTGATCGTCAAGCAGGTGATGTGCGACGAGGAGGGCGTGGACCCGGCACGGGTGGTGCTGGGTCACTCGGGTGACAGCGCCGACGTCGACCACCTAAGTGCCCTGGCCGACCTCGGCTTCATCCTGGGCATGGATCGCTTCGGCCTCTACGTGGACACCACCTTCGAGGCTCGCGCCGACACCGTGGTCGAGATGTGTCGCCGCGGGTACGCCGAGCGGATGGTGCTCTCGCACGACACATCGTGCTACCTCGACATGATCGACCCTCGCATCGTCGCCATGCTCACCACGTGGACCTATCTCCACATCGAGGACGAGGTGCTGCCGTACATCCGAGAGCGAGGCGTCACGGACGCACAGATCGAGACCATGCTGGTCGAGAATCCGCGGCGCTTCTTCGAGAACAACAGCGCCTACTGACCTGACTCCGCAGAGGGTCCGGCGGTCAGGTCAGAGCCGGTAGACCCGTTCGGCGGTCCCGGCGAAGAGCGCATCACGGGCGTCGTCGTCCAGCCCGCTCGTGACGGCGTCGAACGTCGTATAGAGCTCGTCGAAGCTGCCGGCCATGGAGTCGACCGGAAAGTTGCTGGCGAACATGCAGCGCTCGGCGCCGAAGGCCTCGATGGCGTGCTCGAGCCAAGGGCCGAGGGCCTCGACCCGGGTTGAACCGAGCGGCATGGCGAGGCCCGACAGCTTGCACACGACATTGTCACCGAGTCCGGCCAGGGCGGCGATGCCCTCTTTCCACATTGCGCGCTCCTCGTCGGAATCGTTGCGTGGCCATCCTGTGTGCTCCACCACAACGGTGAGGTCTCCGAACGAGGACAACCGCTCCGCCGCGGTGCGGAGCTGGTCCGGATGCGTCATGAGCTCGAACACCAGATTCCGGTCCTGTAGGGCGCGCACCACTTCGGCATCGGGTACGGCCACGTCGAGGCCACCCATGGGCCGGACCCCCCGGAAGCGAGCGGCCGACATCTGGCGGTCGATGAAGGCGATCGCGTCGGATGTCGAATCGGCCGGGGGCAGGCCGCCGATGATGGCGTGAGGGCCACCCCGCTCCTCGGCCCGGGCATCGAGCTCGATCGTCTCCTCGACGGAGTTGGGACCCGTCGCGGCGGCGACATTCACGAACTTCTGCACGTGCCAGTTGGCCGACTCGGCCCGATAGGTGTCGGCGTCGAAACGGCGGTACATCCCCACGCCCCCCTTCACGCCTTCGGGTGGGCGTGACAGGTAGGGGTACCAGTCGGTACGCGCGGGGTCCCACAGGTGGACGTGCGCGTCGACGACGCGGGGGCGTGGCGTCATGGGGCCCCGACCATCTCCTTGAGTGTGTCGTCGAGCCAGGTGGGAACGGCCGGTCCCCCGTAGGTCACGGTGCCGAGGGGCCGGGGGTGGCTGCGCAGCCCGAGCCAACCCGGGCCCACCACCAACTCGGCGCCGGCCAGGGCGGCGGCCTCGGGGTCGACGAAGAGCTGCCCGACCAGCTCACCGACCACCGGGCCGGCGAGCGCGTCGGGCGCTTCGACGCTCGTCGCAAACGCGGTGACGCGCCCGCCCGTGCCACTCTCCGCCGCCCGCGCGAGTTGACCTGCGGCCTGGGCCCGGCTCTTCCCACCGGGCGTGGTGGCGTCAGTGAGGGTCATCAGCTGCACCGGACGGTCAGCGCGGGCGGCGTACTCGGCCACCGCCCGTGGCCACGCGGCGTCTGCGTGCAGATGCTCAACGAGTCCCTCGTGGTCGGCGAGAATCGTTTCCCATCCGGCGTTCGTCGGCGATGACGCCCGATGCCCGTCCAAGGCAATCACGACTGCGTCGACCGGTCCCTCGGCATCGACGACTGCGCGCAAGCTGCCGGCCGCACCGTCGAAACCGCGTCCGGACTCGACTCGGTGGCATGAGATGGACCGGGCATCGAGCGCGGCGAGAAGCGGAGCCTCCAACTGCGTGCGTCCATCGACGACGACGATGCAGGACTTCGTGGCTGGCGCAGGGAACGGCCCGGACGTCGGCGCGTCGAAGATCCCGGCGAAGCGGGGATTGCCCCCTCCGGCGCTGACCTGCTTCGCCTCGGCCTTCACGAGGGCGCGTGGAACGAACGCCTGCACCAGCGCCGGCAGCGAAACGGCACCCGCCGTGCGCACGACCTCAAGCAGGCGGGGTTGGTCGACAATGGCGACCTCGGGGCCGCTGGCGAACACGACTTGGCCCGTGCACCACCCGAACCCGTCGTCCACCAGGTGCGCGCCCAGGGGGCCGAGCTGCTCAGGCCCGGGCATCGAGTCGAGTGACAGCCCGCCTCCGCCGCCGGCCCGGCCCTCCTGGCGGGCCCGCTCGACCGCGGCCACGACCATGCGGGTGTTGGCGATGGGTGACAGGGCGTTGACGGTCACCCCCGGTGGCGCGTGGCGCCCCAGCTGCCACGTCAGGGCTGCGACGGCCCGCTTGGCGCAGCTGTAGGCGCCCGCGTCTGCGCCCCGCCACCCCGAGCCGGATGTGACGCCGACGATGCGCCCGTGCCCCGCCTCCGCCATGAGGGGCAGCGCGGCGTCGAGTACGTTGAGGTACCCCCCGAGATGCACCGAGAGCAGGGCCTGCCAGTCATCTTCGGTGCCGCGGGCAAAGTAGCTCTGGCGCGTGATGCCGGCGACGTTCACGACGGCGTCTAGTCCGCCGTGCTCGCCCGCCAGCTCTTCGAACAGCGCGCGGAGCGCCGCACCGTCGGTGACGGAGGCCGACGAGGACCGGGCCGAACCACCGGCCGCCACGATGCGACCCGCCGTCGTGGTCGCGGGCTCGGGCAGCTCTTCGGTGCCCTCGAGAGTGACGAGCGG
This sequence comes from Acidimicrobiales bacterium, assembly GCA_035552395.1. Classification (GTDB taxonomy): domain Bacteria; phylum Actinomycetota; class Acidimicrobiia; order Acidimicrobiales; family RAAP-2; genus Bog-473. The sequence continues at coordinate 57,461 of DASZLL010000004.1, forward strand.
GTCCACGGTGACGACGAACCAGCCAGCGCGGCCGAGCTCCTCGGCGATCGCCCCGCCGATGCCTCCCCCGCCGCCGGTCACGACGGCGACCCGCTGGCGTGCGTTCACGGCGCCTTCGAGCGAACTTCGAGCTCCAAGCCGTCGAATCGGCCGTCCGTGAGCCATCTTTCCAGCCGATCGCGATAGCCGAACCAGTCGCCCAGACCGCCCCGGTAGGCGCCCACGAGCGGGCTCCTCTCCTCGGGGTGGCCTTCGTTGTTGATGCGTGAGGGCGTACAGGCAGCCATGACCCGGCTCGCGTCGATGTACGCGTCCACGATCCCCTTGACCCACTCCTCCTCGGCCTCGGCGCTCACGTCGAAGACATCGGCGCCTTCTTGTGCGAGCAGCCCCACCGCTCGGCCGACGAACTCGCCGCCGAGCACAGCCAGCTGCGTGTAGTTGACCGTGACCACGGCCTGCTGGAATGGCGCCGGCATCACGAACAGGTTGGGAAAGCCCCGGGTCATCATGCCGAACACGGTGTGCGGGCCGTCGGCCCACTTGTCCGCCAGTGTGACGCCGCCACGCCCCACAATCTCGTGCCCGGCGCGGCGGAACAGCGGCGTCTGCTCGGGCTCGAAGCCCGTGCCGTAGATGATGCAGTCGACCTCGTACTGCTGCCCGTCCACGACGGGCCCCTTTTTGGTGATCCGCTCGATGCCCGCCGGGCAGTCGATCAGCGTGATGTTGGGCGCGTTGAACGCCGGGAGGTACTCGTCGTGGAAGCAGGGCCGCTTGCAGATATAGCGGTAGTACGGCTTCAGGATGTCGGCCATGACCGGGTCGGACACAAGTTCCTCGACGCGGCGCCGGTGTGCCTCCATGACCTGGAAGTCGGTCTCCTCGCCGCTGCGCGCGATGTCCGCGCCGCTCATGCCTTCGGCGACCTTGGGGTGATTGACGACCGCAAAGTGATGCGTCCACCCGTCGTCGACCTGGTCGACCTCCACCGGCAGGCCCAGCATGATGGCCTGGAAGTTGTCCATGCGGGCGCGCTGCCAGCCCGCCTCCAGCCCGTCGGCGAAGCCGGCGTCGGTGGAGCGGTTCCCCCGTTCGCCGATGGCGGACGGGGTGCGTTGGAAGACGTAGAGGCGTTTGGCCGATTCGACGAGGGGCGGCACGCACTGGATGCCGCTGGCGCCCGTTCCCAGGAGCGCGACGACCTTGTCTTCGAGGTTGGTGAGGGGCTCGTCGATGCTGCCCCCCGTGTACTCGTAGTCCCACCGGGCCGTGTGGAACGAGCGCCCTTCGTAGTCCTCCATGCCAGCGATGGCCGGCAGCTTCATGAGGTTGAGAATCCCGACGGCCAAGACGTACCAGCGGCTGCGGATCTCGTCGCCGCGATCAGTGTGGAGCAGCCAGCGAGCTTCGTCCTCCTGCCACTCGGCGTGAGTGAGGCCGGTGTGGAACAGCGCGTCGTCCTCGAGTCGGTAGCGATCGGCGATCCGCTGGAGGTGGCCCCGGATCTCGTCACCCGACGCGTAACGTCGGGTGGGGACGTAGTCGAACTCCTCGAGCATCGGGATGTACATGTACGACTCGACGTCGCACATGACGCCGGGGTAGCGGTTCCAGTACCAGGTGCCTCCGATGCCACCCGCCTGATCGACGATGCGGATTCGTTCTATGCCGGCCATCCGCAGGTTGGCCCCCGCGAGGACCCCGGCGATCCCGCCACCGACGATCACGACATCGACGACGTCGTCGACCGGATCGCGCTCGATGGCCGGAGTGAACGGGTCGTCCCGGTAGCGCGAGAATTCGGCGTCCGCTTGCAGGTCGCGGATGTCGGACCGTCCCTCGACCAGTCGGCGATCGCGCTCGGCGAGGTACTTGGCGCGGACGGTCTCCCGGTCGAACTGCCGGGAGTCTGGTTCGGGTTGAGGTGTGGGCACGGGCAATCAATCGGCGGGTTGGTCGAGCAGTTGCAACCGACGAAAGAGGTCGGTGTGCTGGCACATTAGCCCTGGGGCGATCAGCGGCGACAAAGGCCGCCGGAGCCCCAGCCCGAACCGGAGACCCGCCTTGGCGGGTCTCCGGTTCGACGGGCAGCAGAGACCGATATCCTCGAATTAGTTATGGAAACACAACTATCCGCCGGAGCCCCGGCAGCCAGCGGACTCCACGAGCTGAGCAGGAACCGGCGGATCGGCATCTTGGCGATCTGCTCGATGAGCCTCCTGATCGTGGGCCTGGACGTGACCATCGTGAACGTCGCGCTGCCCTCGATCGGGCACGATTTCAAATCGTCGATCTCGGGTCTCCAGTGGGTGGTCGATGCCTACACGTTGGTCCTGGCCAGCTTGCTCATGTTGTCCGGGTCCACGGCCGACAGGCTCGGACGGCGGCGCACCTTCGTCATCGGGCTCGCCGTCTTCTCGGCGGGTTCGCTGCTGTGCAGTCTCGCCCCGAATCAGGAATTCCTTGTGGTGTTCCGCATGCTGCAGGCGGTCGGCGGCTCCATGTTGAACCCGGTGGCCATGTCCATCATCACCAACACGTTCACCAACCCCAAAGAGCGTGCGCAGGCCGTCGGCGTCTGGGGAGCCGTCGTGGGAATCTCCATGGCGCTCGGCCCGGTGGTCGGCGGCCTGTTGGTGTCCTCCGCCGGTTGGCGGTCGATCTTCTGGATCAACATCCCCGTCGGCCTGGTTGCCATCGTGCTGACACTGCGCTACATCCCCGAGTCGAAGGCTCCGAGGGCACGGCGCTTCGACCCGGTGGGTCAGGCGCTCATGATCGTCCTGTTCGCCACCTTGACCTACGGGATCATCGAGGCGCCGAGCCGGGGATGGTCGTCTCCCATCATCCTCGCCTCGTTCGCTCTGGCCACCCTGGCCCTGGCCGGGTTCATACTCTACGAGCCGCAACGCGCCGACCCGCTGATCGACTTGCGGTTCTTCCGGTCGATCCCCTTCACCGCCGCGACGATCACGGCCATCGCCGCCTTCGCCACCCTCGGCGGCTTCCTGTTCCTCAACACGCTCTACCTGCAGGAGGTGCGCGGCCTTTCCCCATTGCATGCTGGCCTCGACACGCTCCCGATGGCCCTGATGACGATGGTGGCGTCGCCGATCTCGGGGCGCATCGTGGGGAGCCGGGGCGCCCGCATCCCCCTGGTGCTGTCGGGCGTCGCCCTGATGGTGGCGTGCGTCATGTTGGCGCAGATGGAGCCGACGACGCCGTTCACCTGGCTGTTCGCTGCCTATGTGGTCTTCGGACTCGGCTTCGGACTGGTGAACGCCCCCATCACCAACGCGGCGGTCTCCGGGATGCCGCGAGCTCAAGCCGGTGTGGCCTCCGCCGTCGCATCCACCTCCCGACAGCTCGGGCAGACCCTGGGCGTGGCCGTCGTGGGAGCCCTGGTCACATCGCAAGTGAAGGGCTCGTTCGGAGTGAACTTTGCCGCCGCCAGCCATGCGGGTTGGTGGACGCTGACGGCGTGTGGCGCCATCGTCTTGGTCCTCGGTGTCGTCGCCACCTCGCGCCGGGCGCTCGAATCGGCCCGGCGAACCGCGGCCGAGCTGAATCCGGAGGTCCTTGTCGGCGCAGAGGCCAGGTCATGACCCGGACGCGTCTTGTCCGCGACGCCGAGACGACCGCGGCGTCGGATGCGTCACGCCTGGCGTGGTCGCTGATGTGCGACCTGGTCCTCAACAACGAACGGCGGCGTGAGGCCTCCGATGCGCTCGGGATGAGCTTCGGCCGCATCAAGGCCATTCGCCGGTTGGCTCGCGCACCGATGGCACTGTGGGAGCTGGCGTCGACCTTGGGCATCGACGCGCCCTATGCGACCGTGATCGTCGACGACCTGGAGGCACAGGGCCTGGTCCGGCGTCGACCCCATCCGTCGGATGGCCGAGCCAAAATCGTCGAAGTCACCCGCAAGGGAAGAGACATGGCGCGGCGGGCCGACAAGATCCTCAGTACACCCCCGCCCGCGCTCGCGTCACTCGATCCTGACGCGGTCAGCGAGCTGCTCCAGGTTTTGCAGACCGTCATCGAAACCCCGCCCGATTGACGAGGGCCCCAAGTCGGGGCAGGGTTCGGCATGCACATCGGTGGCCGACATGAAGAGGACTGACGAGCTCCTCGACCTCCGGGGCAAGGTCGCCGTGGTGACCGGTGGCAGCCGCGGCATTGGTCGAGCGGTCGCTGAGGGCATGGCCTTGGCCGGGGCCGACGTCGTCATCGCCAGCCGCAAGCTCGAGAACTGTGAGGCCGCGGCGCGCGAGATCGCAGATTCGACCGGCCGTCGGGCCGTGGCCATCGCCTGCCACGTGGGCAAGTGGCAGGACTGCGAGCATCTCGTCGACGCCGTCTACGACCGGTTGGGCCGTTGCGACGTGCTGGTCAACAACGCCGGCATGTCGCCCGCGTACGACGGACTCGCCACGGTCAGCGAGGAGCTCTACGACAAGGTGCACGCCACCAACGCCCGGGGGCCGTTCCGTTTGAGCGTCCTCATCGGGGATCGGATGGCCAGTGGCGATGGTGGATCGATCATCAACATCTCGTCGGTGGGGTCCTGGCGGCCAAGCCCCATCGACCTGCCCTACGGCATGGCCAAGGCGGCCCTGAACGCTCTGACCCTCGGGCTGGCCGGCGCCTGGGCACCCAAGGTGCGGGTGAACCTCGTCCTCCCCAGCGCAACCGAGACCGACCTGAGCAGCGGCTGGCCGCCCGAAATGAAGGAACGCGTCGCGGCGTCCAACCCGATGCAGCGCATGGCGCGCCCCGAGGACATTGTCGGCGCGTGCGTCTTCCTCGCCAGCGACGCCGCCAGCTACGTCAACGGGGCGCAGCTCGCCGTCGATGGAGGTCTCTACCGCACCTTGTGACGACGACGGCTGCCTGACGTGGTCAGTCCGCGGTCAGGTAGCGGTCGATCATCCGATGCATGTGCAGGATGTTGCTCTCCTGCCGGCGGTTCAGCCGGATGCCCGGGCCACCGCGGGACTTCATCCCGATCTGGACGTGTTCCATGTTGGCGTAGTCCTGGTTGGTGATCTCGCCCCAGTCGCGCTCGATCCAGTCGGGGAAGAAGCGGCGCTTGGCCCGCTTCGGAGGCTCGCCCTGCTGGGGCCAATGCAGGAACCAGGTGTCCTTGATGCAGCTGTCGGGGTCGGTGCCGTTGGGCCGGACGCGGAAGACAATGGCGATCCCGGGGTAGATGGGCCCGACCATGTTCGGGAAGAAGAGCACATCGTCCGCACTCGTCAGCTGGTCGTCCGCGAACTCCTCTACCGCCACACCCCGCGCCTCGAGCAGGGCGCGCCGGCCCTCCTGATAGCGGCTGAGCATCGTCGCGCCGTCGGCACCCGAGGCTCGCAGCTCCTCCACCAGTGCACTCTCGTCCTTGTAGAAAAGGCCCCCTAGCCCGGCGATGAAGGCCTCGAGGATCTCGGCCTCGTCGTACTGCCCCTCGACCAGCCCGAGGCGCGGGCTGGGGCGGAGCTGACGCCGCGCGTTGGGCAGTCGTCCGTAGTGAGCGTGGATCCCGAGCGGTTCGTACTCGAGGCTGACGTCGTCGGTCCACGGCAGGAGCTGCGGGTGGGTGCCCTGCACGTGATAACCCTCGTTGAAGGCGTCGACGGCGACCTTCCAGTTGGCGGGCAACACGGTCGACAGATAGGTGCGGAGGTGCAGGCGGTCAAGGTGGTAAGGGGCGAGCAAAGCCGGCAGCGGGTCGAGATAGTCGAGCAGGGGCGGCGCATCGAGGCTGAGGCAGATCCACACGAAGCCGCCCCACCGGTCGACGCGCACCGCCTTGAGGCACGCGTCATCGGGAATGGCATCGAACTCCTCGCGGTCGACGACCTCGACCAGCTTTCCGTCGAGGTCGTAGCGCCAGGCGTGGTAGCGGCAGCGGATGCATCCCTCCGGGAACCGGCCGACGCCGTCGGCCAGCCTGGTCCCGCGGTGGAGGCACGTGTTGTGGAAGGCCCGCACCGTGTCGGGGGCGGAGCGGACCACCAGGATGGACTGGTCGCCGATCTGGTACTCGCAGAAGTCCCCGACGTCGGCGATCTCCTCGTCTCGGCAGGCCACCTGCCAGACGCGGGACCACAACCGGTCGAATTCCAACGCGGCAAAATCTGGACTGGTGTACCTGGCCCGCGGAACGACGTCGTCCTCGCCGATCAAGACGTCTTCGAGGTCCATGCTCGCCCCTTCTCCACTCTGCCTCATCCCGTTCGGGCCTCGGTCGAGTCCACGTTCGGCATCGCCATGCTACGGCGCACCGTCCGAACCCGTGGGGCCCACGGCGTGACGGGAGGGGCCGCTCCTATACTGCGCCCGCTGCCCCGGGGAGGATCGACGCGGAAGGATGGGAACGTGACGACCGCTGGATCGTCTGCACCTCTCGCCCCGCCGTTGGCCGAGATGCCGCTTCCCGCGCCCGACGCAGCGACCCTTCTCAGGCGCAATGTTGCCGAGCACGCCGAAGGTCCCGCCCTGCGCTTCGGCGCGCGAGTGTGGAGCCATCGCGATCTCGTGGCCGAGGCGGAACGCTTCGCCGCCCTGTTCCGCGCCCGCTTGGACCCCGATCGACCACCACACGTCGGCGTCCTACTCGACAACACCCCCGAGTACGTCTTTGCGTTGTGCGGCGCCGCGCTGAGCGGATCGGTGATCGCGGGACTCAACTACACGCGCCCGGGCGAGCATCTCGCCCGGGACATCGCGCACACCGATGTGCAGCTGGTGATCACCGAGCCGCGCCATGAAGCCAAACTCGGCGCGGCGCTCGACGGCGTGGACCTGCACGGGGGCGTGCTCGTCTCGACCCGGTTTGTCGACGATGACGATCCGCCGACGCGCCTCGCCTCGCTCGAGCTCGCACTGGAGTCGGCGTCTACGACGTCGGCGCCGTCGAGTGAGGACGCAGACGCCGACGTCGACGGCTTGTGGGTCCTGCTGTTCACGTCGGGTACCTCCGCCGCCCCGAAGGCCGTCCGGTGCACCCAGCGGCGGCTCCTCACCACCGGCAACCGCATGGCGATGATGCTCGAGTTGACCCCCGAAGACGTCGGGTACTCGGCTATGCCGCTGTTCCATACGAACTCGTTGATGTCGGGGTTGGCTCCGGCCCTGGTCGCGGGCGCGTCGCTCTCGCTGGCGCGCCGCTTCAGCGCGTCGGGGTTCCTGGCCGACGTTCGCCGCTACGGCGCGACATGGTTCAACTACACCGGCAAAGTCCTGACCTACTTGCTGGCGACGCCGCCCCACGAGGACGACGCCGACAACTCCCTGCGGGTGGGCTTTGGGAACGAAGGGTCACCCCAGGTGGTTGAGGAGACGGCAACCCGTTTCGGGGTGCGGATCATCGACGTGTTCGGGTCCACCGAAGGGGCCATCGCACTCGATCGCACGGGCAACCGGCCCCGGACGTCCATCGGGCGCCTCCGCCAAGGGATCATGGTGGTGGACGAGGACGGAAACGAGGCGCCGCGGGCCGAGTTCGATCCCGACCGTCGGCTCCTCAACGCCGATCGCTGTGTCGGCGAGATCGTCAACACGCTCGGCGTCGGCCCCTTCGAGGGGTACTACCGCAACGACGAGGCAATGGCACAGACGACCCGTGACGGGTGGTACTGGAGCGGGGACCTGGCCTACGTGGACGAGGAGGGCTGGGTGTACTTTGCCGGCCGCACGGCCGACTGGCTCCGCGTCGACGGCGAGAGCTTCCCGACTGCGCCGATCGAGGCGATCGTCGGGCGGCATCCCGACGTGCAGCTTTGCGCCGTCTACGCCGTGCCCGATCCCGACGCCGGGGACCAGGTCATGGTGGCCCTCGTCCTGCGGGAGGGCGCCGCGTTCGACGGCCTCTCGTTCGCAACATGGCTGGACGACCAGGCCGACCTCAGCCCCAAATGGCGGCCTCGATTCGTCCGCCTTTGCGCTGCGCTCCCGACGACGCCGACCAACAAGATCCTCGCCCGTACGTTGGTGCACGAGAAGTTCCGTCTCGATCGGGTGGGTCCCGATCCCGTCTACACCCGCGATCGGGGCGCCGCAGCCTTCGGCCGCTTCGGCGTGGGGGAGGAGTCTGACCTCCGCGCCGCGTTCACCTCCGCCGGGCGCGAGGCCGCCTGGGACCTGTGAGCAGGCTCTGGCGGGAGGTTGACGGCCACCAAGGCGTGAACGGCGGCCGCAACACCTGAACGCCCGACCCGATACTGATACTCAGGCGTACGGTTGCAGGTCGTCGTCCAGCTCGACGTCGAAGGTGCGCATCGCCATGGCGAACACCTCGTAGGCGCCCACCGTGAACACGACATCCATCATCTGCTGGGTGTCGAAATCCGCCGCCAGCGCGCTGTAGGTCCGCTCTCCGATGCGTGCGTCGGCCACGAGCTCGTCGGCGGCCGAGAGCAGCGTCCGCTCGAAGACCGACCATTCCGGCGCGTCGGGCCCGATGCGGACCCTGGCCACTTCCTCGGGCGTGAGACCGGCGACGCCGGCCTGGTACACGTGCTGCGCCCATTCGTACGCCGCCCCGCGCCGGTGGGCGACGCGGAGCACGAGCAGTTCCCGCTGGCGAGGCGTGATGGTGGTGAAGTACAGCGCGTGGCGGATGAGCTGGTTGTACGCCGCGGTGAGCTCGGGGTGGTGTGCGAGGACCCCCATCGCGTTGAGGCCCTTGGGGCTCGCGGGATCGCGCGGGGGGACGGGGTGACGTGGGTTGGACGGCCGGTAGGCCGCGGCCAGCGCCTCCGCCATGCCCTCGGGCCACTCGCGGGGCGGGATCGGCGGAACGCGGCTCGTGCTCATCTGCTCGGAATCAGGCGGTGGTGAAGTCGGGCATGACGTCGCGGACGAAGGCATCGACCTGTGGCTCGCCGGCTTCGGGCCAGCCACAGACCAGGTACCCATAGCCGGCGTCGCGCCACTTGCCGGCATGGCGGCGCGCGGTCTCGAGATCATCCAACGAGAGCGAGCCGGCCCGCATAATGGAGGCGGGGTCCCGGCCGGCGTCGGCCGCGAGCTGGTCGAGACGCGCGCTCGACTCACGCAGCGAGTTGGGCGTCCCGAACGCGTGCCACACGTCGGCGTAGCGGGCGGCCAGCGGGAGCGTGCGCTTCGGACCCGTGCCGCCGATCCAGATCGGCGGGTGCGGGTCCTGCACCGGCCGCGGTCGCAAGGCCGCGTCATGCAACGACACCTGCGAGCCGTCGTAGGAGACGACCTCCCCGGTGAACAGGCGGGTGGCGATCTCGAGGGTGTCCTCCAGGAGGTCGAACCGCTCGGCGGTGGGCGGGAAGGGGATCCCGAGCTCGAGGTGCTCCTTCTCGAACCAGGCCGCGCCGAGGGCCAGCTCAAGCCGGCCGTGCGACGCGTGGTCGATGGTCACCGCCTGAGCGGCCAGGACCGACGGGTGGCGGTACGTCGCGCCCGTGACCAAGAGGCCGAGGCGGATGCGCGACGTCACGCCGGCGAGTGCGGCCAGCGTGGTCATGCCCTCGAAGGTCTCACCGGGTCCCCCGCCGTACATCGGCTGGAAATGGTCGAAGCCCCACACGCCGTCGAAGCCGAGGTCCTCGGCCAGGCCGACGCGGCGCACCAGCTCGTCCCAGGACATGCGCTGCTGTGCAACATCGAGACCGAATCTCATGCGGTACCCCGTTCTCGTTCTATGCGCTGAACTCGGCGACCCGGCTGTGGAAACGCCAGACTGCGCCGTCGCGGTGGAGGACGTCACGGTAGCGGCCGACGACGCCGACGGCCCACCCGCCGTCACCCTTCATCAAGAAGACGAAGTCGCTCGTGGCCTGCGCCTCGCCGTCGTCCCACTGCGTGACGACCGTGTTGCTGATCAGGTGGCGCTGGGGCCGGATCGGCTTCCAGGTTCCATAGGCCCGTCGCAGTGCGTCGTGCCCCTCGTGACGGCCCAAGCCGGGCATCTCGCAGGACCCGTCGGTGCAGAACGTCGCCACGATGTCGTTGGTGCGGCCGTCGTCGAGCGCGTGCGTGTAGGTCGTGATCGCGGCGCGCACACCTTCCGCGACGTCGGCCAGCCTGCGCTCGTCGCCCATGCTCGAAGACTCAGATCTTGATCTCGACGATGGGTTGCTCCAGCGGGTTCAGGTTCACCTTGCGCAGTTCTGGAAGGAGCTGCTCGGTCGGGAGACCGGCCAGGAACCCGTCGATGATGCGCTGGTAGTTCGAGATGTGGCCCTCGCCCTGCTCCGACAGGCGCATGTACTCGAAGCTGCGCGCGTGCAGGCCGCGCTGTTGCTTGGGCAGGTTGGAGAAGTCCTGGGTGGGAATGGGGGGCCACCTCGGGTCGTCGTGCGGCCAGGGCTCCGGCACCGCCGGCGCTTCCGGCTCCTCGCCCGCGGGATAACGGGTGAGCGACCACATGTCCATGAGGGTCTCCTCGGGTCCGAGAGGGCGGAACCGGTAGGAGGTGGCGCTGCTGTACATCGGGAGCACGAAGAAGTGTGGGAAGCAGTACCACATCGTGTCGTCGATCCCCTGCTCCGCCAGTTCGTTCAGGTCGGGCATGTCGCAGCCCCGGGCGCGCTGCGCCTGCACCACCGCGTCGTTGAGGGACCGGTCCCAGGTCGAGCGCGCCGCCTTGTGGTCGCCCGGGAGCTCCAGGTCCGCCATCTTCTCCGCTATGCGGAGGTCGCGGGCGTGGACCATGCCCGCCATGCCTTCGCTCATTGTCCGCAGGTAGAGGAGCTCGGACTCGAGGAACGAGCTCGGATCGAACGCGTCGCGCCCCGGGTAGCGCCCCGGGATCCGCAGCTGTGGATGTGATTGGAGCACGTGGTATTGCTCGACGAAGGCCTCCACCCCGAGCTTCCAGTTGATGGGGAGGCGAGCCGAGTACCACCACTCGGCTCGGAGTGACTCGACTTTCCAGGCGTCGAGCACCGTGGCGAAGGGTTCCATGCACTCGCGCAGCGGCGGTGCGTCGCGGTCGAGGTTAATCCAGGCGCAGCCACCCCAGGCCTCGCAGCGCACGGGCACCAGATTCAGGTCCGGCGGCTCGCGGTTGTGCTCGGAGAAGCTGGCCGACTGCGTGACGCGGGTGTTCTGGCCGTCCGTGCCGTAACACCAGCCGTGGAAGGGGCAGACGAAGCCGCCTGGTTTGGAGCCCCTGCCCTGGGCGAACCGCACGCCGCGGTGGCGGCACGCGTTGTCAAAGGCGCGCACGCCCATGTCCTCGGTGCGGACGACGAGGACCGACTGATCGAGGATCTCGTACTCGGCGAAGTCACCCGGCTTGGGGATCTCCTCGAGGCGGCACGCCATCTGCCAGACCCGCGGCCACAGGAGCTCGCCTTCCATCCGGTAGAAGCCCGGGTCGTAGTAGCGCTCCTTGGGCACCCGGTCCGGCGTCTCGATGGCGAATGGCACCGGTAGGGCCGACCATTTCTGCTCCACGATCGCCATATTGTCGTCTCCTGCCGCACGTGCCGACGCGCAGTAGACTAACCGGTCGGTACAAAACCTAGCGATGGTGCTCTCGGGGTCGTTGCCTCGGTCCACCGGCGACGACAGGGCCCGCCTCGACATGACCGCCTCCCACGATCCGGCACCCGACGAGAGCGCAGCAGCCACAGAGGTCGACGTGCTCGTGGTGGGCGCCGGGATCACCGGCATCTACCAGCTCTACCGTGCCCTCGAGTCCGGGTTCACGGCCCGGTTGCTCGAGGCCGGCGCCGGCGTCGGCGGCACTTGGTACTGGAACCGCTACCCCGGTGCACGCTTCGACTCCGAGAGCTACACCTACGGCTACCTCTTTTCCCGCGAGCTCTTCGAGGAATGGGAATGGTCCGAGCATTTCGCGGCCCAGCCGGAGACGGAGCGTTACCTGAACCACGTCGTGGACCGCTTCGGGCTCCGGGAGCACATGCGCTTGGGCGCCGGCGTGACGTCGGCCGACTACGACGAGGTCACCCACCTGTGGCAGGTCGCGAGTGCCGATGGGACGACGGTCCGGGCCCGCTACGTGGTTGCGGCGACCGGCGTGCTCTCGGTGCCCTACCTCCCCGATATCCCCGGAGGTGACGAGTTCGCGGGCGAGACGTACCACACCGGTCAGTGGCCGGAGCACCCGGTCGACCTGGTGGGCAAGCGGGTGGCGGTCGTCGGCACGTCGTCGAGCGGCGTGCAGGTTGTCGCCGCCATCGCGGCGGAGGTGGCTTCGCTCACCGTGTACCAGCGAACGCCAAACTGGTGCACGCCTCTCAACAACCGGCCGATCACGCCCGAGGAACAGGCTGAGCTGCGGGCCGGGTTCGAGCAGTTGCGCGAGATCCTCAACACCTCGGTGCACGGGTTCCACCACCGGGCGTCCGATCGTGGCGCCTTCGAAGACTCGGCCGAAGAACGGCAGCGGTTCTACGAGACCATGTGGAACAGCCCCGGCTTCACGAAGCTGACGAGCAACTACCTCGACCTGCTTTCCAACCCCGAGGCCAACGCCGAGTGGTGTGAGTTCATCGCCGGCAAGGTCCGAGGCATCGTCGCTGACCCGGCGACGGCCGACCGGCTGATCCCCACGGACCACCGCTTCGGGGAGAAACGCCCGCCCTTCGTCGCCGGCTACTTCGAGGCGTTCAACCAGCCCAACATCTCGCTGGTGGATCTGCGTGAGAACCCGATCGTCAGGGTGGTGCCGACCGGGATCGAGACGGCCGACGGCGTGCGCGAGTTCGACGTGATCGTATGGGCGACCGGCTTTGACTTCGGCACCGGCGCCCTCTCCCGCATGGGCATCCGCGGACGTGACAGCGTGGCCCTCGTCGATGCCTGGACGGACGGCCCGCAGACGTTTCTCGGCGTGCAAACCCGTGGCTTCCCCAACCTGTTCTTTCCGGGCGGCCCCCACGCGGCCGCCGGCAACAACCCGCGCTACAACGGCGACCAGGTTGACTTCATCACGGATCTTCTCGTGTACGCGCGCGACCACCGGTTCGACGAGGTGGAGGTCTCCGCTCGGTCCGAGGAGCGCTGGACCAAGATGATCGACCGCGGCGCGGCATCACCACTTTCCTTCGGCGAGAAGAGCTACTACTACGGCACCAACATCCCCGGGAAGCCCAAGCGCTACCTGCTCAACTCGGCCGGTCGCCCCAAGTTCTTCTCCGTCGTCGCCGAGGTGGTGGCCAACGACTACGACGCCTTCGTCTTTGCCGGCGCCTCCGAGCCGGCACCCGCCACGACCTGAGAGGGACTGCTCCGGCTCACACGGTGGCGATCGGCGTCACCGGCGATCCGACCACACCGGGCATGCGCAACGGTGGGGCCGTCAGCAGGAACCGGCTCCTCCCGTGCTCGCGCAGCCACGCCGCCAGCTCGTGGAGGAACCACATCTCGCCCAAGGGAACGCCGAGCTTGAACAGGCACAGGTGGTGGAGCGGCAGGAACGAGTGGCGGCCCGGGTCACGGTCCCTGCCGAGGAGCCCTTCCACCGCGTAGTTGTCGGCGACGAGCGCCGAGATCTGCGATTCGGCGATCCACTCCAGCAGCGACGGGTCCCGTGCGTCGAGATACGAGCACATCGTGTGGATCTTCACCGGGTCCGGATCGCGATCCCACTCCAGCACCCTGGTGGCGAAGCCGGTGTGCAGGAGGAGGATGTCGCCCGGCTCGACCACGACGCCGTCCGCCGCGATGATCTCCTCGAGCTTGGCGCGGTCGACCCCCTTCCATTCGTCCCCGAGGTGGTGGGCCAAGTCGACCAGCACGCCCCGTCCCTGGACGCCGTGCCGGGCCATGTGCTCGAGGCCGAGGTGATGGGCGAAGGCGCGATGCGGACCACCGTCGCCGCGGGCGTCGGGCCGGGGGCCCACCAGGTCGACCCCGGCGCGGTAGCCGTTGTAGTACACGGCCTCTTCCTCCCCGTCGCCGTCCGCGTCGAACTCGGCCCCGACGTGGGCGAGCGAGTCCCACTGCGTCGAGTACTGCAGCGACAGCGTCACCACGTCGTCGGCCCAGACGTCGACGTACTTGGGATCGCCGAAGTCCTCCATCTCGCTCATGTGCACGTTGTAAAAGGAGGCCGGTTCGCCCCGCATGTCTTCGGTCGGCGCAACGACAGGCGGGTGCCGCCGTTGGTTCAGCGCCGTGCCGCCCGGATAGTCGAGCGGCAGGCTGAGGCAGAAGGAGATCCCGGCTTCGACCTCCCTGATGCCCGCCAGAACCGACTCGGAGGTGACCAGGTTGATCCGCCCCAGTTCATCGTCATCGCCCCAGTCACCCCAGGTCGACCCGGCCGGGCGTTGCTTCCACCGCTTGGTCACGTTTCGTACTCCTTGTTGTCCGGCGCCGTTGTCTTGTACCGACCGGTTGGTCTACTCTCGATGCGCAGCTTCGCGCGCCCTGTAAAGATTTTCCCGAACCTAAGACGGAAGGCACCGCACATGCCGGACAAGGAATTTGTCGTCTCCGCAGACGGGCACATCCTCGAGCCGACCGACCTGTTCCGGACCCGGTTGCCGAAGCATCTACGCGAGCGCGGGGTCTGGGAGGAGGATTTTGAGATCGAGCCGTTGGTCGAGGGCGGCGCACGGATCTTCCGCCGGCTGCACACCCCCGGCTTCGAGGGCTGGACGATCTCGCGCTACCGCCAGACCGGCGGGCGGATGCCCGACGGGGATCCCGAGATGATCATCGAGGATCTCGCGTTCGACGGCGTGGACGTGGGGGTGATGCACCCCAACCTCTCGCTCTTCGGGCTCTACTCCGACGACCACGAGCTGTCGATGGCGCACGCGCGGGTCTACAACGACTACATCTTGGAGCGTTTCTCCCCATACTTCTCACGCCTCGCCCCGACGGCGCCCGTGCCGATCACCGACATCGACGACGCCGTGGCGGAGATCGAGCGCGTGGCGGCTGGCGGATTCCGTGCGATCCTGCTGCCGGCCGTGCCGCCGAAGCCGTACTACTCGCGTGAGTACGACCCCGTGTGGGCGGCCGCCCAGTCCAACGGCGTCCACGTGTTCATCCACACGCAGACGGGCGGGGTGAAGGTCGATGATCCGGAGTCCACCACGCTCAAGGTGGTCATGGAGAACGCCGCCCAGGTGAACCAGCCCATGACCGAGAAGTCCGCGGCGAAGCGGATGATCACGCAGTCGATCTACAGCACGATCGTCCCGCAGCAGGTCATGTGCCAGCTGATCGGCGGGGGCGTGCCCGAGCGCTATCCCGACCTCCACTTCGCGCTGATCGAGTTCAACGCGCACTGGCTGGCCTCGCTGGTCGGGGCCATGGACAAGTGCTGGATCACCGGCATCGGCCAGGACGCCGACTGGTGGTTGGGCCATTGGGACGAGACCCTGCCGCCGGAGCAGCAGGCCAACATGGCGCAGCTGTTCAAGCTGAACGAGAAGTGGCCGTATCCGCTGATGCCGAGCGAGTACGTGCGGCGGCAGTTCCACGTCTCGTTCCAGGACGACCCGGTGGCCATCGCCTGCCGGCACCTCACCGGGGTCTCGACGATCGTGTGGGGCAACGACTACCCGCACGCCGAAGGGACGTTCCGCGGCAGCCGCCAGCTGCTGGCCGAGGAGTTCGTCGGCGTGCCCGACAACGAGCGCGCCGCGATGGTGGGCGGCACCCTTGGTGCGCTCCTCGGCTTCCCCGCGCCGACCGCCGCGTGAGAGGCCGGCGCTGAAAGACCTTCGATTCGACGGGCGGGTCGCCGTCGTCACCGGAGCGGGGCGGGGGATAGGGCGCGCCTACGCCCTGTTGTTGGCCGAGCGCGGCGCGCGTGTCGTCGTCAACGACCTCGGCGGCTCAATGGATGGCAGCGGGGCCGACGCCGGGACCGCCTCGGATGTGGCGGCAGCGATCACGAGCGCCGGCGGGGCGGCGCTGGCCGATGGCAACGACGTCGCCGATGTCGCCGGCGCGCAGGCGCTCGTCGCAGCAGCGATCCAGAGCTTCGGGCGCGTCGACATCGTGATCAACAACGCCGGCATCATGCGATGGGCGAGTCTTCCCGAGCTCGACGTGGACGACCTGTCCCGGCACCTCGCCGTCCACACGAT
>DASZLL010000005.1:0-44070 GCA_035552395.1 Acidimicrobiales bacterium
ACGATCGACGCCGCGACACCGGGTTCCAGGGACGCCGCGCACTTGACGGCGCCGGCCAGCGCGGCCCCGGTCGAGATCCCGGCGAACACGCCGACCTCGGTCAAGCGCCGGGTCCACTCGATCGACTCGCGCGGCCGCACCACGGTCTTGCGGTCGAGCAGCTGCGCGCCGCCGAGCTCCTCGAAGATGGGCGGGATGTAGCCGTCGTCGAGGTTGCGCAGGCCGTCGACCATCTCGCCCGCCGGCGGCTCGACCGCCCAGATCGCCACCTTGTCGCCCAGCTTCTCGCGCAGGAAGCGGCCGACGCCGAGCAGCGTGCCCGAGGTGCCGAGACCGGCGACGAAGTGGGTGATGCCCGGGCAGTCGCGCAGGATCTCGGGGCCGGTGCCCTCATAGTGCGCCCTGGGGTTGGCGGGGTTGCCGTACTGGTAGAGGAACACCCATTCGGGGTGCTCGGCGGCGAGCCCCTGGGCCATGCGGACGGCGCCGTTAGATCCCTCGGTCCCCGGCGACTCGATGATCTCGGCCCCCCACAGCTCGAGCAGCTGGCGGCGCTCGACCGAGACGTTGGTCGGCATCACGGCCTTGAGGTGGTAGCCCTTGACCCGGCACACCATGGCCAGACCGATGCCGGTGTTGCCCGACGTCGGCTCCATCAGCACCTGGTCGGGCTTGCCGGGCACGAGCACGCCCCGCCGCTCGGCGTCCTCAATCAGCGAGAGCGCGACGCGGTCCTTGACCGAGCCGCCGGGGTTCTGCCCCTCGAGCTTGATGGCGATGCGCGCCGCCGGGTTCGGGCTCAACGCGCTGATGTCGACCAGCGGCGTGTTACCGATCAGGTCGAGGACCGAGGACGAGAGGGCCATGCGCGGCTGGGGTTCTCCGACCGCGCCGTCAGCCGCCCGCGACGGCGGGCAGGATGGACACCTCGGCGCCGTCCTTGACCGGCGTGTCGAGGCCTTGGAGATAGCGGACGTCGTCGTCGTCGACGTAGACGTTCACGAACTTGTGCAGCGACCCGTCCTCGGTGAGGACCTGGCCGGCCATGCCCGGGTACTCGGCGACCAGCTTGGAGAGCACCTCGCCCACGGTGGTGCCGTCGACGGTGGCGACGGCGGCGCCCCCGGTGTGACTACGCAGGACGGTCGGTAGGCGGACTTCGACGGCCACGTGGCCTCCTCGCTGAGTGCTCTCGGGTCTGTGGTTCACGGCCGGCTCAGACAGGCCCGAGCGCCACCCGGGCGGCCAAAGAGCTGGTCGGACGATTGTTGACTGATCTGGTAACGATTCTACAAGGCCCCGGGGTCGTCGAGGCCCGGGACGTCGAGGCCGGGCACCTCGACGGGCTCCTCGGTGATCTGGCCGTCGACGATGGCGTAGCTGCGGACGACCGGGTGGGTGTCGCGCAGCGAGACGAGCACGTAGTGCCAGCCCGGGTCCGTCGCCTGGGTCACGTCGGTCGGCGACGGGTAGGCGTCGGTGTGGGTGTGTGAGTGGAACACGCCCATGATGTCGGCGCCGAGCGCCCGGGCAGCCCGGTCGACGCGGAGCATGTCCTTGGGGTCGATCTCGTAGACCATGGCCGAGGCGGCGACGTTGGGCGTCGGGAAGAGGTGGGTGGCCTCGTTGCCTCCGTAGGACCCGACCAGGAGGCCGCACGCCTCGTCGGGCAGACCGACCAGGCAGTGGGCGACCATCTCCATGTAGAGGTCCCGGGGCAGGCTGAGCACCGCTGGACAGTACCCTTCTATCCCTCATGGCCAGGGCGAAGAAGCAGATCGCGAAGCGGGCGGCCGCCCGTGACGAGCGTGGGAGCGACCGCACGGTCGCCACGAACCGGCGCGCCCGGCGCGAGTACGAGTTCCTCGAGACGTTCGAGGCCGGGATCGTGCTCCAGGGCTCGGAGGTGAAGTCGCTGCGTGAGGGCAAGGCCCAGCTCACCGAGGCGTACGCCCGGGTCGACGGCGGCGAGCTCTGGCTCTTCCAGCTCCACATCCCGCCCTGGATGAACGCCACCGGGTTCGGAGGCCACGACCCTGACCGGAAGCGGAAGCTTTTGGTGCATCGAGAGCAGATCGACGAATTGATGGGCCAGACCCAGCAGCAATCGCTCACCCTGATCCCCGTCTCGCTGTACTTCCATGACGGTAAGGCCAAGGTGCAGATGGCCCTGGCCAAGGGCCGCAAGCTCTACGACAAGCGCAACGTGATCATGGCCCGCGACGCCGAACGGGAGGCCGCCCGGGCCACCAAGGAGATGAGCCGCTGGAACGGGTCGTAGACTGGTCGGGCTGATCAAGGTGATCGGCGACCCAGACATGGGGGTGATCGGTTTCGACTTCGGTCGTCAAGGTAGGAGAAGCGAGCCGTGGTCTCCGGAGCCACGTTAAAGAGCCGGAACCAAAAACAAACGCCGAGCCTCAGCTCGCGCTCGCTGCTTAAGTAGCGACGTCCGCCCGGTCCCCGCCCTACGGATCGGAATACGGGCGTCATTGAGTAGGGCTTACTCAGCACCTCACACCAACTGAGCGCTGAGGACATCTTCGTTGGTTACGGGGCGGCTCCGCCGCCGGCAGTAGTGCCGCCCCCGACAATCTTCCGCCGGCTGCGCTCGGAGAAGGCCTACTGCGGCTCCGGAGGACGCGGGTTCGATTCCCGCCACCTCCAAGAGCGGCTTGGTTGCGAAGGTGCAGGCCAGGACGCTGTTGGAGGTGCACCGACACCTCGCAGGACACAGCAGGACACGAAAAGACACCCCGATCCGTGTCCTGGCTGGTTGCGTGTGGGCCCTTCGGAGATCCGTCCGCTATGTCGGACGATCCCGCAAGAACGCCCGCAACACGAGGGCGGCCCGGGCGTCCTTCTCACGCCCGACCTCCTCCTTCGAGCGGAGAACGTCCTCGATGCTGGCGGCTGCCACGTCGACCTTGCCCACCCGGACGACCACCGAATTCTCCACCAGGTCGTCGTAGCCCGCCGGCGCACCAGCCGGGGCGAACACGATGTCGAAGTCGCCCGCAGCGCACGTCAGGTTCAGCATCGCCATACCCGACAGCGACGTGGGTCGTGGGCGAAGGCGAGACCCTCATCGAGGTCGTCGACCCGGATCCGAGCGTCGAGCTCGGTCAGCGCCGCCGAGAGCCGGCGGAGGTTCTCGCTGTCCCGACGTGGCGTCACGTCCACGTCGTGGGTCGCCTCGAGCGGAGCGCCCTGGGCGATCGCAGCGAACGCCCCGATGACGATGTAGTCGACCTGATGGCGATTGAGGATCGCCAGGATGTCCTCGGCCGAGAGGTCCGGCCGGGTCACTTCTTCCGGGCGTTGGCCGCGAATTTGGAGACGTTGCGCCGATGACGTTCTTCGACGGTGCTCTTCTCGGCCTTGCTCCGGCGGGCATGCCGGGCTGCCAGGACTCGATCATGATCGTCGAGTGGGGCCAGCCGGAAACGGAGCTCGAGTCCCGCGCCGGCCAGGATCCTCTGGAGCGTCGGGATGCTGGGCTCGCGGTTCCCGCTCTCGATTCGGGCGATCTCGGACTGCGCGACGCCGGCCCGCTCGGCCAGTTCCCGCTGCGACAGGCCGGCTTCGAGCCGTGCTGTTTGGAGGAACGCACTGGCAGTGGTCGGAGGGGCCTTAACCATGCCTCCATGATAGTCGATCAGCTATCGGTCGTGACCGGCCGGTGCAGGACGCTTCTTGATCAGGTAGAGGAACTCGTCACAGCTCCTCCGTCGATTCCTCGATGGACCGGAGATTTCGGCCCGGGACTACGGCAGGCATTCGGCCCGTGGGTCACGGCACCGACGGCCGCTCGAGGCCGGAGGCGCCGAATGCCCGCTCCGCCGAAAAATTCTTTCAAGAAAATTTTGTGTCCCACTGCGTCCCGCTGGCACTCGCTGTGTCTCGTTGTCACTAGTTGTGTACCGCTGGATACCACTTCTGACCTGCGACGTTGTCACACCGACGCTCCACCGTGGGTCGCCATAGGTCCCGACGACCAAGCGATGATCGAAGCGCTTGTCCGCCACGGCCGACGACGCCAGATCGACGAGTTCTTGGCGCAGGGCGATCCCTGCCGCTGGTGCCGTTGTCCGATCCGCCTCCGTGGTTACGCCGTCTCCGGTCGAGCTGGCGAGCAGACGGTGACGTTCTTGAGCGCCACGATCCCAGATGGCGTGGTGCTCAAGGCCTGCGGCTCCCGATCCGAGATCCGCTGCCCGTCGTGCGCCACCATCTATCGGGTTCGATTCCCGCCACCTCCAAGGGTGCTCACGCGAGATCGTGAGGGCCGTTGGAGGTGCACCGACACCCAGCTGGAGACAGCAGGACATGGAGGGGCTCTTCGGATTCTGGCGGGGTCCAAGACCTCGATTTACTTTGCTGGAACCTGGAAGGCGTCCAGAGCGTCGGTCGGAACTCCCAGGGTCCCGTCGGCGAGGCGGACCCGCGGCAATTTTTTCTCGTACATCGCTTGGATAATCAGTCGAGTTGGGACACCCAAACGGCGCGCTGCCGCTGCCGGTCGCAGAACCTCGGAATGGTTCACAGCGCGCCTCCTTCGTTCAAACCAAGCTTACCGTGGAGCACTCGGATGACGGTTGCTAGCTCGTCTCGTAGCCCTGGAGCGATAGCAGCCTCTTCCATGACAAGCAGAGCGTCCTCCAGCGCTTCCAACACGCGAAATGCGTCATCGAGGCTCAGGACGAGGTCCGGTGGAACTGGATCGTCGCCTCCGCTCACGCGACAAAGTTTGGTGGACGGCTGTCAGAGGTTCACGAGATTCGGTCCCCCGGTCGGATTGCGCGGTAGTGGCGCTTGTCAGGGATCAATACCCGAGAGACCATGTGCGGAACGCGCGCTCTGGGCGAATCTCGTTAGCCGCCGTCCGTGTGCGTGTTCGCCATCGGTTTCGCGGACGCCGCTCATCGCGATGAGCGGCCCAGTGGGAATCGAGACGCTGCAACCCGCGGATCGTCAATGTCTTGCGCCAGAGTTGGCGAGAGTGGGCCAGTTCGAGATCGGGTAGCCGGTCAAGCAGGGCACGGAAAGCAATTCGGTCCTCCAGCCGGGCCAACGGACCGCGGTGGGGGACGACCGATCGGCCGCCTCGAGGCCGGTTCAACAATTCCCGAGCAACTCGCAGGGGCCACAGCGCGCGGAACGGCCGAGGAAATTCCCGCACGCGAAACACAGGTACAGATTCGGCTCGCTGTTACCGAGTTGGGACATAGGCGCTTTGCGCGTCGAATGAATGTTGGGGGGTGATGCGGGTCCCCGGCCACGTGACGCGTTGTTGGCCGGAACTCGCCCCGGAGGGGGGAATATCACGCAGACCGTCCGTTGTGCCGACGGTCGCTGCTCCGGATCTCCCGGTCGCGAATGAGTTGGTCGCCGTTCCGATGCCCGGAAATGGGACTGGCCGTGTGGGGATCAGGGAAGTTGGACATGGGGACGGTCATCGGGGATGACAGGGGGAGCCGCGAGAGGCTGGGGAGCCGGCTCGTGCCCCCGCGACAGCTCATTGGCGTCGTTGCTGGCGTCGTCGTCATCGCCGGGCTCATCACGCTCGGCGCCACGCCCTTTAGCGTGGGCACCGCGTCGACGTCACCGCTCGCCGTGAAGCAGGCGTGGTTGCACTTTCTCGACGACGCGCCATGCGGCGTGGCCGAAGCCTCCCCCGCCGAAGTCACCCTCGACCAATCCGGCCCGTCGGTCGAGGTCGGAGACCGTGAGGGATACCTCTACACCTTCCACCTCTCCGATGGCTCGGTGCCGGCCGCATGGGCTCGCGCTCCGGCCTCGGCCTTCGTGGGCTCCGGCCAGGCCTGCGGGATCCCCGGCAACGATGGCGCAACGGCCAAGCCGGCGCTCGGGACCAATGGGATTGCTGTCGCCGGGAATCCCCCCATCGACTCAACCGCCTCCGTTGCGTCGACGCCCGACGGAAGCTTCATTTACTTCGGGGCGGGCAACGCGGCCGAACCCGGAGTAGGTGGCTACTACGCCTACGGCCCGGGCGGCGACCTTGTGTGGCGCAAGGTGGTGTCCAACCCTCCGACCGACCCGTTGCACGACATCGGCGTCCAAGCCTCACCCACGCTCGTCACGTCGAATGCCACCCCCTTCGTCACAGCCGGCTCCCTCGGCCAGGAGAGCGACGCACTGGACGCGACCAGCGGGAACGTAGTGAGCGGATGGCCGTACTTCTCGGCCGACAGCGTCTTCTCCACAGCGGCCGTGGCGGACCTCTACGGCACCGGGCAGGACGAACTCGTCGTAGGCGGCGCGTCCACTGACGGAATCGCCTACGGGCGCCACTACCAGAACGGGGGCCACCTGCGGATCCAGAACGACCATGGCGGGCTCATCTGCGCGGCGAACACCAATGAGGAGATCGACTCCTCTCCCGCCATCGGCCCGATCCTCCCCGGCGGCGCGCTCGGCATCGCCACGGGGACCGGCAGCTTCTACCCGGGGAGTGACGAGGACACGGTCAAGGTCTTCGACACGCAGTGCAACCAGGTGTGGAGCAAGACCCTCGACGGGACCACCGGCGGGAGCCCGGCGTTGGCCGACCTGCGCGGCAACGGCCAGCTCGAGGTGGTGGAGGGCACGAGTACGGACACTCGCACCGGCTCGGTTTGGGCTCTCGACGCTTCCACGGGCGCTGTGTTGTGGAAGGTACCCGCGCTCGGCGCGGTCCTCGGCTCGGTGACCACCGCCGCCCTCGGTTCCGACGGCACGCAGGACGTGATCGTCGCCACGACCGCGGGCGTAGAGATCCTCGACGGGAAGACAGGTGACGAGCTTGTCCACGTGGATGACGGCTCGGGGGACGGCGGCGTGGCGCCCGGAATGACCTTCGGCTTCCAGAACGCGCCGCTGGTGACCGACGACTCAGACGGACGGATCGGCATCACGGTCGCCGGGTACGACGCCGTCGCCGGGAGCGCCGACCATGACGTCCAGGGCGTCGTGCAACATTTCACGGTGCCGGAGTCCGATGGCGCGCTGGTCGCCGAGGCGGGGGGCTGGCCGCAGTTCCACCACGATGCACATCTGAGCGGGTTCGCCGGTGCGCCCATCACCCAGCAGACCGGATGCCAGATCCCTCCGGCCGCCCTCGGCGGCTACCTGGCGGTTGCAGCCGACGGGGGCGTCTTCAGCTTCGGGAGGCAACAGTTCTGTGGGAGTGCAGGCGCCGTCCCTCTCAATGGACAGGTGGCGGGCATTGGCATCTCGCCCGACCAGGGCGGGTACTGGCTGGTCGCGTCCGACGGCGGCGTCTTCAGTTACGGCGTGCCCTTCTACGGGTCGGCGGCGGGTCTCCATCTGAACAGTCGCATCGTCAGCATGGCCGCCACGCCCGACGGGCGGGGCTACTGGCTGGTCGCTCACGACGGAGGCGTCTTCGCCTTTGGCGACGCCCCCTACTACGGCTCGGGCACCTCTGTACCCAATCCAGACGTCGTGGCGTTCGCGCCCTCGCAGGACGGCCAGGGGTACTGGGAGGTCACCGCCGACGGAACGGTCTGGGCTTTCGGAGACGCCGGCCTCTTCGGCGACGCCAGTCACATTGCGCTGACCGCCCCCATCGTGGGCATCACGGCCGACCCCGCCACCGGCGGTTACTGGCTGGTCGCGGCGAACGGCGGCGTCTTCTCCTTCAACGCGCCGTTCCTCGGGTCTTTCGGCTCGGTGCCCCTGGCCCGACCTGCCGTCGGCATGGTGGCGACCAACGACGGGGGCGGTTACTGGCTGGTGGCGGCGGACGGAGGCGTCTTCGCGTACGGCGATGCGCCCTACGACGGCTCCGAGAGCGGCAAACCCCTGAACCAGCCCGTCGTTGCCATCGCCGGCTACTAGTCACAGGTCATCACTGGTCGATGTGGTGCTCGGGACGCGCTCATGATGATTCGCAGACCGGAAGGCACCGCGCTGGGCCTATTGCCAGGCTTGCCACGGCCCCTCCCCGGCCCGGCGCTCGTGGCTTGCCCGGTCGCGAAGAGCGGGACGCACCGGCCAATTCTCGTCCCAGGGGCATCGCCGGCCTCGATGCGTCAGAGTGGAGGTGGGAGAAAAGAGGAGGCGACCATGACACCCGAAGCGAGGCCGGAAGTCGCAACCCACGGGGACCTCGGGGCGACGCCCGAGCTCCGCCACCACCACATCCTTTCGATCCACCCGCCGGTGCCGGTATCCGAGGGCGAGGTGGTGCCCGCCATCCTGACCCTCGATGTGGGCGACAGGATCCATCTCGCCGTACCCCTGGGCGCCTTCACCATGGTGCAGGACAAGCCGTGCTTCGTGTTCACGGTCGACCTCGTCGGCCTCGTGGCAGCGTCCTTGGGCATCAGCGTCGGCGCCCTCGCCGTGTGGAGAACACCCAAATTGATCCGTGCCATCGGGGAAGCCGAGGCACGGCGCCGGGGGAACTGAACCGGGACCACCCGGGAAGAAAGTCGGAACGCCCTAGCGAAGCCCGAACCCCTGGCTCGAATCGGGGTGCTGGCACGAAGGCGATACGGATGCTGCCCTCCTTGGCCACCGACGGTGCACGCACAATATTTGATTGTGACAGCGCAGCCCGGGAGTCGAGGGACGTGAGGCCGCCATGGTGACCGTGGCCCGATACCGCTTCGGGGCCACATTCCGTCGCCGCTGGGGCGGCTACGTGACCATTGCCGTCCTCGTCGGGTTGGTCGGCGGGATCGCAATGGCCTCGATCGCGGCGGCGCGCCGGACACAGTCGTCGTATCCCGCCTTTCTGGCCGGCACGAATGCGTCGGACCTGACGATGTCGTCGTACGGAGTCACGCCCGACAGCGCAGCCAATGGCTATTCGCCAGAGGTGACGCGCAAAATCGCGCAGCTCCCAGACGTCAAGCGCGTCGAGGCTTGGGTGGGCGTGGCGGTCGTGCCGCTCAAGCAAGACGGGGCACCGAATCTGAATGCCGCGATCAACACCGCCGGCAGTGTGGACGGCCTGTATTTCAACGAAGACCGCGCCACCCCCGTCGCCGGTCGGATGGCGGATCCACGCCGAGCCGACGAGTTCGTCACCACCGCGTTGGGCGCGCGCGATTTTGGCTGGCACGTGGGCCAAGTCGTGCCCATGGGCGTCTACACATCGAGCCAGTTCGGCACGCCGGGATTCGGAACACCACGCGTGGCGCCGACGCGCCGGATCGACATGAAGCTCGTCGGCATCATCGTCCTGAACAACCAGGTGATCGAGGACGACGCCGACCGGCTCCCGACAGACGTTCTGCTCACTCCCGCCCTCACCCGCACGCTGAACCCCACAGCATCCGTCCAGGGCACCTGGTATGCGATGCGGCTTGCGCGCGGAGCTAGCCTTCCCGCGGTCGAAGAGAAGTTGATCCGTCTGCTTCCGAGCGGCAGCGATCCCAACTTCACCGTCACGGCACTCACCGTGTCCAAGGTGGAGCGGGCCGTCAGACCAGAGGCGATCGCACTGGGCGTGTTCGGCGCGATTGCCGCCTTGGCGGCGCTGGCCGTCGGCGCCCTCGCCATATCCCGGGTGCTGCGATCGGATGAGGCGGACCTCTCAGTCCTGCGGGCACTCGGTGCCAGCCCGGCCACGACCGTCGTCGACGGACTGATCGGAGTTCTCGGCGCGATCGTGTCCGGCGCGCTGCTGGCGGTCGCGCTCGCTCTCTCGCTCTCGCCCCTCTCTCCGCTCGGACCCGTCCGAGCCGTGTACCACGACCCCGGAATCGCGGTCGACTGGACCGTCATCGGCTTCGGCCTTCTCGCGGTGATCGGCGGGCTCGGTGCGGTCGCACTGGCCTTGGCCTACCGCGGTGCCCCCCATCGTCTGGCGAGCAGAGCCCGCATCGAACACCCTCGCGACTCACGGCTGCTCCAGATGGCGACCTCGTCGGGCCTGCCGGCATCTGGCGCGGTGGGGCTTCGCTTCGCTCTCCAGTCCGGTCGTGGCCGCACGTCGGTTCCGTCCCGATCCGTACTCGTGGGCGCCACCTTGGCCGTGGTGTTGGTCACGACGACCCTCACGTTCAGTAGCGGGCTCCAAACCTTGGTGTCGCGTCCCGCGCTGTACGGGTGGAATTGGACCTACGCCCTGACCTCTATGAACGATGTCCCCCCGCAGGCCCTCGCCGCCCTCGCACGCGACCCCGACGTTGCCGCGTGGTCCGGGTATCAAAATGTCTCGCTCCAGATCGACGGCCAGACCGTTCCCGTCCTCTTTGGTAACAACGACGCGAGGGTCGTTCCACCGGTCCTCTCTGGACATGCGGTCAATGGCGACAAGCAGGTGGTCCTGGGTCCCAGCACGCTTTCGCTCCTGCACAAACGCGTCGGCGACACGGTCATCGTTTCGTTCGGCACCCCGAACACCTTCCCGCTCTACATCCCCCCCTTCAAGATGGTCATCGCGGGCACCGCCACGCTGCCTGCCATCGGCGGCGCCAGCAACTTCGCCGACCACCCTTCCATGGGAACCGGAGCCGTCCTCTCGGTGAAGGCCAACCCAGCGTTCGTCGCCGGCACCAAGAGCCCCGACCCCAACCTCAACGGACCGGGCCTGGTCTTCGTGCGCCTCCGCGACGGCGTCAGCGCCGCGGCCGGGCGGGCGAACATGCACCGCATCACCACTCTCGCCGCCAGAGTCTTCGCCAGCGATCGGAACACCACGGGGGACCGCGTCGAGGTCCTCGGCGTCCAACACCCGGCAGAAATCGTCAACTACCAATCCACCGGGGCGACACCCGTGATCCTTGCGGCGGGCCTCGCCGGGGGCACCATCGTGGCGCTGGCGCTCACCTTGATCGCGTCCGTCCGGCGGCGGAGACGTGATCTGGCGCTCCTGAAGACCCTGGGGTTCACCACCCGGCAGCTCGCCGCCACCATCGCCTGGCAGGCCTCGGTCATCGCCGCGATCGCTGTGGTGATCGGTGTGCCCGTCGGCATCGCGGTCGGGCGACAACTCTGGACTCTGTTCGCCCAAGACATCAATGCCGTACCCCAGCCGACGGTGCCGGCGTCGTTGCTCTTGGTTGCGGCCGGAGTGTTCATCCTCTCCAACCTCGTCGCGGCCATCCCGGCGCGCCTCGCGGCGCGCACGCCGGCCGCCCTCGTCCTGCGAAGCGAGTGAACGCGGCATCGCCCTCTGTTTTCACAACCAAGGTCGAAGAAAGGGACTCCAGTGGCACTGAAGTAGCACAAATATGGCATATTCATAGTACGGTTATGGCATGACTCGAGCTCGTCTCAGCACGACGGTCGATGAGCAACTCCTCGAGGACGCACGTCAAGCCCGAGCCGGACAACCCGATTCGGTGCTGATCGAAGAGGCTCTCGTCGCGTTGTTGGCAAAGGACCGTGCCGCCGAATTGGACGCCGCGTACGCCGCCTATGACGACCACCCACTCACAGAGGAGGACGAATGGGGTGACCTGCAGTCATTCCGTGAGGCCGCCGGTGCTTCATGAGCCCGTTGCCCTCACGAGGCGATGTGTGGTGGTGCGAGTTGCCCGATATCGACCGCAGACCCGTTGTCGTGCTCTCGCGAGACGCGGCAATCCGTCGGCTGCGCCGCACCCTTGTGGCTCCATGCACCACCACGATCCGGGGACTGCCCAGCGAGGTAGTACTCGATCCTGCGGAGGATCCCGTTCCGCGACGCTCAGCAGTAAATCTGGACTCGATCGAAAGCGTGCCGGTCGCTGTTCTCGTCGAAAGAATGGGGCGCCTCGCTGACACAAAGATGCACGAGGTCTGTACTGCCCTCGAGGTCGCCGTGGACTGCCAGTGAGGCAATGAGGAGCCGTGCTCGAGTGTCCGCGCCGCGACGGTCATTGTCGGTCACCACGCGGCCAGTGGTGACCCCCCGTCGACCGCCACGCAGCACCGCCGCACATCGCGGCTGAGCCGCAGCGCCCGCTCGTCGGCGCCACCCGGCAGCGGGATCCGATGCACCGTGTAGCCGAACGACACGTCGAAGTGCGGATCGCAGAAGGCGAGCGAGCCGCCCGCCCCGTCGTGGCCGAAGGCGCGGTAGCTGCCGAAGGGGAGGCGGTCGGTCGGTTTTTGGAAGATGACCGCGAAGGCGGATCGGGGTGGGCCCGTGAGCTCGGTGCCCCACACCTGCTGCTGGCTCATGGCGCCCACCGTCTCCTCGTCGAGCAGCCGCCCCTCGCCCGAGATCTCGTGGTGGATCGAGGCGTACAGGCCGGCCAGCCCGCGCCCGTTGGCCAGTCCCCCACCCGCCGGCGTCCCGGCGCGCCGGAAACGCTCGGAATTGCACTCCACCAGCAGGTTGGGCTGGTCGTCGGGCAACGCCAGCCACCCGATGCTGCCCGGGCGCACCCCCGGCACGCCGTCGGGCGACGCCGCCAACTCCTCTGCCGTCGGCAGCTCCACCGGCACGCACCGGCCATCCTCGGACTGCGGCGTGCCGAGATACACGTCGAGCCCTCGCCGCCCCGTCACGTGCGCGCGCAGGTACGCACCGAGACGCTCGCCCGTCGCCCGCAGCACGAGCTCGTCGGCCAGCACGCCGATGGTGAGGGCGTGGTAGGCGTGCGCGCTGCCGGGCGCCCAGTGCGGACGCTGGGCGGCGAGGCGCGCCGCCAACGGCGCATGGCCGTACAGCTCGTCGTAGTTGAAACCGCCGTCGACACCGAGCAGGCCGGCTTGATGGCTGAGCATCTGGCGCACCGGCACCGCCGCCTTGCCGCGGGCGGCAAACTCGGGCCAAGACGAGGCGACCGGCGCATCGAGGTCGACCAGGCCGTCGCGGACGAGGCACGCGACCACGACTCCGGCCGCGCCTTTCGAGCTCGAGAACACCGGGAGCAGCTCGTCGGGCCTGGTGCCGGCACCCCACCACAGGTCGAGCACGAGCCGGCCGTGGTGATACACGGCCAGCGTCCCCGCATAGGTCGGGTCCGCCGCGACGGACTCCCCCAACCGTTCGGCCACCGGTGCGAAATCCGGCTCCACCGTTCCCTGCAACCCCTCCGTCTGCGCCGCTGTCGTCATAGGTTCTTTGTAGCGCCTGGCCCCGGTCCGCCGCTGGCCGCACGCGACAGACTGCACCCATGGACTGGCCAGCTGGATTCCTCTGGGGGACGGGTGCCTCGTCGACGCAGACCGATGGGGCCGCCCCAGCGTCGGACTGGTGGGACTGGGAGCGCGGCGGTCACGCTCCCATTTCGGGTGACGGCAATGGGTTCGCCACGCGTTACCCCGAAGACCTCCGCGCCGTGGCGGACCTCGGGCTGACCCACCACCGGCTCTCCATTGAGTGGGCCCGCATCGAACCCGACGAGGGCCACCGCGACCCCGCTGCGATCGCCCACGCCCGCGACATCCTCCGGGCCGCGCTCGATGCCGGCGTGACGCCCTGGGTCTGCCTGCACCACTTCACCCTCCCGCGCTGGTTCGCGCAGCGGGGCGGCTTCTTGGTCGAGGCCAACCGCACCACGTACTGGCGCCGCCACGTCGAGTTCATGGCCGAGACCTTCGGGGACCTCGTGGGCGGCTGGAAGCCGGTGAACGAGTCGAACTACTACGCCGGCGCCGCCTACGGCGGGCGGGGCTGGCCGCCGGGCCACACGGATCGGGACGAGCGTGCGCTGGCCGCCGAGCAGATTCACCTGGCCACCGCCGAAGCGGCCGTGGTGCTCCGCGGCACCGGCGCACCGGTCGCGTCCGTCTTCGGACTCTCCTGCGAGGTGCCGCTGGACGATGACGAGGCAACAGCGAAGGTTGCCCGCAGCCTGCGCGCCGTGAACTGGGACGCCGGCATCGGCCTCTTCCGCGACGGCGTGCTGCGCATCCCCGGGCGTGACCCGGTCGAGCGTCCCGACCTTGCCGGTTGCTACGACCTCTTCGGCTTCTCGTATTACGCGACCATGGGCGTGGCACACGGCCAGGTCGTCCGCTACCCCACCGACGCGCCGGTCTCCCCACTGGGCTACGGCATCTGGGCCGGTGGACTCGGGCTCGTGCTCGACCGGCTCCACGACGAGCTGCCGGGGATCCCGTTGCTGATCGACGAGTACGGCATCGGCACGGCGGACGACACGCAACGCACCCGGTACCTCGAAGATGGCCTGCGCGTCGTGCACGACGCGCTCGGCCGCGGCATCGACGTCCGCGGCTTCTTCCACTGGACGGCGGTCGACAACTACGAGTGGCTCCACGGGTACGACGTGTCGTTCGGCCTCATCGACGCCGACCGCCGCGTCCGGCCGAGCGCGGCGGTCCTCGCCCGCGAGGCCCGTGCCGAGTGCTGATCCCGCCGCCCTGAGCGAGCGGTCCCTTCGAGTTCCTTGGCGAGATCCTCGGGCGGCGCCCCGACCTCGAATTCGCCTGCCCCCGGGCCGGCACCACGGTGCGTTGGGCGGCGAAGGACGTCTTCAACCCCGGTGCCGTCGTGCGGGACGGCCGCCTCCATCTCCTGGTGCGGGCCGAAGACGAGGTCGGCCTCTTCGCCGGCACCTCCCGCATCGGCCTCGCCGTGGCCGACGGCTCCGGCCGCACCTTCACCCTGAGCCCCGAACCGGTCCTGTTCCCCGACAACGACGAGTGGTCCGCGCTGGAGTGGCCGGGCGGGTGCGAGGACCCCCGCGTCGTCGAGTCGCCCGATGGTCGCTACGTCTGCTGTTACAGCGCCTTCGACGGCACGCGCAGCCGCCTGATGGTGGCGACCTCGGACGACTTGGTCACCTGGCGCAAGCACGGCCCCGCGTTCGCCGGAACGCCCGCGGCCGATCGGTGGTCGAAGAGCGGCGCCATCGTGACGTCGGTGGTCGACGGCCGGCTGCAGGCGACACGCGTCGGGGGACGGTACGTCATGTACTGGGGCGAGGGCACCTGCTTCCTCGCCTCTTCCGACGACCTCGTGCACTGGACCCCACTCGAGTGCAGCCCGGACGACGATCGCTACCTCACCTTCGGCGAGGACGGCACCCTGGGCTCGGTGCGGGTGCACCGAGTGCCGGGCCGCCCCGTGCTGCGGCCGGTCTTGGCGCCGCGCCCCGATCGTTTCGACGCACTGCTCGTGGAGCCGGGTCCGCCGGCCATTCTCGGCGCCGAGGGCATCGTGCTCGTCTACAACGGCGCCCGCCGCGTCGTCGGCAACGGCGTGCCCAAAGGTGTGACCTATCAGCCCGGGTATGCAGTCTTCGACGAGCACGAGCCCGGGTCGCCACTCGAGCGCTGCCGCGAGGCCTCGCCGCCGGCCGGGCTCCGCAGACTCATCGGTCAGGTGGACGGGGTCTGCTTTGCCCAGGGCCTCGCGCTCCACGAGGGTCAGTGGCACCTCTTCATAGGAATGGCCGACTCACGCATCGGGCATGCGGTGGCTCCAGCGCCCACCTCCTGACGCTACGCCGAGAAGCCGGGCGGCCAGGGCCGGGGGCGACACCCATGAATCTCTGGCCGGGGCATCCGCGGCTATGAAGGGCCGGGTGCCTCGGAGCAGCCGGCGTAGGGACATTGAGGGACTCCGTGCCGTCGCTATCCTCGCCGTCGTCGCCTACCACGCCGGCCTCCCGGTGCCGGGTGGCTACGTGGGGGTCGACGTCTTCTTCGTCATCTCCGGCTACCTGATCACCCAGCTCCTCTGGTCCGAGCTCTCCGCCGGCGGTCGCCTTTCTTTCGCCAGCTTCTACGCGCGTCGGGCCCGTCGCCTCCTGCCGTCGGCGGTGCTCGTGATCGTGGTGACCGTCGTGGTCTCGGTCGCCGTGCTCGGTCCCCTCGAGGTGAAAGTGGTCGCCAAGGACGCCGTGGCGTGCGCCCTGTACGTCGGCAACTACCGATTCGCCTTTCAGGCCACCAACTACCTCAACGCACACGGGCCGGTGTCGCCCCTGCAGAATTACTGGTCGCTCGGCGTCGAGGAGCAGTTCTACCTCGTCTGGCCGGCGCTGCTCGTGGCTGCCTCGCTCATCGGCCGGCGCTCCCGGGGGCGCCACCGACAGTCTCCGGCGGAGCGTTCTCGAGGGGCGGTCGTCGGCGCCTTGGCCGTCGTCGGAGCCCTCTCCTTTTGGCTGTGCGTCACCCTGACGCACACAGACGAGCCGTGGGCCTTCTTCTCGCTGCCCACGAGGGCATGGGAACTCGCGGTGGGCGGGCTCATCGCGCTCGCCGTACCTCAATTTCGGCGGATCCCGGGATGGGCTCTGGGGGCGATCGGCTGGGCCGGCCTCGGCGCCGTGGCGTGGTCGCTTTTCGCCTTCGGCCCGCAGACTCCCTTCCCCGGTGCGGCGGCACTCCTCCCGGTATTGGGCACGGGAGCCGCGATTGTTGCCGGCACCCGCTCGCTGAAGGCCGGGCCAGCGCGTCTGCTCGGCCTGGCACCCCTGCAACCGATCGGCGCCGTCTCCTACACCTGGTACCTCTGGCATTGGCCGGCGCTCGTCCTTGCGCCGTACGTGCTCGGACACCGCCTCGGGCTCGCACAGAACGTGGCCGTCGCCGTCTTCAGCCTGCTGCTTGCGGCTCTCACTACCGTCTTCCTTGAGCAGCCAGTCCGGCGTTCGGCCTGGCTCTCGGCCCGCTCCGTACACAGCCTCGTCGCCGGCGGCGCGCTCAGTCTCGTCGGCGCCTTGGCGGCGGTGCTGATCGTGGCCGCCGTGCCACCGCCGGTCGGCAGCGGCCACGCCAGCGCCGCGCGACTGAAGACAAACCACATCACTGCGGGCGGCTCGTCCTCGACGGGTTCATCGGCGTCGGCAACGGCCGCCTCCCTCGATACGCAGGTCAACCGACTGGTGTACGAGTCGCTCGCCAACCCACAAGTGCCGGCAGCGCTCACGCCCTCGCTCGCCGACGCGGCAGCCGACTACCCTGCGCCGGAAGACGGCTGCCTCGACGGCTTTACCGACGCTTCCGTGCACTCCTGCGTGTTCGGCGATACAAACGCCTCGCGCAGTGTCGTGCTCTTTGGCGACTCGCACGCCCTCATGTGGTTCCCGGCCATCGACAATCTGGCGAACCAACAGCACGACGCCCTGGTGGTCATGGGCAAGGCGACGTGTCCGCCCCTGGAGATCCCCATCTTCAGCCCCGACCTCGGCCGTCCCTACACCGAGTGTGACCAGTGGCGCGCCGCGGAGCTCCAGCGCATGAAGACGCTACGCCCCGCCGTGGTGATCCTCGGGTTCTCCCGCGAATACGGAATCGCCGACGACCACGTGGTCGTCGACAGTCCGGCATGGCTGTCCGGGTTGACCGACATGATCACCACCATCGAGCAGGACACCGGCGCCCGGGTGGTGGTCATGGGCGACGACCCCTACCCTCAGCAACCCGTGCCCGACTGCCTCAGCCGGAACTTGGGGGACACGGCGGCGTGTGCAATCCCCAAGCACTATCCCTATTACAACCCCGGCGGGATTCCGCAAGAGAAGGCCGTTGCCGCGGCGACGGGTGCCGGCTACGTGGATACGGACCCGTGGTTCTGCATCGCGTCGACCTGCACCGTCATTCTGGGGAACATGCTGGTGTACCGCGACGACAATCACATCACCGCGACTTACGCCAGCTGGCTCACCCCGGTCATCGGCGCTCACCTGGCCGCCGTAACCAATGGCGCAATCTGACGAGTGGGGTCGTCAGCGACGCGCCCTAGCTCTAGCTGTTCCTAGATTTTCGCTCCATCCACGTCACCCTGGGTGATGCGAATTGTGCGCGGCCAGCCCTGGGAAGGTGAGAGCCGGACCCAATAGATGTCTCCATCGAAGGAGATCCATGTCACCGTCGGGGTTGATCCTTCTGATCCGCTTACGGCGAAGGGATTGGACCGGCTCTTCGGATTGACCTTAAAACCGCGGATGGGCTCGTCGACTTCAGCGGTGCACGTTGCGCCCGAGCCTCGAGCACGCCACGACAACTTTGCGAGTTTCTTCACGGAACCTTCTTGTATTCGGCACCGTCTCAGACGTTCGCTCTCGTCGGGTCATCGACAGGATGTCGCGTAGTTCCGGCTGTCGGGCTTGATTCGGGTGCGGCGCTTCGACCCCACTCTGATTACTTGGCAGCCTACTTCTTCCGCCATCTACCCAACGCGAGGTGCCGATTCGAGCCGGTGGTGGCACCGTACGGGTCAAAGGACCCGCGGGACGACCACCCACCACGAACTGCGATTGACGCGGACCGTTCGGGCTGATAACCAGGAACAACAAACGATTCGGGAGGTCGATTGATGTTGGCGATGGTCAGGCGGTCCAGCACGCTGGTGCGATCAATGGGACTCGGTTTCGTATTGGTTCTGGGGATGCTCGGGACTTCGGCGATTATCTCGGCGCCGGCCGGCGCCATCAGCGTCACGCGTTACGTCGCCCCGACGGGATCGGGCGGAGGCAGTTGTGCCAGCCCGAACTACAACACCATCGGCGCCGCGGTGAGCGCCGCCGTGACCGGGGACACGGTCGCCGTCTGCCCGGGGACTTACAGCGAGATGGTGACGGTGACCGGTAAGTCGATCACTCTCAACGGCTCGGCGGGTAGCACGCCGGCTGTGATCAACGCTACCGGCCAAACCGAAGGAGTCACGGTGACGGGGTCCGCAACGGCGGGCACCGTGGTCGAGGGCTTCACTGTCAACAACTCTCAGGGCGAGGGGATCCTCGCCGCCGGGACGACCGACGTGACCATCATGAACAACGTCGTATCGGGCAATGACCTCGCCTGCATCCCGCAGACGGGGCAGAACGACTGTGGTGAGGGCATCCACCTCCTCGACGTCACGAACTCGACGGTGAGCCGGAACACAAGCGAGAACAACTCAGGGGGCGTCTTCCTCGATGACGGGGTCCCGCCGGGCAGCATCGGCGTGGGAGCCTTCGGCGGCGCCACTCCGTATTACGGTCCGGTCTCGGGCAACCAGATCGTCAACAACATCTTCGTCAACAACGTGTGGGATTGCGGGATCACGCTGGCCTCGCACAACTCGTTCGCCGCACCCGGGGGGCACCCGAACCCGTCGGCCGGTGGCATCTTCGGCAACTCCGTCACCGGCAATGTGTCCGAGAACAACGGCACGTCGGGTGGCGGTGGCTCGGGAGTGATCCTCGCCGCCCCGTTCCCGGGTGCGGCCGTCTACAGCAACGTCGTCCAGGGCAACACGGTGTCGCAGAACGGGCAGGCCGGCATCACGATCCACAGCCACGCGCCGGCGCAGGACGTGAACGGCAACCAGATCCTGAACAACATCGTCAGCCAAAACGCAGTCGGCGAAACCAACCCGGGCGCCGGAGTGTTCTCGACGGGGAGTGAAAGCGCCGGTGACGTCGACGCCGGCGATCCCGCCACGTCAGGCATCGTCATTTTCAGCGCGGTGGACCATGTGACGGGAACGCTCATCCAGGGCAACGCCATTTCGAACAACTACTACGGGATCTGGACCCAGAACGTCGACACCACCGGGATCAGCGGCAACACGTTCGCCAATGTGAACGTCCCGACCTACGCCGTGCCGCCGCCCGGGAGCGGCTACGTGATGAGCGCCACAGACGGAGGGGTTTTCGCGCTCGGCGGCCAGCTCGGCTTCTGGGGTTCGGCCGCCGGCCAGGCTGTCACCAGCGCTGCGCAAGCTGTGGGCATCGCCGAGACGTCCGACGCCGGCGGCTACTGGCTGGCCACGAATACCGGTGACATCGCCGCCTTCGGTGACGCCGCCAACGTCGGCTCCATGGCTGGCATCAAGCTTGACGCGCCCGTGGTCGGCATTGCAGCCACGCCCGATGGCCACGGCTATTGGTTGGTGGCGAGCGACGGCGGGATCTTCAACTTCGGCGACGCCACTTACTTCGGCTCCATGGGTGGCAAGCCCCTCAACAAGCCGATCGTCGGCATCGCGGCGTCGCCTGACGGCGGCGGCTACTGGCTCGTGGCCAGCGACGGCGGCGTCTTCAGCTTCGGCGACGCCACCTTCATGGGCTCGACGGGGGGGAAGCGCCTGAATGCGCCGATGGTTGGCATTGCTGCCACGGGCGCAGGCGACGGCTACTGGCTCGTGGCCAGCGACGGCGGAGTCTTCAGCTATGGCACCGCGGTGTTCCAGGGGTCGACCGGCTCGCTGAAGCTCAACAAGCCGGTCGTGGGCATCGCCGGCACGCCGGACGGCGGAGGGTACTGGCTCGCCGCAAGCGACGGCGGCATCTTCAATTACGGGGACGCCGGCTTCCTCGGCTCCCTGGGTAGCACGCACCTGGTCGCCCCGGTGACTGCCATTGCCGCGCAGCTGCCGTTCCCGCCGAGCAGCGCGGGTTAGGCATGCGTCGATGAGTGAGGTCGGGGCCGGGGAGGTTTAGTGGGGGGGCGTCCCGCGCCGGAGGAGGACATCAAGCAGTACAGCTGCACCCGATCGCTCGACGTCACGGGTGGCGGTCACCAGGATCACGGGCGACGTCTGGGCCGTGGCTCGCAGGCGGCATACCGCGTCCTTCGCGGGCGCTGTGGCCAGCTCGGCGCGATAGCGACGGGTGAAGTCGGGGAACTTGTCGGGTTCGTGCCCGTACCAACGACGGAGGCCGTCGCTTGGCGCGACGTCCTTGGCCCACTCGTCGATCGCCGCCGTCTCCTTGCTCACCCCGCGCGGCCATAGGCGGTCGACGAGGACGCGGAACCCCGCTGACGGCTCCTCGTCGTAGACGCGGCGGACCTCAAACGCTGGCTGGCCCGGCATGGTCAGCTCACGACGAGTCTCGATAGGGGGACAGGTCGATGCCCGGGTAGCGCTCGGCGACGCCGGCCAGAGTGTCGTCGTTCCAGTAAGGGTCGCCCGGCCGCGGGAAGCCGAACAGGTCGCGCTCACGCACGGTGCACTGCGGAATGAACTTGGCCCAGCGGTCGGGTGACGCCTTGGGCCAGGCCATCTTCCCGCCCCAGGTCGTGCCGCGCACCTGGAAGTCGACGAGGATCGAGAAGCGCGAGTGTCCGGCGGCGCTGAAGTCCGAGCCACGGTGGAGGACGTCGGTCCGGTAGACGAGGAGTGACCCCGCCGGTCCGACGCAGCGCACCTCGGAGGCGGCCAGCTCCCCGAAGGGGAGATAGAGCGGCGTGTAGGGCACGTCCTTGCCGGCGTCGTAAGGGACGATCACCGTGGGGCCGTCGTCCTCGGTGACGTCGCTCAAGTAGATGAAGGTCGTGATCTGTTGGTACCGCGGCTCGGGGCGGGGCACGACCAGGCTGTGGCTGCCGTAGTCGCGGTGGAGCGGCTGGTCGTAGTTGACAGCGCCCGCGTATTTGGCCCACAGCTCGATCTTGTAGAGGTGGAGCTCGGTGGTCTCGAGGTAGCGCTCGGCCGCATCGACGAGATCGGGGTGGACGGCGAGGCGATTGAGGTCCCACGAGCGGTACGGGAACTCCTCGACTCCGGCGAACTGGCTGCCGGCGTAGCGGGCGTGTTGCGGGTCGGTCGGATCGGCGAAGTAGTCGTCGGGTCTTGGGTAGTGGCGCCAGAGTGCCTCTTGGGCCGCCTCGAGCTCGGCGGGGGCGAGAAAGCCCTCGAGCAGCGAGAAGCCCTGGTGGCTCACGTCGTCGAGCGTGGCGTCGGGGACGCGCATTGCTGGTGGACTTTAGGCCAGGGTCGTTCCGGCCGTTCCGGCCGTTCCGGTCGTTGGGGAGCTGGTCCCGCTGACGTCGCCTCGCCTGATCGACTGAGGTCCGCACCCGAAGAAGGAGAGGGAGGGAGGGAAGGGAAGGGTAGAGTCCGCCGACTGCATTGGCGTCGCTGTTGAGGAAAGTGAAGTTTCTTCAATGAATTCGTTCACCTCGTGAACGAAGAAGTTCAAGTTTCCCGAGTAACTGGAACCCGAGCGCCTATGCACACGCGCTACAGCGCCCTCGCCGACGGGTGGACCAGGCTGGGTTTACGCTCGGTCCGTGCGCGCCGTCGTGTTCGACATGGTTGACCCCGAGTTCCCCGCTTCGCTGACCGAGCTACCGGAACCGGAACTGCCCGGGCCGTCGTGGGCCCGCATCGAGGTGACAACTGGGGGGATCTGCGGGAGCGACCTCCACCTCTTCGCGCACAACACCGGACCGTCGCCCACGCTGGCGTCCATCGGGACCTTTCCCTTCGTCCTCGGGCACGAGACGGCCGGGCGGGTGGTCGAGTCCGGAGACGACTGCCCGGTGGCGCCGGGGACCCGGGTCGCCATCGATCCGTGCATCCCCTGCGCCCCTCGGGGGATGGCGCCGTGCGCCAACTGCGCGCGGGGCTGGACGTCGTCGTGCCTCAACCTGGACAGCCGGGTGATCAGCTCGGGGCGGTCGCTCGGCTTCACCCAGGACCTCGGCGGCGGGTGGGCGGACACGGTGCTCGCCCACGCATCGATGCTGCACCCGCTGCCCGACGCCGTCGGCGACCGCGGCGCCAGCCTCTACGAGCCGGTCTCCATCGCGTGCCACGGCCTGTTGCGAGCGGCGCCGAACGACGGCGATCCCGTGCTGATCGTGGGCGCCGGCATCATCGGCCTGGCCGCGCTGGCGGCGCTGCGCGGGCTGTACCCGCACTGCCCGGTGACGGTGCTGGCGCGCCACCCGCATCAAGGGGCGGCCGCCACCGCATGCGGCGCCAACCACGTCGTGCTGAGCGACCCGGACAACGGCCACTGGGAGGATCTGGCGGCGCGGAGCGGCTCGCGGGTGGTGGGCCGCAGGAAGCATCAGATGCTTATGGGCGGCTTCCCCTACGTCGTCGAGGCGGTGGGGTCGCCGGCCTCGGTGACCGAGGCACTGCGCGCCGTGGCCCATCGCGGCACGGTCCTCCTGCTCGGTGCGGCGGGCATCAGCGAGGTCGACCTCACGCCCATCTGGTACAAGGAGGCAGCGCTCGTCGGCTCCATCGACCACACGGTCGACGCGGGTTCGGCGCCCGGCCTGGCTGGCGGGCCGGACCGGCATTCGGTCGACCGGGCTTTCGACGTCCTCGCCGCCGGCCTCCTGCCCGACAGCGTCGTGGTGACGCACGAATTCGGCCTGGAGGACTACCGGACCGCCATTGCGACAGCGATCGACCGGCACACCTCGCAGGCGATCAAGGTGGTGTTCCGGCCCTAAGCCCTGAAGACGGAGGAAGGCGGATTCGGAGCGCGGCCGGCGAGGGCGAGGCAGAATCGGTTCCGTGCTCACACGTTCCACCGGCTATCTCACCGTGCGGCGCCCGGGCTCGGGCGGCGTGGCGGCCAAGCAGCTTCACGCCGAGGGCTACGTCGTCCTCGAACAGGTCTTCGACCCCAAGACCGTCGGCACGCTCGCCGCCGACGTCCGGCGCGTCTACGAGGAGTTCGCGCCCGACGAACGCTCCTCGCGCTACCCACCCGAGCACTGGGAGCCGTTCCGCTACGAGATGCTCAATCGGAGCGCGGCGGTGCAGAGGGCGATCGCCAACCGGAAGATCCTCGCCACGGTCGAGCCGCTGCTGGGCGAGGACTGCCATGTCATCGCCAACACGGCGTGGTGGCAGCCGCCCGACAACAACAAGCACGGCGGGCGCTTCTGGCACATCGACAGCGGGCCCCACGTGCCGCGCCCGGCGGGCATCCCGTGGGACGATCGCATCCCCTACCCGGTCTTCGCGGTGGCGGCCCACATCTATTTGATGGATTGCCCCCTCAAGGCGGGCCCGACGGGCGTCATCCCCGGCAGCCACACCTCGGGCCAACCGCCCCCGCCGGACCGGATGGCCCACGACGACCTCGAGTACGAGGGCGTGAAGCCGGTGCCGCTCGTGGCCAGGGCGGGTGACGTCGCGCTGTTCGTCTCGGACATCTGGCACCGGCGACTGCCGTCGCGTCGCGGCGACCCCGGCCGCCTGTTCATCCAGTGCCACTACGGCCGCCGCGACCTGGCGCAGCGCCTACGGCCCACGGCCGAGGTGAACCATCTCTCCGCCGAGGCGCGGGCCCGCGCCAAGACGAAACGCCAGCAGACCCTGGTCGGACTCCACCGCAACGGGTTCTACGACGGCTGAGTCCGGAGGAGGGTCGTCCTCGGCGCACGATGCGCCGGAGGAACGAAAGGGAGGGGAGGTCGACGTGGCAGGAGCGACAACCGGCCGGACGGCCACCGGCGAGACCGCCGACGGTCCGGCGCGCCAGGGCCTGGTCCTGGGAGCCCTCATCCTGGTGGCCGCGGTGGCGAACCTCCCCTTGGCGTCGGCCAACGTGGCCCTGCCGAGCATCGGGCTCCACTTCGACGCCTCGCAGACGCAGCTCAACCTCGTGGCCGTCTGCTATTCCCTCGGCCTCGCCGTCTCGGTGCTGTGGTTCGGCGCCGTCGGCGACCGCTACGGACGCAAGCAGATGCTGATGGTGGGCGTGGCGATCTCGGCGCCGGCCTGTCTCCTGATGGCGTGGGCGCCGAACATCCAGACGCTCATCGGCGCCCGCTTCGTCGGCGGTCTCGCCGCCGGCATGGCCTACCCCACCACGCTGTCGCTCATCACGGCATTGTGGAAGGGGCCCCGGCGCACCCGCTGCATCGCACTGTGGTCGGCCGTCGGCGGGGCCATCTCTGCCCTCGGGCCACTGCTGGCCGGCATCTTCCTGGCGCACTGGTGGTGGGGGTCGGTGTTCCTCATAACCATTCCGCTTATTGCGATCGCCCTCCCGCTGGCCCACAAGCTGATTCCAAGCCACATCAATGAGACCGACAGCCCGGTCGACCACCTCGGCGGCATGCTCTCGCTCGTCGTCGTCGGCGCCGTCATCCTCGCCATCAACTTCGCCGTCGTGCCCGACAAGACCGTGTTGTGCATCAGCCTGGCTGTCATCGCGGTGGTGGCGATCGCCGTGTTCGTTCTGCGCGAGCGGCGGGCGCCCGAGCCGCTCTACGACCTGCAGGTCGCGAGCCGGCGGGTGTTCTGGGTCGCCGCGTGCGCAGGCATCATCGTGTTCGGCAGCCTGATGGGCGCCATGTTCATCGGGCAGCAGTTCTTGCAGAACGTGCTCGGCTACTCGACCATTGACGCGGGACTGGCCATCCTCCCGGCGGTCGTCTTCATGGTCCTGATCGCGCCCCGCTCGGCCAAGCTGGTCGAGTCCAAAGGCTCGCGCTTCACCCTCCTTGCCGGCTACGTCTTCATCTTCCTCGGCTTCCTCGCCATGTTGTTGTTGTGGAAGGAGGGCATCGCCTACTGGAAGGTGGGCATCGCGTATGCCTTCATCGGCGCCGGCGTCGGGTTCGCGGGGACGCCGGCCTCACACTCGCTCACTGGCTCGGTCCCGGTCACCCGGGTCGGCATGGCCTCGGGCACGGCAGACCTGCAGCGGGACCTCGGGGGCGCCATCATGCAGTCGATCATGGGCGCGCTGCTGACGGTGGGCTACGTCGCCGCCGCGACCAAGGCCGTCAATTCGGCGCCCAACTCGAGCCAGGTCGACGCGAACGTGCAGAGCGAGCTCACGAAGTCCTTCAACAGCGCCGAGCACCTCGCCCAGCAATACCCCCAGTACTCCACGCAGATCGTCAGCGCGGCGAAGGAGTCCTTCATCCACGGCCAGCATTGGGCCTACGCCGCCGGAGTGATCGCGGTGGTCCTGGGCGCCGTCGTGGTCGCCGTGTTCTTCCCGAAGCGACCGGGTGAGGTCGAGCTGCTGGCCTCCTATGAGAGGGCCGACGCGGGCCGGGGGGACGGGGTGGCTCACAGCCCGCGGGCCGCCCCTGTTGGCTGAACGCCGGCCACCTCCCAGCCCTTCTCCCTGCTGCCGCCCCTGATGGGCCAAGGATCAGAAATTAGGACTTTCGGCCCAGCAAGGTGGCCCCAGCACCGCCGTTTTACTCGGCAATGGAAGCGAACCAGACCTCCAAGATCACCGGCGACAAAGGCGTGCTCGACTGCGCCACCCTCTACCTCTGCCGCCAAAGGAAGACGTGGGTGGTCGTCGTCGAATCCCCTGGCATCACCGGTGCCATGCTGCTTCGCCACTCTGGCCCGGACACCTACGACGCCCGCTTCGAACTCCTCGCACGGGCCCGGCTGGCCTGCCCCGACGCGGACATCGTCACCACCGACGGGGCCGCCGAAGGCGCCGACTACGAGTGGCGGCTCGAGGTGCGCGGCATGCAGGAATGTGCCGGCGACCTCGGCGTGCGCCTGCACCATGAGCTCTCCGGCAAGCGCCCGCGACACCAGCGTCGCCTCTTTTTGCGCCAGCCGGCTCGCAACTGCCGAGCCGGCTGGTTCCCCTCTTCCCCAGGCCGCCCACTCTCGTTCTGAGCTCCGGCCTCCCC
The DNA here is from genome assembly GCA_035552395.1 of Acidimicrobiales bacterium. Lineage (GTDB taxonomy): Bacteria > Actinomycetota > Acidimicrobiia > Acidimicrobiales > RAAP-2 > Bog-473. The sequence goes on from DASZLL010000005.1 coordinate 26,239, forward strand.
AAGGGCGCTTCCCAGGCGCCCGCGTGATCAGTGCAGCCCGGCGGGGGCTGCGCCCTTCACGCTCGTGCGGTACATCTCGCGACGCATGCCCGAGTAGTCGTTCAGCGCGTTGTGCATGGTGCAGCGGTTGTCCCAGATGGCGAGCGTCTTGACCGACCACCGCAGGCGGCAGGTGAAGTTCTCGTTGATGCTGTGCCTGTGGAGATGGGCCAGGAGCGCCTGTGACTCCTCCTTGGTCCACCCTTCGAAACGCGTGGTGTACACCGGGTTGACGTAGAGGGCAGGGCGAGTGGTGACCGGGTGCACCGTGACGGCTGGATGCACGCGTTCGGCGAATGCGTCGGCGGAGGGCGCGATCGCCATGGACGAGAAGTCCTTGAACTGGTCGAGTAGGCCGCCCGTGCCGTAGGCCATGCCGGCGGAGTGGACGGCGCGTAAACCCTCGACGGTCGTGCGCAGCCCGCCCGACAGCGTCTCGTAGGCGAGGTACTGGTTCGACCAGACGGTGTCGCCGCCGTGGTCGGGGACGTCCCACGCGTGGAGCAATGTGTAGGCGGGCGGCTCGGGCCGGTAACTCAGGTCGCTGTGCCAAGCGTTGGCGAAGTTCAAGGCGTCGCTGGGCTCCTTGATGACCCGGATCACGTAGGGACGGTCCTCCAGCGGCTCGACAAAGGGGGTGACGTCTCGTCCGCCGAGCAGGTCGGTGACCCGCTCGAGGTGGTCGAGGCTGAGGTCCTGCTCGGGCAGGAAGACCACTAAGTGGTCGGCCAGCGCGCGTCGGAGGCCTTCGAGCTCATCAGCTTCTCGGACCCGGGTCAGATCGATCCCGGTGACGATGGCGCCCAGGGCGCCCGCCACCGGCTCGACTGTCAGTGCAGTTGTCCGCGTCGTGGTCATGCCGCACCTCCTCTGCGCCGCTCAGCGCTCACTCAGCAACCGTGGCCTGTATGAGCGAAGCGCGTCCCACGGATCGAGTCGTCGAACGAGAATACCGGTGCGGCGGGAAGGCGCGGAGCTTGTCCCGCCCTTCGCGCCCTTCGCGTATCCGGTGCGTCAGGCGAGGCCGAGCAGCTCGGCGCCGTTGCGCCAGAAGAACCGCTCGCGGGTCGCCTCGTCGAAGCCGCCGACGGCGTCGCCAAAAGCCTCGAAGGGGCGCCGACCGCCTTCTGGGTGCGGGTAATCGGTCGAGAACATGAAGAGGTCGGCCCCGCACTGCTCAATCAGCCAGGCGGTGTCCTCGAAGGGGAACGGCGTGAAGCGCACCTGGCGCCGCAAGTACTCCGACGGCAGCAGGCTCAGCTCCTGGAGCGCCGGCTCGAACTTGGAGAACGAGCGCAGCGCGTGGTCCACGTTGCGCAACAATCCCGGCACCCAGGTCGCGCCGAGCTCGATCGCCGCCCCACGCAGCTGCGGATGGCGCTCGAAGACGCCGTCGAGGGCCATGCAGGCGAGGAAGCGCTCGGGCGAGTGGTGCAGCACAGGAAAGTCCTTGGCGCGCAGGTTCTCCCCCCCGCCGAGCCAGTCCTTCGGGCGCGGCATGCCGTTGCGGTGGAACGCCTTGGGCAGCAGTTTGCCGCCACCGACGTGCAGCACGAAGGGCACGCCCGCCTCGGAGAGGCGCGCCCAGACCGGGTCGAGGTCGACGTGGGTCGGCGAGAAGTCGCCCGGCGCGTCCGAAGGAACCCAGACGGCCGCCACACCCTCCTCGAGCGCGCGCTCCAGCGTCTCGGCTGCGCGCACCGGGTCGTTCAGGGGGAGGAAACCGACCGGCTTCAACCGTGGGTCGGGCGCGCAGAAGGCGACCATGGCCCGGTTGAGCGCCTCGGTCCCCCCGTAGAGCAGGTCGCTCTCGCGCCCGGGCCAGAAGTGGGCCAGTGCGAAGGTCGGGAAGACGAGCTGCGCGTCGATACCCAAGGCGTCGAGCACGCGAGAACGCACCTCGGTGTCGAGGGCACCCGGCGCCATCCAGCCCTTTGGGCCCTTGAGCACCTCGGGACCGATCTCTTGGTGGCGGTGGGAGTCCCACAACTCGGGGAGCTGCTCCATCAGCTCGCTCGCCTTGGCCCCCGCTCCGGCGAGGCCGAGCGGCTCGAGGCGGGTCCGCACCGACTCGTCGGCGAATTCGCCGAGCCAATCCGGCGTCTCCATGAGGTGGCTGTCTGCGTCGAAGATGGTGTCCACGTGGCCCCCCAGCGGTGTCATGTCGTGAGGTCAGCGTAGACCCGAGGGGCGCCATCCACCGGGTCGGACTCGACCGTCCAAGAGTCTGATCAGCGGTGATGTCGCAAGACGGTCATTCTCGGTACTGGAAGGCGTCGCCTGGGTGACGGAGGCCAGGCACAATAAAACTTCTCGTCACGAGCCGCACAGAGAACATTTATCCGACTCATAACTTTCTATGAACTGGCGTACAGCTGGGGCCTTTTCAATGGAGGACGTGACCAGCCTGCACATCGGCAGGCAGACGGAGGACCCCCAATGACCGAGGACCAGAACGATCAGACGACCGGGCAGGAGGCGGTGAGCGGCCCCGAGTCGCCGACTGCGGCCACGCCGGCGGCCGACCAGCCGGGCAACGCCATTCCGATGCCCGCCGCGTCGACCCCACAGCCCGCAGAGACCGCGCCGACCGCGGCCGCGGCCGACGCTGCGGTGACTCCGTCCGAAGAGCCCGCCGTAGCGGACGCCGCCTCGCTACCCGAGCAGCAGCCCGACACGCCGCCCCAAGGTGTCCCCCAAGGCCCCCCGACCGGTGCCTACGCCCTGGGCGCCCTGGCGGGCAATCCCATGCTCGGGGCCACCCCGCCGCCCCCCTACGGCGGGCCGCCAACCGACCCCAACGCCCCCTTCTGGCCGACGCCCCCTACGGCGCCCGGAGGCTCCGGCGGACATCGTGACAACCGGCGGCTGCGCAACGGTCTGCTTGTTGGCGGCGCCGCGCTGGTCGTGCTGGCCGGCGGCATCGGCATCGGGCACGCCGCGTGGACCAACGGCACGCAGATCCCTTCGGCTGCCTCCTCGAACAACAACCAGATCCCGGCCCGCGGGAACAACGGTGGCTCGAACCCCTTCCGGATCGTGCCGGGCAACAGCGGCAACACGGGCAACGGCAACAACAACTCGGGCTCGTCCTCCGGCCCGAGCGACGTCAGCGCCATCGCCGACAAGGTCGACCCTGGACTCGTGGACATCAACACGACGCTCGGTTACCAACAGGAGCAGGCGGCAGGCACGGGAATCGTCCTGACGTCGGGCGGCTTCGTCCTGACCAACAACCACGTGATCGACGGCGCGACGAGCATCAGCGTCACCGACGTGGGCAACCAGAAGACCTATACGGCAAGCGTCGTCGGCTACGACCGGACGGCCGACGTGGCGGTGCTGCAGCTGCACAATGCGTCGGGGCTCCAGACGGCGAACCTCGGCAACTCGTCCAGCCTCTCGGTCGGTGAGGGCGTGGTCGGTGTCGGCAACGCCGGCGGCACCGGCGGCACACCCAGCGCAGCCGGTGGCACGGTCACGGCCCTCAACCAGTCGATCACGGCGCAGGATGAGGGTGACGGTACGTCCGAACAGCTGAGCGGGCTGATCGAGACGAACGCCAACATCCAGCCGGGCGACTCGGGTGGCGCACTGGTGAACAGCTCGGGCCAGGTGCTCGGCATGGACACGGCCGCCTCCGCGGGCTTCTCCTTCCAGTACAACGGCCAGTCCCAGGGGGGCCAGGGCTTCGCCATCCCGATCAACACGGCGCTCTCCCTCGCCCGCTCGATTGAGGCCGGCAACGGGTCCTCGACCATCCACATCGGTACGACGGCGTTCCTCGGCGTCGAGGTCAGCCCGAGCGGCGCCAGCTCGAACAACGGCTCCGGTGGGGGTGGCTTCGGCGGATTCTTCGGCAACAGTGGAAGCAGCGGCAACACGGGCAACACGGGGTCGTCCACCTCTGGTGCCGCGGTGGCCGGTGTCGTGACCAATGGCCCGGCGCAGGAAGCCGGTCTGGCCCAGGGCGACGTCATCACGTCGCTCGGCGGCAAGACGATCGGCTCTCCCAACGACCTCACCCGCGACATGAGCGCCTACCACCCCGGCGACAAGGTGCAGGTCGCCTGGAGCGACGCCAACGGGCAGACGCACACCGCGACCGTGCAGTTGAGCTCGGGACCGCCGCAGTAGCAACCCTCGCCATCAGACACGCCGACGACCGCCCGTGCCCAACCCCTGGGGCCGCGGGTGGTCGTCGGCGTTGAGGCGGCGCGTTATCGGCCCTTGGTGACCTCGAAGAGCGTGATCAGTGTCGCGAGAACCGAGGCGCCCAGGACAAGGAGGACGCCCCAGCCGACGTTGACGCTGACGCCGTGCGCCGGATGCGCATCGTTGATCTTCTGGACCAGCCGCACGACGGCATAGATCGAGAGCCCGAGGCTCACCAACGCAAACAGGCATCCCATGAGCCGCACCGATTGGTCGGTTGAGACTGCCATCAGCCCGGCGAACATCAAGACCACGACTGCCGCGATCAGCGTGATGTACCCGTTGATGCCGATCAGGCTCGAGATCCCGGCGTCGACGCCCGAAGATGCCGTCGACACGGTGTGTCCGGCGCTTGAGATCCCGCCCAGCAGCGAGCCTCCACCGAGCGAGGAGCTCGAGCTGATCCACGTCGTGACCGACCCCACCATCGCGGCAAGGGCCGAGAGGACGAGCAGCAGGAGTCCGAGCGTGATCCCGGGCGCGGCTGACGCCGCCAACGTGGTCGAGGTGGTCGAGGTGGGATGGGGCGCGTAGGGATTGGCCGAGAGGCGGGACCCTGGGGGCGCGACGCCGGATGGGGCCGGCGTGACGAGCGCATCAGGACCGGACTCGGTCCACCCGGTTCCGGCACTCCAGCGGCGTCGCTTCGTCCAATCACGGCCGTCCCAATAGGTCTGTTCGTTGGGGCTGGTCCGCACCGGGTACCAGCCCGGGTCTTTCGGCGGAGCGGCGCCGCCCGCCTGCGGGCTGTCGGCGATCACGGGCGGATTGGCACCGGGACCGGGTCCGGGACCGGGTCCGGGAGGGGCCTGGCCCTCCGCGTCGTCGTCCGCCATCACGTACCTCCCGTCGGCGACCGCCTCGTCGACCCGCCAGAGGTTAGCGGGCGAGGAGCGCCCGAGCCTGGGGAAATGCTCCGTGGTGGAACGCCGAACGGGACCCCGCGGCCGCTCGTAAGGTGGGCGCAGTCTCGACGCGCCCGGTTCGACCCTTGTTTCCCCCTCCGTCGAATCCACGGCGCGTCGGGGCGCGTCAAACGCCATCGCGGCGCGGCGACGCACGGCGAACCATCAGAATGGGGCAATGCCCCGGCGACACGGCTCACGCCATCTGCCCACCCGCGCCCGCGCCCGCACCGACGCCGAGAATCCAGAACCCCGTCGCGGTTCCCACTGGCAAGCCGACGGCACGGCCAAGACGTCGTACATGTCCCGTGGGGAGGCCCACTCGGTCGCGCACGAGCGCTTGGCCGACGTGGGTGTGGAGCTCGATGCCTACCGCTGCGCGACCTGCTCCGCGTGGCACCTGGGCAAGCCGGCCGAGCGTGACGACTGAACCCACGGAGCGTTCGTGAGCACCACGACCGGATCCGCTCGCGGCAGTTGGGAGCCCCCCTTGGGCACCTGCTCCGAATGCGCGTTCGATTGGGAAATGGCCGCCTACGAAATGCTCGTCGGGCAGTGTGTGCGTAACGTCGCAGTCTTCGGAGGGGTGCTGTCGCGCATCGATCCTGCGGTGGCCGTGGAGCCGGGCCTGTGGTCGGCCAGCCGCTACGTCTGGCACACGGTCGACGTCCTCCGTGTCGGCACCGAGCGGCTGTGGACGATCAGTGCCGATCCCTCCTTCGGCGTGCCCGAGTGGGACGAGAACGTCCTGGCCGACGTCCGCCGCTACGACTCGCTCTCGCCGATGGTGGGACTCATCGCCCTCATCGCCGCCGCCGAAGACTGGCGAACCGCGGCGCTCGAGGCTCCCCACGACGTCGCCACCCCGCACCCCGAGGCCGGCTCCATCTGCGCCTTCGACATCGTCCAGCGCAACGCGCACGAGGTGTGCCACCACCTCTGGGACATCCAGCGGGCCCTGCCCGATCCCACTCCCGCCTGAGTCCGACGACCCGCGGGGAGGTCAGGTCAGGACAAATCCCGATGCACGAGGCGGCGCAGACCAACGTGCGGCGAGCGATGGGGCGGTGCCCGTCCGACGCCGGAATGGCGCGACGATGGGACCAATGGAAGAGGTCGAGGGCGAGCCACCCGCTGACGAGCCCGACGTCGGGCCCGTCGAGCCCGAGTTCCCACCCGAGGGCTTCGAGCGCTGGCGGCGCGACTCAGCACTCGGCTCGGTCGGCACCGGCATCGCCCGCGGCCTCCAGAACGTCTTCGGTACCCCGCAGGACCAGGTCGTCATGGTGGCCCCGATCCCTGGTGGGCCCCCCGACCCCGATCGCCTCCAGGTCATCCTCGACCCTGACGACCCCACCAAGTCGATTGCGGTCCTCCCGCCCACCGACCCCACCGACCCCACCGACCCCACCGCACACACCGACAGCACGCCAAAGGATTGACACCGCCCCGCCGCTGGACGTAGGTTCCTAGGAATCGGACACGTTGTCCGATTTGCAAGAGGAGTTGTCCGGATGAGCACACTGGCGGAAGTCACACCCGTCACCCCCGTCGACCTCTCGGACTCCCGGTCCTACGTGTCGGGTGTCCCCCACGCCTGGCTGGCCCACCTGCGCCGCCACGACCCCGTGCACTGGCAGGACGAGGAGGGCGGCCCCGGCTTCTGGGCCGTCACCCGCTACGACGACTGCGTCACGGTCAATCGCGACTACGAGCACTTCAGCTCGGCCGCCCGCGGCACCATGCCCTTCGAAATGCCCGAGGCGGACATCGAGCAGCAAGCCCTGATGATGCTGAACATGGACCCGCCCCTGCACACGCGTTACCGGCGGCTCGTCAACAAGGGCTTCACACCGCGCATGGTCAGGGACCTAGAGGAGAGCATCCACCGCTCGACCGACGCCATCATCGATCAGGTCGTCGAGAAGGGTGCGGCCGACTTCGTCACCGACCTCTCCGCCGAGCTCCCCCTCCAGGTCATCGCCGAGCTGCTCGGCGTGCCCGCAGCCGACCGCCACCGCATGTTCGAGTGGTCCAACCGCATGGTCGGCAATGAGGACCCCGAGTACCAGGGCCAGGCCGAAGAAGCCCTCGTCGCCGCCATGGAGCTGTACGCATACGCATCGCAGCTCTACGGCACCAAGCGCATCGATCCCCACGCCGACCTCATGAGCGTGCTCACCACGGTCGAGGTCGACGGCGAGCAACTGAGCGACCTGGAGCTCGAGCTGTTCTTCCTGCTCCTGACCGTCGCCGGCAACGAGACGACGCGCAACCTCATGTCGGGCGCCATGCACGCCTTCTTCCAGAACCCTGACCAGTGGCAGCGCCTGCTCGCCGACCGCAGCCTCCTGCCGACCGCCGTCGACGAGATGCTCCGTTTCGTGACCCCCGTCATGAACTTCCGCCGCACCGCCGTGCACGACATCACGCTCAGCGACACCAAGATCGCCGCCGGCGACAAGGTCGTCTTCTTCCACGCCTCGGCCAACCGCGACGAGAGCGTCTTCGCCGACCCCGACACCTTCGACGTCGGGCGCAACCCCAACCCGCACGTCGCCTTCGGCGGCGGCGGCCCGCACTTCTGCCTCGGCGCCAACCTGGCCCGCATGGAGATCCGGGTCATGTTCGAACACCTGCTCGACCGGCTGCCCGACATCCACCAGGATGGGGATATGCAGCGCCTCCAGTCGCAGTTCATCAACGGGGTCAAGCACCTCCCTGTCGCCTTCACCCCGTCCGCGCCGGTCGGCGCCTGAGCCTGAGCGGCCCGCTCCCGCCAGCCCAGCCCACCCAAGAGCACCGAAGAGAACAGCACATGCCCCGGCGCGCCCCCGACGCACTTAAGGACGTCATCCGCGACTTCCGGCGTGACCAGATCATCGATACGGCCCGGCGTCTCTTCGGCGAGTACGGCTCCACCGACGTCTCCATGGACGAGATCGCCGCCGAGGCCGGCGTCGCCCGCTCGACCGTCTACGTCTACTTCGCCAACCGCGACGAGCTGCTCCAGGCCTGCGTGCAATCGATGTACGACCGTCTACAGGAGACGGTCGGCGCCGTCGTGGCCGACGACACCCCGCCCGTCGAGCGTCTGCGCGCCCTGATCCTGGGCGTGCTCGAACGCATCGACGAGAGCCCCGACTTCTTTCGCCTCGCCATGGCGACCCAGGCCACGGCCGGCACGGCCGGGTCGGCGGCCGTCGGCGGGGCCCTCATGTTGATCGGTCTCGACATGATCCGGGTGCTCGAGGAGCTGATCACCGCTGGAATCGAGGCCGGCGAGTTCCGCGCCGATCTCAGTCCGGAGCGCGCCGTGGTGCTCGTGGGCCAGCAGATCTACGGTGCGCTGTCCGTCCGCGCCGGCGAGCCCGATCCGATCCCCGCGGAGCAGGCGGCCGACGAGATCAACGAGTTCGTCCAATGGGGACTGGGGGCATGAAGTGAAGTTCGACCTGTGGGTCCCGACGGCGAGCCCCATGAGCACACCCGAGCTGCTCGACGCCATCGCCGTGGGCGCGGAGCAGCGTGACGTCGGGACCATCTGGGTGGGCGAGCACGTCGTCTTCTTCCCCGAGTACCAGAGCAGTTACCCCTACGCCGAGGACGGGCGCATGCCCATCCCGCCCGGCAGCGGACTGCTCGAGCCGATGATCACCCTCACCTACCTGGCCGCCCGGACCTCGACCGTGCGCCTCGGCACCGCCATGCTGCTCCTCCCCCAGCGCAACCCGGTCTACGTGGCCAAGGAGGTGTCGACGCTCGACTGGCTCTCGGGCGGGCGCGTCGACCTCGGCGTCGGCGTCGGCTGGCTGAGGGAGGAGTTCGACGCGCTGAACACCCCGTGGGAGCGGCGCGGGCGGCGCACCGACGAGTACCTCGAGGTCCTGCGCACCCTCTGGACCGACGACGTGTCGTCGTTCAAGGGTGAGACCTACGAGCTCCCCGCCTGCGAGATGTTCCCCAAGCCCCTCCAGGACCCCCACCCCCCGATCCACATCGGCGGCGAGACCCCGGCCGCGCTCAGGCGGGCCGCCCACCTCGCGCAGGGTTGGCACACCTTCAACCGCAGCCCCGAACAGCTGGCCCAAGGGCTGGCCGAGCTCGACACGCATCTCGAAGCGGCCGGGCGCAGCCGAGCGGACCTGCGCATCACCGTGTGCCCCTACTTCAACGGGCTGACGCCCGACGACGTCGAGCGCTACGCCGAGGCCGGCGCCGACGCGGTGGCGGCGCTCTTCTTCGCCTTCACGCCCGACGACGTAGCCCGGGCCTTCGACGACCTCGAGGCGTGCCGCGAGGTGGCCGCCCGCGTCGGCAGCTGACCCACGCAAACGCGCAGCATTTCGGCGTCTGCACCTCGAACCTCTGCGCCGATCCCGGTGTTTGGCGGGGTCCTGTCTGGTGGGCAGCCGAGTCCGACGGCCGGACCGTTTCCGGCGGCAGGACGCCGTGGGCCCAAAGAGGCGGCCCAGGGCCCCAAAAACTACGGGCGGCGCGAGGTGCGCTGCGTACTCGGGGCGGAATGCGCCCGCTACCTCGCGCCGCCCGTAGGCATTGCCAAGTCGAACCTAAATCGACCGGTGCGCGGGACCAATCACCCGCAGGAATGAACCACCGCACGCCTGTTCATCCCTGGGGATGAGGTGTCGCCGCGACGGCGGCGGCGAGGCTTGGCGGATGAGCGCCGGGTGGACTCCGCACGGAGATCCTGCTCAGCGGGCAGTACGATGGATGTCCCGCCTGGGAACGAAGGATCCGATGCGCCCCAGCTCCCGTTACCTCTATCCGGAGTGGCTCCGGCCCGGCACGACTCGCGAGGCCGCCGTCGCCGGCGCCACCGGGGCCGGGCCGGACGAGCAGACCGACCGGGCCTGGCGCCTGTGGGAGCGCCTGCGCGACTTCGACCGCCGCTACGCCACGTCTGTCGACGTCGTGCTCGCCACCGGGCTCTTCGTGCTGTGCACGGGCTGGCTCTTCGACTCGCACGCCGCGCGCCCGAACCTTTGGGTCGTGGCCGCCCTGGTCTTCCCGCTGATGTTCCGGCGGCGCGCCCCGATGGCCGTCTTCTTCACGATCGCGGCGGTGGCCTTCGTGCAGTGGTTCGTGACGGGCCCCGCCCTCGCCGACACGGCCCTCCTCGCCGCGACGTACACGGTGGCGGTCGAGTCGGCGTGGGTCTTCGTCGCCGTCGCCGTCGCCGTCCTCGAGGCGGGCGTCGTCATGGCCACCGTGCGGTGGACGCCGACGGGCAACGACGTGAAGTCGTTGGTCTTCCTGACCGGCCTCGCCATCGCGGCGCTCCTGGCCGGCGTTGTCGTCCGCGCGCTGCGCAGCCAGCTCGACTGGCTGGCCGAGCGTGCGGCGCGCCTCGAGATCGAGCGCGACCAGCAGGCCTCCCTGTCCGCCGCCGCGGAGCGTGCCCGCATCGCGCGCGAGATGCACGACGTCGTCTCGCACAACATCCAGGTCATGGTGACCCTCGCCGACGCCGCGGCCGCCGCCCAGCGCACCGACCCCGCCCGCGCCGCCGACACCATGCGCGAGGTCTCGAGCACCGGGCGCCAAGCCCTGACCGACATGCGCCGCATGCTCGGCGTGCTCCGCGAAGAGCCCATCCTCGGCGCCGGGTCGGCCGGCTCGGCCGGCTCGGGTGAGCGGGCCGCGCTGGCCCCCCAGCCCGGCCTGGCCGACCTCGACGCATTGGTCGACCGGGTGCGCGGCACCGGCCTCGGCGTCTCGGTCGAGCGGGCGGGCCAACCCTTCGAAGTCTCGGGTGCCGCGGGCCTGACCGTATATCGCATCGTGCAGGAGGCGCTCACCAACGCGCTCAAGCACGCGGAGGAGCCGGCCACCGTCGACGTGCGCCTGGACTTCGAGGACCCCGATATCTCGGTCCACGTGCGCGACGACGGGCGGACCCGGGTCGCCGCCCCGATGGCCGTCCCCCGCGGCACGAACGGCGCCAACGGCAACGGAGGCGCCCGGGCCAACGGGTCCGGCGGCGGACACGGCGTGGCCGGGATGGCCGAGCGGGCCGCCGCCTTCGGGGGCACGCTCCGCGCCGGTCCGGCGGCCACCGGCGGCTGGGAGGTCGCCGCCACGCTGCGCGACTGCAAGGCGCCGGTCGCGTCGTGACGGTCCGCGTCGTCCTGGCCGACGATCAGGCCCTGCTGCGCAAGGGGTTCCGCATGATCCTCGAGGCCGAAGACGGCATCGAGATCGTGGGCGAAGCGGCCGACGGCTCCGACGCCGTCCGGCTCGTCGAGCTCTACCGGCCCGATGTCGTCCTGATGGACGTGCGGATGCCGGTGCTCGACGGCATTGAGGCCACTCGGGCCATCGCGACGTCGTCGGCAGGCAACGAGACGCGCGTGCTCATCCTCACCACCTTCGACCTCGACGAGTACGCCTTCAGCGCCCTGCGCGCCGGAGCCAGCGGGTTCCTCCTCAAGGACGTCCCGCCGGCGGAACTGGTGGGCGCCATCCGCACCGTCGCCCGCGGCGACGCGGTGGTCTCCCCTCGCGTCACCCGCCGCCTCCTCGAGGAGTACGCGAACAAGCTGCCCGACCTCTCCTCCAACGACGGCGGCGGCGCTGGCGTCGCCGATCCGGCCCTGGCCCAGCTGACCGAACGCGAACACGAAGTCTTGCTCGCGGTCGCCGATGGCCTGTCCAACGCGGAGATCGCGGCGCGGCTCTACGTGTCCGAGGCCACGGTCAAGTCACACGTCGGCCGCCTCCTGGCCAAGCTCGGTCTGCGCGATCGCGTGCAGGCCGTCGTCTTCGCGTTCCAGTCCGGTCTCGTCCGCCCCTCCTGAACTGCTGACCCAGACGGAGGGGGGTCCGGGGGGCCGTAGGATCGTCCCCGGTGACCTCCCAACCGGAACCGCAATCGCTCCCCGCCGGCGCCGCGCGCGACACCGCGATCGGCGTCTTCACCGACGACGCCCCTTGGGAGATCGACCTCGACGCCCTGGAGTGGCGCCACGGCCTGGCCGCCATCCGGGCCGATCTCAACGCCGCGCTTCCCCAGCTCACCCGGCCCCGCCTCCTCCCGCCCGGCCGCCGGCTGGGCACCAGCGTGCAGCACCTCGGGGGCGCGCTCGGGCTGTGGTTTGCCAGGGATCGGCGGACCGGCAGTCCGGGCTCCATCACCGGCCTCTCGCGTCGCCTGCGTGTCGCCGCCGAGCACCTGGGGCCGACGTACATCAAGTTGGGCCAGATCATCTCTTCGGGTGACGGCATCTTCCCTGCGGAACTCGTAGCCGAGTTCAAGTGGTGCCGCGATCAGGTCCCGGCCGAACCGTGGCCCGTCGTCGAGCGCGTCCTCGTCGAGGAGCTGGGGCGCCCGATCAACTCGGTGTTCGCATCCGTCGACCACACACCAAAGGCAGCGGCGTCCATTGCGCAGGTCCACCCCGCCACGCTGCTCGACGGGACCCCGGTCGTGATCAAGATCCAGCGCCCCTCGGTCGCCACCCGCGTGCGCCAGGACCTCGCCATCATGGCGTGGCTGGCCCCGCACCTCGTCGGACGCATCCCGGTCGCCGCGCTGGCCAATCCTCCCGCCCTCGTGGAGCTGTTCGCCGAGACGATCATGGAGGAGCTCGACTTCCGCCTCGAGGCCGAGAACATGCTCGACATCGCGATGACCTTCGCCGCGCTGGATCAGCGCGCCTTTGTCGTCCCCCGCCCTCACCCGACGCTGGTGACGCGCCGCATGCTCGTGATGGAGCGCCTCGACGGCTTCAACTTCGGCGACGTCGACGGCATGCACGCCGCCGGCATCGACACCGAGGAGATCGTGCGGGCCGGCATGATCGGCTTTCTCGAGGGCTGCATGATGCACGGCATCTTCCACGGCGACCTGCACGGTGGGAACCTCTTCGTCCTGCCGACCGGAAAGATTGCCCTGCTCGACTTCGGCATCACCGGCCGTCTCACCGAGGCCAAGCGCCTGGCCCTCCTCTCCCTCCTCGTCGGTGCGTCGAACGCCGACATCCCGACCCAGGTGGCCGCGCTGCGCGACCTCGGTGCGTTCCCCGACGACACCGATATCGACCGCGTCATTGTGCAGCTCGGTCTCGACCGGCCGCCCATCGACCCCACGCAGCTGACTCCCGACGAATTGGTGGGAGAGATGCAGCGCACGATCAAGACGCTCCTCGCCCTGGGCGCCAAGCTCCCCAAGGAGCTCATGCTGTTCGTGAAGAACCTGATGTTCCTCGACGGGACGATCGCCACCCTGGCGCCGGACCTCGACCTCTTCGGCGAGGTGGAGGCGATCGCCTTGATGTTCGCCACCAAGCACGGCGAGCGGATCATGTCCCAGCTCGGCCTCGAGCAGGACGCGGACTGGGCGCCGGACCTCTCGGGTGTCAAGGCGAGCTTCGGGCTCGACGAGTCGACCGAGCACCTGACTCACCGCGAGATCCAGGCCCGACGGGCCCAGGTGCGCGAGAAGTTCGAGGACCGGGGGCGTCAGCGCCGCGGCCGAGGCGCCCGTCGCTGACCCTCGAGGCAGTCAGTTCTGCCGGATGACCAGCCTGGTTGCCGCTTCGGCCAAAGTGCGCTCGGTGTTGAGCAGCTGCTGCGTGATGTCGAAGCCCGCCTTCACCAGCGTCTCCAGGTTGGACACCGGAACAACGCTTGGCAGCTTCGGCGCAATGGGGGCGGTGATCTCGGCGACGGCAGCGAGCAGCGAGAGTCCGATCGCCTCCGCGGCCTTGATGGAGACGATGGACTGATCCTTGAGCACGAGTCCGGCCTTTTCGCCTTGCTTGAACGACTCCTCAGCCTGCATGCGGGCGATCGTTGCGAGCCCCTCAAAACTCTCGGCCATGCCCTCGGCAAGGCCTTCGGCGGTGCCGTAAGACTTTCCGTTCTTCACTGTCCTCTCGGCTTCGGTCGTGGGCACAACGGCCTCCTTCGTAGTCGGGATATTGGACGTCACGTCTTGGGTACATCGACGTCGAAGATGCGGTGCAACGTTCAACCAGTGTGTTGAGCACATCACTCAACAACGAGTACCCGCGCGCGAAATTTTAAGGACTCGCAGCGGGATGTCAATGGCAAGCGGTCGAACATTTCGGCCTTTTCCGGTCGTCGTCACGCATCCGTCTCCAAGCCAACGTTCCCGTCACATTGATCTCTCGATTCTGCCCAGGGGCACCGCCGTTGAACGCGACCCCCCGTCGTGAGGTTCATGGTCTTGTGGCGCCGCGTCGGCGCAGACACTGGCGTTCGATCGTCAAACCCGCAAATGGCGTTGCGTGACGCGGCGCGACGTAGCGCGATACGGGACCTTGGCGCTAGGCCGCGGATTCGGCGTCATCGCGGCTGCGCCGAATGATGGCCTTGAGCGTGCGCACCGTGGTCTCAATGTCGCGTTGGTCGAACGGGCCAAGCAGGTCGGCCGTCGCACCCTGGACGTACTCCCGGAGGCTCTCGAACAAGGCCGTACCTTCATCGGTCAGATCGACGGTCTCGTCTCCCGTGATCAGCCCGTCGACACCGAGTCGAGCCAGCAGAGCGTGGGTGGAGTCCGCGTCCAAACCGCGCGAGCCTTCGAGATCTCGGAGCAGGGAACTGCGGGTGACGTGCGGGGCGCCGGCGGCAACGAGCTTGAGAGCGTACCAAGTTTCGGGTTCGACGCCTCGCTCAGCCAGATGGTCTCGAAGCACGGCGGTCATCGTCCGCTCGGTGAAGGCGAGGGTCTGACCGAACTCCGCGTAGGCGGCAGGTAGTGCGTCCATGAGTGTCTTCCCTTCTTGGGTATGATGGACAGGTGCCTGTCCACTATACCCAATCGACAGTACCCTGTCTATAGCGATGCCTGACGATCGCGGCCACTTCACGATGGGCCTGCTCCTGCGCCTGCTCTATCAGCTGTATTCACTCGAGATTCAAGGTGCACTCCGCGCGGCGGGCTTTGACGACATCAACCCGGCCGCCGCCAATGTCTTCTCGTTCCTGACTTCGGAAGGGGCCACCGTTTCGGAGTTGGCGAACCTTTCACACGTTCGCAAGCAGACGATGGCGCAGACCGTCGAGCAACTCGAGCGGTCTGGCTACGTCGAGCGCCGCCCCAACCCATCGGACCGCCGATCTCAACTGGTCTTCCTCACCGCGCGAGGGAAGCGGATTCCACGGGTCACGCATAAAGCCGCCGCTGCTGTCGAGAAACGCTGGGCCCGCCTCGCGGGAGGCGATGAACTCGAGACCCTTCGCCTGTCCCTCTCCGATCTGCTCACCCGACTCACGACGGAGTGACCGTGAATCCTTCTTCCCCACCTGGAAGATTTGGGAGTGCCCGGTAGGGTTGGCCCATGGCCCACGAGACAAGTGCCGGCTCATCACCGATCGTCAAGGGTTTGATGAACAACCTCCGCGAGATCCTCCCCGAAGCCGAGCGCCAAAAGCTCGAGGGGTACGCCGCACGGGCGGAAGCCTCGACGCCCAAGGGGGATTTCCATCGGGCGAGATACTGCCTGCATTGGGCCGTCAAGACCGCAGAGAGTCCCACGCACTCACATCTCTCCGGCGTAGCCATCCGCCTCAAGGAAACCCACAAGGCGTGGCAAGACATCTGGCTGGGGACGGAGTTCGGCTCCGAAGTCGAGATTGGAAAGGGGCAGGTTTCCCAGGAGATCAAGGGCGATCAGAAGATCGGCCCGGGAGAAGACATCGAGCTGCTGTGGGTTGAGGAGGCGACGGACGTGGCGAAGAGTGCGGCCGAGAAGTCGGGCTGGGACAAGGTCCCATGGCAAGGACTTCTCGAAGAGCTTCTCAGGATGGGTTAACCGATCGCGCCGAGCGTCTCGCCGACAAAGACGACTCATGCATCAAGGCCAGCGTGCTCGGTGCGAGGTCGCCAAGCATTCCACATGACGATCGCCGTCCGGCGACAGCAACGTGAAGCGAAACATCGCTTCCGCATCCATGGCCGGCTGCACGATGTCGTCCATTGAGAAACATCCCGCGAGCGTGCCGCCAGCGTGCTTGGTCGCCGCTGCCACCGGATCGAGAAGCGGCAGCGGCAACCAATGCACTAGCCGTTTGAGGCCACGCCAACTTTGTGGCCCTGCGCGTCCGCGAACACACCAAACTTTGTGCCCGGCACCTCTTGAACCGATTGCACGATCGTTCCGCCAAGGGCTTCGGCCTGCTTCAAGGTGGCCGCCACATCTTCGACCGCCACGAAGAACAGAACCTCGTCCTCCGCACTCTGGCGCGGACTGATGGCGACATGCGGGCCACCTTCGACCCCCGTGTCGATGAAGGTGTAGCCAGGGAAGGCGCCCTCAGATGCGACTTTCCAGTCGAAGAGATCTGCGTAGAACTTCCGGGTGATATCCGGGTCGGCCGAGCGGATCTCAGTGTGAATCACAGGGTGGGGCATGGTGGACGTCCTCCAGTCCGAGGGAGCGCCCGGGTGACGCTCACTGGCCATTACGACGAACTCGCCGTCGCCAGAACGACAACAATCCGTCAGAAATATCCGCGGTCACCAAACGTTCACCGAACCTCGGCCCCTTTCGATCAGGCTCTACCGCTGAAGGTGCCCCCGATTCGTCTCGCATCCCGGTGTCGACGACGCGTGAGACTCACCGTGGAAACGATGACGAGAGCCGCCCAGCTGGGTTCGGCGCCCTGTTCGCCTACGACCTCGTCGGTTCGTGGCGAGCTTCGAAGGCTTCCTTGGCTTCCTTGAACATTCGGTGCTGCTCGAGGATGTGCTCGTGCGTGGCGCCGCCGGTCGGGACGTACGGGTGGTGGCGTCGGCACAAGATGTACGGAGTGCCCTCCAGGACGTGATGGCCGATTCGCCAGCATCCCTTTGTGTGACAGTTGACCTTGCGGACACCCGTGTACACCCCGACGCCGACCGCGGTGATGAGCGTCGCCTCACCGAGGTCCGAACCAAAGCCCGACCAGAAGTTGTAGAAGGGGTCCGGGCCTCCGTGAGTGACACCGGTGTGCAGCGCCAGCCAATGCCGCACCACGCCGAAGAACGCGATGAGAAACGCGAGTCCGACGACGACGAGCACCAGGACGACGCCAAGGCCGACCTTCCGGGTCTGGCTCGCGCCATCGTCGTCGGCGCCATGCCCCGCCAGCGCGCCATTTCCCGTCGGACCCGCGGCCGGAGCAGGAGGGGCAGGAGGGGCAGAAGGGACCGCCGAGGTCGTCCCCGCCTGAGGAGTTGCCGCCACGTCGGACATGTGGGCAACGAGTCTACGGTGTCATCCATTCGAGATGCGGACGGTCCGGCGGCGCCTTCAGGTGCCGGGCCACCCCGCCACCAGCGCGACCAGTTCGTGCGCGACCCAGTACCGCGTCGGACGGCCCGGACCCGCGGCCTCGTCGGAGTGAAAGCGCTCCACGATGCCGCGCTCGGCCAACGTGGCCAGCGCGGTCTGCCCCGCCCTGGCCGTGATCCCGAGCACCTCCGCCACCACGGCGGCCGAGACGACGGGGTGCTCGGGCAAGAGGTCGATGACCCGGCGCGCCGCCGCGTCTGCCCGCACCCCAATGAGGCGGGCCCGCCATTCGGCCAGCAGCGTCTCCGAGCGCGCCATCAGCGCGCCCGCCGCCTCGCTGGAACGCTCGAGCGCGGCGGCCAGCCACACGACCCACGGGTCGAGCTGGCCCAGGCGGAACAGGGTCA
>DASZLL010000006.1:0-95614 GCA_035552395.1 Acidimicrobiales bacterium
ACCGGCCTCCGGAGCCGGTGGCGCAGGTTCGAGTCCTGCCGGGGGCGCTTCTCTTCCGGATGTGTCGAGCCATCGGAGAGACCGAAGTGTCGAGACAGCGTCAACCTCGAGGCAGCGCTCAGGGAATGGCTCGGTAGTCCCGGGCTGGATCGAGGGTCAGAAGTCGGATCGCTGAGCGTCGAGACTCAGGATGCGCACGCCGAGACCGGCCGCGAGCACCCCACGGTCAGTGGCCCTGGGCAGGTCCGTGGCACATGGCCGAGCCCGTGTCGGAGAAGCTCCCCCACGCCGGTCCACCGTTGACAGTGGGGGCGGTGGCCGACTGGTAATCCCAGCCGTAGCCGTTCTGACCAAGGGTCAGCTTCATGACTCCGAAGGCTCCCGGGTAGCCCGTGGTGGTCTGGCCGTTCTGGAATGCGCTGCCGGCGCCCTGGGCGGCTTGAAGGTTGGGCACCGCCACCTGACCGGAGCTGTCGGAATAGCCGATACCGTCCTCGCCATCCTGCCCATGAGTGCTGTAGAACCCGTGGTTGCCGGGCGACGGCCGCTGGAGAAACTTGAAAGCCCCGTAGGTCTGGTCGTAGGAGCCCTTGAAGTCGGCCAGCGTGCCAACCTGGTACTGCTCGTCGCCGAGGATGGCGACCAGGCTCGGTCCATCGACTCCACCTCGTTGGCGGTCGCAGCCTGGGGATTGCGGAGCTGGGCATCCGCCTGGTCGTTCTGGCTGCACGTATCGTCCGGCTTCGCCTTCTCACCGGGCTGCGTGGTGCTGTTCACGTCCGGCTGGCAGGAGATGTCACCCACCGCAACCAGCACTGGTGCAGCTGCCTGGCGGGCGTAAGGCCAGGCGTTGTCCGCCGTATCGCCGCTCTGGGTGCCCGCGCTGACCAGCGCAGGTATGAGGGCAATCAGGGTCGCCGTGACCCGACAGTGAGAAAAAAGTGAACTTTGCCTGGCCACAGGTGACGTTGGGGTCGCGGGCCTTCGCCCCAGACCCGGCCGACGCTCGATACCCTCGGACTCGTGCTCCTGCTTGGTGACCCCGTGGCGGGACAATGAACGCGGTCGCGACAATCGTCGGTGTGGTCATCGTGGGGGTGACCGTCTCCGACGTCGTGCTCACGATGGTCCTGCCGCGGCGACCCTCAGGCATCGAGCGCTTGAGCCTGCACGTCAATCGCGGCGTCCGCTTGTTCTTCGTTCTCGCGTCCCATCTGGCCAAGACGTACGAGCGCCAAGACTCCATCCTGGCGCCGACCGGACCGGTCGCCCTCGTCGTGCAGCTGCTGTTCTGGGCCTCCTGCCTGGTGCTCGGGTTCGGAATCATCCTCGTCGGGGCGGGCGTGTCGTTCGCCGATGGTTTGCTCCAGGCGCTCACCGCGCTCTTCACCGTGGGAGCCGTCCATAGCGGCGGCCCGGCCGACACCGGCGTGGACATCTCCATAGGCGCCATCTGGGTCGTCATCGTCGCCCTCCAGATCGCCTATCTGCCGGCTCTCTACAGCTCGTTCAACCGGCGCGAGAGCCTTGTGGCCCTGCTCGAAAGCCGCGCCGGTGTCCCGGCATGGGGCCCCGAACTCCTGGCCCGGCATCAGCTGGTCGGCATCACCGACACCCTCCCAGACCTGTACGCCGCATGGGAGGAATGGTCCGCCGACGTAGCCGAAACCCACACCACGTACCCGGTGTTGCTCCTCTTCCGGTCCCCCGAACCGTGGTACTCGTGGCTGCTTGGGCTCGTCGCGGTGCTCGATGCCGCCGCCATGCAGCTCGCGCTCGTACCCGCCAGCGCGTGCTCCCAGGCGCGTCTGTGCCTTCGGATGGGTTTCACGCTGCTCAACCGGATCGCGACCACACTCGGCTGGGAAGTTGACCTTGATCCGAACCCCGACGGCCCCATCGACCTGACGTTCGTGGAGTTCGAGCGCGCCGTCGCCATGCTCGTGAACGTCGGCTTTGCCACGGAGCGAAGCGCCGAGGAGGCGTGGGCCGACTTTCGCGGTTGGCGCGTCAACTATGAGAGCGTGGCCTACAGACTCGCCGACCGCCTCACCGTTCCGCCGGCCCCCTGGTCGGGTCCGCGGCGTCACATGCGATCGGGTCCGGTCGAACCGCGGCGTCCACCCCAGCGTCGCCCCGGGGGCGGCACATCGTTCGTCTACGAACGGCCGCCTGTCATCATCGAGCCACGGCCCAGCCTCCTCCGCCGCAGTCGGCCCCGACCCTGACGTCGTTCGGATTCCAACGTTGTCGCCGGCGACGAGTTGGAGTGGCCGACAGCTACGAACAGAGCCCGCGCAGCGTCGCGGCAAGTTCGTTCTCGTCAAGGCCCAAACGGGCGAGGATCTCGTCGGGCTTACCCGGCTCGAAATAGGCCACGGGAAGGCCGCGGGCCAACAGGAGGGGGAGGGGACCCACACCGGCCATCACGCGGAGGGCCTCGGCAATGGAGCCGCCGACGCCGCCCTCGGCCACGCCATCTTCGACGGTCATCACGACGGGGTGCCCCAGGGCATCCTCGAGCATCAGGCGGTCCAACGGCGCCGCCACGCGGATGTCCCACACCGTCGCTTCGATTCCGTCGCGATGGAGGATCCGCGCTGCGCGCTCACACGCGTCGACCATCTTGCCGAGCCCGAGGAGGCAGACCCGGTCCCCCTGACGCACGCGCCGGGCCAAACATCCGTGCCCGGTGAGCGCGCTGTGACGAGCTTCGGTCTTGGGCCAGCGGATGGCCACCGGGCCACTCGTGATCTCAAGAGCCTGCGCGAGCATGACCTCAACCTCTTCATACGAAGAGGGCGCCAGCACGGTCATGCCCGGCACTTTCGTCAGCAGGGCCAGGTCCAGTACACCGTTGTGACTCGGGCCGTCATCGCCTGTGATGCCGGCCCGATCGATGCAGAAAATCACGGGCAGACGGTGCAGCCCGACGTCGTAGTAGAGCTGATCCCACGCCCGGTTGAGGAAGGTGGAATAGAGGGTCACGACCGGACGCAGCCCCTCCATGGCCAAACCAGAGGCTGTCGTCACCGCGTGCTGCTCGGCAATTCCAACGTCGATGAACCGTTCGGGAAACCGGCGCGCAAACTCGAGCAGGCCACAGGGGCCCGGCATGGCCGCCGTAATGGCCACCAGCTCGGGGTGCCGCATGGCCTGTCGCAGGAGTGCCGCCTCAAACGCGTGGGTGTAGCTGCGCCTCGGTGAAAGAGATCCAACGCGCTTTCCCGTGGCCGGGTCGAAGGGCCCAATGTCGTGCAGACACTTCTCTTCGTCCTGTTCGGCCGGTAGATAGCCCCGGCCCTTCACGGTGTGGACGTGGACCACCACCGGTCGGGCCGCAGTCGCCGCTCTCCGTAACGAGCCTTCGAGTGCTTCGAGATCGTGCCCGTCCACTGGTCCCTCGTAGCTGATGCCCAGCGACTCGAAGAAGTCTTTTGGCGCATTCGACGGCAGGGTGGGCGCACCCGCCGTGGTCAAGCGCGAAACGGTCGGCGCGTAGGACCGGCCGTTGTCGTTGAGCACGATGACCAGCCCGGCCCCGTGGAGGCCGATATTGCTCAGCGCCTCGTAAGAGAGACCGCCGGTGAGGGCCCCATCGCCGACGACGGCGAGAACATGATGCTGCTCACCTCTGAGCTCGCGCGCCCGGGCCAGGCCATATGCGTAGGAGAGTGCCGTTGAGGCGTGACTGTTCTCCACCAGGTCGTGCGGAGACTCAGCCCGGTTTGCGTATCCGGACAGTCCCGCTCTGCGACGAAGCCGAACAAAGTCATCGGCCCTTCCGGTCACGACCTTGTGCACGTAGGTCTGGTGACCCGTATCCCAGATAATGCGGTCGCGCGGGGAATCGAACACCCTGTGCACGGCCAAGGTGAGCTCGACCACCCCGAGGTTGGATCCGAGATGTCCTCCATTCGCCGCCACCGCTCCAATGAGGAACGATCGGATGTCCGCCGCCAGGCGCTCAAGTTCGGAAAGGTCGAGTTGGCGAATCGCCGACGGGCTCAGCCCGGAGAGTGTGCCGGAGGGTGGAGCGCCCAGATCACGGTTTGACAGGTCCGACCGGACCTCGGAGCCGGTCGCCCATGTCGGGTCGGGCGAAGCAAGGCGAGGATGGAGGGCGGTCACGATGCTCAGTTGGTCGAGACCAGAGCGCGCAGCGATTGTCGCAATGAGCCCATGGTGGCAATCACCGCGCTGGGCTCGTACCCGCAGTGCGCCATGCAGTTCGCACAGCGCTCGTCCTTGCCACGGCCATAGGCGTCCCAATCGGTGGTGTCGATCAACTCCCGGTAACTCGAGGCATACCCGTCCGCCATGAGATAGCAGGGCCGTTGCCAGCCCAGGACCGAGTAACTCGGGATCCCCCAGGCCGTGCATTGGAAATCCGTCTTGCCCTCCAGGAAGTCGAGAAAGAGCGGTGAATGATTCAAGCGCCACTTCTTGCGGCGCTTCCCGGCAAATGCTTCGGCGAACAGCCGGCGCGTCTGTTGAACGCCCAAGAAATGTTCTTGATCGGGCGCCTTCTCGTAGGCGTAGGCCGGGGAAATCATCATCGCGTCCACCCCCAGGTCGTCGTTGAGGAAGTCGAGGACATCGCGCACCGTCTTGGGTGAGTCGGTGTTGAAGAAAGTCGAGTTGGTGGTGACCCGAAAGCCTCGCTCCTTTGCGAGCCGGATGGCGGATACCGCCTCGTCGAAGACACCCTCGCGGTCGACGGCCTTGTCGTGCCGCTCACGCAGGCCGTCTATGTGCACCACCCAGGAGAAGAAATGGGAGGGTGTGAAGCGATCCATGCGCCGGGTGAGGAGGACGGCGTTGGTGCACAGGTAGACGTACACCTTGCGGCGGATCAGTTCCTCGACGATGGTGGCCATGTCGGGATGCAACAGTGGCTCGCCCCCCGCGATGGAGACCATCGGCGTCCCGCACTCTTCGACGGCGTTCACGACGTCCTGCACCGAAAGACGTTTCCGCAGGATGTCGGTCGGATGCTGGATCTTCCCGCAGCCCGGGCACGACAGATTGCAGGCGAACAAGGGCTCGATCTCAACGATGAAGGGGTAGCGCGTGGCGCCCTTCAGTTTCTGTCGGAGAAAGTACGAACCGACGCGGACGTTCTGGCGCAGCGGGATAGACATCAGCGAACCTGCTTCGGTAGTGAGAACTGCACGGATTCCTCTATGGGCTGTTCACTCAGCGTTATCGGCCCCAACAGGGCGAGCGCGTCGACCACGCCGCTCACGAGCGCGTCGGGCGCAGACGCTCCGGCCGTGATCCCAATGGTGGATACGCCCTCGAGCCAACCCAGCCGGAGGTCGGAGGCGTCCTCCATGAGCTCAGCACGCCGCCCGGCCCGGCGAGCCACCTCGACCAGTCGGATGGTGTTCGAGGAGTTCTCCGAACCGACCACCAACACCAGACCGCACTGCTCGGCCAGGTCGCGCACGGAGTCTTGGCGGTTCTGCGTCGCGTAACAGATGTCCTGGGAGCTCGGCCCAACCAGCCGAGGAAAGCGTCGCTCGAGGGCGGCAATGACCTCGGCCGTCTCATCGGTGGCCAGCGTCGTCTGCGTGAGGTACGCCACCGGGTCCAGCTCAGCAATGGCAAGCGCGGCCACGTCCTCAGGCCGTTGGACCAATGAGATCCGGTCGGGGTCCTCTCCCAACGTCCCGACCACCTCCTCGTGCCCGGCGTGTCCGATGAGGACGACACGGCGATCCTGCGCCAGGTAGCGCCGGGCCTCGTGATGGACTTTGGCGACCAACGGGCACGTGGCATCGATCACCCGCAGGTCCTGGCGAGCCGCGGCCGCGGTGCGAACGGCCGGGGCGACCCCGTGCGCCGCCAACACCACCGTCGCTCCGTCGGGGACGTCATCGAGCTCACCAACGAAGACCGCGCCCTTTGCTTCGAGGTCCGCCACGACGTGCGCGTTGTGCACGATCTGGCGCCGCACGTAGACCGGTCGGCCGAATCGCTGCAATGCACGCTCCACGATTTCGATGGCTCGCTCGACGCCGGCACAGAAGGAACGCGAACCGGCCAGGTGCACCTGGTGCGGGCCGCTGGCGCGGGCCCATCGGTCGAGCGAGGGGCGGATCCCGACGAGCGACCCGATGGCGCGGAGATAGCTGAGGATGCTCTCGTTGCTGGCCGCTTCGACGACCGTCCGCACCACGACGACCGGATGGTGGGGTAGATGCTGAGCCAACCAGGCCGACTCGGCATCCCAGGCGATGGCGCCCGCCACCCCGCGCTCTGACGACAGACCGCTCGAGATCGGAGCGGCCGAGGACACGATGGGACCACAGCGGACGTCGAGGCCGAGGCGACGGAGATCCTGCGCCACCAGCTCACCGGCGGGCAGAGGGCGGGCCGGGCTCCCATCGGTAGCCCGCAACTCGGTGGCGACCACCAGTTGGCCCGGTCGCAACGCCGGGTCCAAGCCGTGAGCGACACCCGTCAGCGCCACCGGAGTGCCGGCGGCGACACGCTCGGCCAGGTGCGTGCCAAGCAGCAACGCTTGGGTCCGGCCGATTCCGCTCACTGTCACGTCTCCGCCCACGGCGGCGGCTTCGATCGGTTCGGCGGCAACTACGACGGCGTCACCCACAGTCCCACCCCTTGACGTAACGACCGAGCGCCATCACCGGGAAGACCAGGTGATAGAGGTGGTAGTTGATATAGAAGTCCCCCGGGAAGCCCGTGCCGGTGAACGCAGCGTCCTCCCACGTCCCGTCGGCTCGCTGCGCGTCGACCAGGTAGCGAACGCCGCGCTCGGTGGCCGGTCCGCTCGCCTCGGCGGCCAGAAGGGCGAGGAGCGCCCAGGCGCTCTGACAGGCGGTGGAACTGCCCCGGCCCCGATAGCTGACGTCGCTGTAGGAGCGCATGTCCTCGCCCCATCCCCCGTCGTCGTTCTGGTGTGCTTCCAGCCAGGCCACCGCCCGGCACACCGCAGGATCGTCCGCCGTCACGCCGGCGGCCACGAGTGCCGGCACCACGGCACCAGTGCCGTAGAGGTGGTTGGACCCCCAGCGTCCGAACCATGAGCCATCTGGCTCCTGGGCGTCGAGCAGCCATGCGGTCCCGCGTTCGACGGCCCTCCCGTTGCCAGTGAGGATGGCCAGCATCTCGACGACGTGTGCAGTGACGTCTGCGCTGGGTGGGTCAATGAGTTCGCCGAAGTCGCAGAACGGGAGCTCTCGACAAAGAGCACGGACGCTGTCGACGTCGAAGGCGGCCCATCCCCCGTCTCGGCATTGCATCCCCTGGGTCCAGCGCACAGCGCGGTCGGTCGCGTCGTCCCGCGCTGGCCGGCCGGCGTCGACGATGCGGCGAAGAGCGAGCGCCACTTCCGCGGTGTCGTCGATATCGGGGTAGTTGTCGTTGGCGAACTCGAAGGCCCATCCGCCCGGCGCCAGGTTCGGCCGGCGGACGCTCCAATCACCTTGGACCGTGATCTCTTGTCCCACCAGCCAGCGACCGGCTCGGCCCAGCGCCGGATCCTCCGGCGAAACGCCGGCATCGGCGAGCGCGACGACGGCGAGCGCGGTGTCCCAAACCGGGGACTGGCAGGCCTCGATCCGGCGGCCCGACTCGTCGGAGATGGTGAAGCCATCGAGACCGGCCAATCCGGCACGCATGACCGGGTGGTCCAGCGAATAGCCCTGGAGGTGCAACGCAATGAGCGAATACACCCAGGGCGGCTGGATGCCTCCCCAGGAGCCGTCGGCCTCCTGGCGTTGGAGGATCCAGTGCTCGGCGGCACGGAGCGACAACCTCCGGAGGAAAGCCATGGGGCGGCGCTCGTAGCGGTGGAGCAGGCGATCGAGAAGATTGAAACGTCCGGCCCAGGTGGACAGCGAGGGGGCGGTCGTTGGCGCCCCTCCGACGTTCAGCTCAACAACATCAATCGGAAGCTGGCGCACGGGGCGATGTGCGCTGACGATCGTGAGGGCGACGACCGTCTGGCGGGCCCAGCACCCGAAGTCGTAGATGTTCAACGGAACCCATTGCGGCAGCAGCATGAGCTCGGGAGGCAGCACCGGCAGGCACTCCCACGGCCACTGGCCGAACAGCGCCAACCACATCCGGGTGAAGACACGGCTGGCCCCGATCCCACCGGCCTCTCGAATGAAGGCGGAGGCCATACGCATGTGGGGAGCGTCGATCGGATCTCCCGCCAGGCGGAGCGCCACGTACGCCTCAATGCTGGTCGAGAGATCGCCCGGGCCACCGAGGTACGTGCTCCACGTTCCGTCATCTCGTTGCCGCGAACGGATCCACCGGGCTGACTCGGCCGTTTGATCCGCGGTGCGGATGCCGAGGAACTCGCGCAGGAGGAGATCTTCCGCGTCCATCGTGACGTTGGTCTCCAGCTCGCCCTTCCACCACCCCTCCTCGTGCTGGGCGGCGCGCAGCGCACCGACCCCGCGCGCCAGGGCCAGGGATGCCGCTTCGGCGATCAGTTCGTTCGACTCGGCGCACTCGGCGTCGGCCGTAGCCGATGCATCGAGCGGGGGGAGCTGGAATGAGGAGAGCGAGGTCATCGGCGGCGCTCGGTCACGAAGCGCGTCAGCGCCACGAGGTCACCTTTGGGTGCGGGTGCCAGGGGCACCTGGTCGAGCGCCGCCAAGGCGTCCTCGAGGCTCGCCGCGGCCAGGTCCATCGTCTTCTCCTGGGCGCCGCAGGAATCGAGCAACGCGCGAGCCCGTTCCACGTCGGCCGGGTTCAGGTCGTCGTCGAGCAGGCGCGCCAGTTCGGAACGGATCCGATCGTTCTGCGCGAGCGCGATGGCCACCGGGAGCGACTTCTTGTGCGTCACGAGATCGCTACCCACTGGCTTCCCGGTGCGTGTCGGCTCGCCCCAAATGCCGAGTATGTCGTCCACGGCCTGAAACGCCAGACCGAGCTGGGACCCGAAACGGGCCAGTGCGGCGACGGTCTCGTCCTGGGCGCCAGCAAGGATGGAACCCAACGAGGCGGCGCACGCGAAGAGTGCCGACGTCTTCCCGCGCACCATGTCGAGGCACTCGGCCACCGAGACGGACCGCCGTGACTCGAACGCCATGTCGTCGGCCTGACCGGCGATCATCGCACCGGTGGCATCGGCAAGGCAGTGGGCCGCGCCCACTCGCTCCGGTGTCGGGTCCTCGAGCAGCAGCTCGAGAGCAAGACTGGCCAGGGCATCTCCGGCGATGATGGCCCGCCCGACCCCGAACTCACTCCACACGGTCGGGCGGTGACGGCGCTCTCTGTCCCCGTCGATGATGTCGTCATGGATGAGGGAGAAGTTGTGCACGAGTTCAATGGCCACGGCCCCGACCAGCGCGGTCTCCTCAGCCGCACCGGTCGCCGTCGCGGAACGCAGCGTCAGTGCGGCGCGAATCCCTTTGCCCCCTCCGTCGAAATGATGGAACACGGGGGCCCGCAGCGGGGGGCTCAGCCGTTCGACCGCGCTCCGGAGGGCCGGCTCCACCCTGCGGCCCGCCTCCCTCAAGATGGCCGAAGCATCGGCTTCGGCGATCGCGGCGGGCGCCAACGTCGTCACGACGACACCGGCTCCGGGCGCCTGGTCAGAGACGAGACCGCGGCGTCTTCCAAGCAGGCGGCCGCCGCACTCTGGCCACTGCGAACCGCACCCTCCATGGTGTCCGGCCAGCCCGTGTCACACCACGCGCCCGCGAGGTAGAGGCCCGGCCGCCCCGCCACCGCTCGGCGGCAGGAAGGGCGCAGTGCCGCCGTGCCCGGTACGCCGCGGAAAGTGGCCGCTCGCTCCCGGGTCACGAGACCGTCCAGCAGCCGCGCCGGCCGCGCCAGCGGATACAGGCTCTGGAGTGCCGCGAAGAAGGTGCGCACGAGCTGTTCGGACGGCTGAGCCATGTAGGCGTCCGCAGCGGACAGCGAGATGGAGAGGCACTGCCCGGTGCGCAGTCCGCTCGATTCGGTTCGATCGAAGACGAATTGAATGGGCGAATCGACCACTGCGGCAAAGGCGAGGTCGGTGACCCGGCGGTCCAGGACAAGGTGCACGTTCGCGATGGGCGATCGACCGAATAGGGCCTCCGACGGGACCATGGCGGTGGGAACGAGCCGCCGGGTGACCTGAGGCGGCGTCGCCACCACGACGGCATCGGCGAGGTGTTCTCGGTTACTGCTCGTCACCACAAAGGTTCCGTCGCGCCGGATCGAGATCGCTTTCACGCGCGCACCCAAGAGTCGTTCCACCCCTGCCGCGTGCAGCGCACGGCCGCCGTGACCTCCGTGAAGATCGCTCAGGGGCACGGCCGACCAGCCGATATCGCCGGCGTCGGCCTGGTCGAGCAGGCCGGTGCGGAATACCTTGACGGCAAGTGCCAGCGAGGCCTCCGATGCCGGGAGATTCAAGGTGGGCAACGCAATCAGGTTCCAGAGTTTCTGGACCGATTGATCGCTCTGACGCTGACGGCGCAGCCAACTGCCAAAGGTGATGTCGTCCAGTGTGGGGTCGTCCGGGTCGAGGCGGCGAAGTGCCAGCGCGGCGCGGAACAGACCTAGCCGATCGGCCAGTGCGAGGTGGCGGTAGCGAGCCAACGCCAATGCGAGATGGAGCGGTGCGGGGAGGCTGCTGCGAGTGATCGACGCCCGAATGCCGCGCGGCGACAGCACGGGGACTTCGAGCGAGCGTTGCAGACGCACGTCCGCTTCGGCCCCGATCCGAGTGAGGAATTCCCGGTAAGCCGTGCAGCAGCGCAAGAACACGTGCTGCCCGTTGTCGAAGGACAGGCCCTTGCGGCTGAATGACCAGGTGAGCCCGCCGAGGCGTCGCCGCGCCTCTACCAACGTGACGTCGGCCCCGGCGTCGGCGAGCGTCAAGGCCGCGCTCACCCCGGCCAGCCCACCCCCGACCACGACCACCCGGCGCTCGCTCACGGTGAGACTCCGACCAAGCATCGGCCGGCGATCCAGACCTTCTCTACCGTGGGCAGCGAAATCCGTCCCTCGGTCACGGTCATCGGATGGCGTTCGATGCGACGGAACAGGCTGCGGTAGATGCCGGCCATCACGCCGACACAGGCCCGGCTGCGGCGGTCGAGGCGCGGGAGCAGCTGCAGGCCGCGCTGATACCACTCGGGCACGCGTGCGCACTCCAGGGCAACCAGGTCGGCCAGGACAGGTGCACTGCCGGAGAGATTCGGCGGGCAGCCCACCGCGTCAGCATCGGCGACGGGAAGGTAGACCCTGCCGTTGCCGAGGTCCTCGACGACGTCACGCAGGATGTTTGTGAGTTGCAGCGCGACGCCCAGGTCGTCAGCCAGCTCGACGGATTTCTTATCGGTCGTCCCGAACACCGCCAAGGACAGACGGCCGATCGAGCCGGCGACCAAGCGGCAGTAGACCACGAGGTCGTCGAAGGTGGCGTAGGAAGTTCCGAGGACGTCCATCTCGCACCCGTCGATCAGCTCGTCAAAGGCCCCCATCGGCAGTTCGTACTGCGCCGCCGCCGCTGCCATCGCGACGAGTACCGGATCGTCCGTGTTTGACGGCGTCTCGTGGAGGTCGGCCCGGACCTGGGCCAGCTCCGTGAGCTTCTGGCCTCCTGGCGCGGTGCCGTCTCCGATGTCGTCGATGCGCCGGGCCAGGGCGTACACCGCCGAGAGCGCCCGGCGCTCCGGGGGGCGGAGAATGCGGATGCCGTACCCGAAGTTCTTGGCCTCTCGGTTGGTGATGTCCTCACACGCCCGGTATGCCAACTCCGTATTCACAGCGCCCGACCCGCCGAAGTCGCCGCCAGCGTGGCCGCGAGGCGCAGACCCAAGCGAGCTCCCGTGGGCCGGGGGCGCCGGCCGAGCACATCGTGCCCGGCCCGCTCGATCGCATCGAGCGCTGCGAGCCCGCCTGCGGCAAATCCGCACACCGCGATGCGGAATCGGAGGGGGAGCGACCGGCCCAGAGGCGCGGCTGCGCCGAGGAGTCGTCGAGCCCGAGCCGCCTCGAATCGGAGCACCATTCGCAGTTCTCGTCCAGCGTGCGAAGCGCTCAGCTCGGCTTCGCTGCACTGAAAGGCCCGAAGGTCCACTTGCGGCAAGTAGACGCGGCCCACGGCAAAATCTTCGGCCACGTCTTGGATGTGCTCGACCAGCTGCAACCCGATACAGACATCGTCAGAGAGGCGGAGCTGCTGCGGCCCGGTCTGGCCAAGCACGGAGAGGACAAGTCGTCCGACCGGAGCAGCGGACAGTCTGCAATAGGACACCAGGTCATCGAATGTCTCGTAGCGATGCACCACCTGATCGCGCCGGTTGGCCTCGATCAGGTCGCGGAATGGTGCGAGCGAGAGGTCGCGCTGCGAGAGGGTCGGTGTCAGCCTTCGTAAGAGGGGGTGGGTGGCGTCTCCATGCTCAGCCCGCTCGAGTTCGGCCTCCAACCAATCGAGCAATTCGAGCCGGTCCCCGACGGCCTCGTCACCGATGTCATCGGCCAGCCGAGCAAACCCGTAAATGGCCAACAGATGTTGCCGGACGGCCCGGGGTAGCAGCCTCGAGGCCACGGCGAAGTTCTCCGACTGGGCCTGCCGGAGTACGGAGTCGGAGCCTGGGATCGCTTCGGGAGGACGGGCACTCACGAACCCAACTTCAGGGAATTGATCTCGCGTATAGGACGAATGAGTGAGTATTCATCATTGATATACAAGCCATGACGAATAGTCAAGGAAGGAGTTGTGCGAATAGAGCTCGCCTTCGCCCGCGTCAGCTGGTATGGAGCCCCAGCGCCCCCTGAATCAGTTCCACCAACGCCGCAGACACGACGTCGCTCGCAGTGTCTGCTACCGAACGATCGGTCGATCGCATGTGGGGTTGGAGACGAGCCGCCAGCTCACCCGTCACCGAGTCCATGACGCCGGTGGGTTCTGATGCGGCGCGCCTTTCGCGAAGGACGAATTCAAGGAGCAATGGCATGTATGGCTCGAGCAGCCCGCGCACCAAGGTGATCGCCCGGGCCTTGCCGATGTGGGAGGGCAATCCCTTCAGCTCGTCGCCAACGGCCTCGGGCACGGACTGCACCGCGGCCAGGAAGATCGCATCCTTTGACTCAAAATGTCGATAAAACGACCCCGTAGCCATGTCGGCGGCGGCGCAGATGTCCGCGATGTTCACCCCGACATAGCCGTGATGCGCGAAGGCGTCGCGGGCCGCGGCCAACAGCCGAGCGAGGGGCTCCGACCGCGCGGCTGCGTCGAGGTAAGCGGTGAGGACCTGGTCCCACATCTGGGGCCGAAAGGCCTCCTCGCGGCCGTCGGGGAGCAGGTCGGGGAGCACTTCGGCAATGGACGCCAGTGACATGTGCCGTTCTCCCCGCAGGAGACGGATCATCGCCAGCGCCTCGACATGGCGGTCGTCGTAGAGGTATCGGTTCGTCGCGACGATGGTCGGCTCCGGGAGCAGTCCGAGCCGGCGGTAGGAATGAATGGTGGGGACGGAGACGCCCGCCCGCTCAGCCAATTCAGAGATAGTAAAAGGGCTCTTCAAGGCGCGCGTTCGCCTGACACCTCTGGTTATATTGGCCTGCGGTGTCTTCGGTCTTGCTTGTGACTGATTCGAGCGCGTGCCTGCCACCGGGACTCCTCAGCCGTGCAGACGTCAGGGTGCTTCCTATCGACATTCTGATCGGCGACGAGGTGGTCACCGATGGTCCTGACGCTACTCAGCGCGTATACCGAGCGTTTGTCGAGGATGAACCCACCAAATCCGCCCCACCGTCGATGCATGCCTACGTCGACGCTGTCGAGTGTAGTGAGTTCGACGCTGCCGTGGTGTTGACGCCTGCAGTCGAATTCACCGTGATGTACCGCAATGCGCGCCTTGCGTCGGCGACATGTCGTCGTCACATGGAGGTGGTGGACACCCGTACTGCCGCGGCCGGACAGGGTCTGGTGGTTTCGGCCGCCGTCGAGGCGCTGGCCGCGGGTGCCTCTGCCCCGGACGTCGCCGAAGTCGCCCGCCAGGTTGCGGATCGTACCGAACTGGTCGCCCTTCTCCCCGATCTCACGTCGATTCAGCGCAGTGGGCATGTTCCTGCCACTTCGTTGGAGCGCTACGACGATCGGGCTTCTCAGCTGCTCTTTCGCGTCGACCACGGATCCATCTCCCCACTCGGTCGCCCAAATGCTGACTGGGAGAGTTGGTCGGTGTTGTTCGCAGCCTGGCTCGCTTCGGGAGGCTCCAACGCCGAACGCACGTTGTATTTCCATGCGAACGACGAAGCTGCGGCGTCGGGGTTCCGGTCGTTTCTCGGAGGCGAAGAACCCATTGTGGAATTCAGTCCGGCGATGACGGTCCACACCGGGATCGGCTGCGTCGGGGTTGCGTGGACCCGGCGCTGATCACCGCCTCTGCCCGCGATTACTTCTCGAGCGCCATCCGCCACGGTCCGAGGTCGAGCGCTGGGTACCGTTCCTGAGTCTGCTCGACCAGGCGCTCGTTCCAGACGGGGTGGCCCGGTGAGGGCCACCCGAACAGCGCCAACTCTCGGGGAGTCGATCCCTCCACGAAGACGGTCCACTCGATGCTCGTCGACACTGACTGCTGCGTGTTGTACCCGATCCATTCGACCTCCGCGTTCTTGAAGGCGATCGAGGCCACGAACCTGGCTCCCGAGGTCGAGCCGAAGGGAGCGCCCCGGTGCCAACAGTCGGACCGGTAGGCCAGGTATGAGCCCCTGAGACCCGGAGCGCGTTGCTCGGCCTCATAGACACCCGGCTCCATGTTGGGCATGACGACGCCGTACGGAGAGTCGATGTGGTTCGAGTCGCGCACCGAGACCAGTCGGGTTGGGTTGTCGGTGTCCGATATGTCGGAGAGATAGAGGAACCCCTCGAGGTTCCACCAGGGGGATTCGCTTCCCGGGGGGAGCCATGAGTGGTTACGGTCGATGTGCATCGGTTGCTCGTAGTTGGTGACGCCGGCGTACTTTGCACTGGCGCCGGCCTGGTACAACCTGATGTCGGT
The DNA here is from genome assembly GCA_035552395.1 of Acidimicrobiales bacterium. Lineage (GTDB taxonomy): Bacteria > Actinomycetota > Acidimicrobiia > Acidimicrobiales > RAAP-2 > Bog-473. The sequence goes on from DASZLL010000006.1 coordinate 14,994, forward strand.
ACTTCCGAGCGCGCGCTCGGCGAAATTGACGATCGATGGGTGGACACACAACCGGTTGAGCGCACCGGTGCCCGGAAAGGGAAACGTGGCGGACCATCGTTGCTGCTCGGGGCGAAACCCCGGGCCCTCGTCGGGCCACTCGAACGCTTCCTTCGGTTCAATCGGGTGGCCCTTCCACCGTTCGGTCACGCCCTCCGGATCGGCGTGGAGCTCCCCGGCACTGGGAAAGATCGCCCGGAGATCCTCGGCGACGGCGTCCATCACCTCCGTGCCCACCAACCCCTCGATGAGGATCCAGCCCTGTTCCCGCCACGTCGTGACTTCGGCGTCAGTCGCGAATCGTGAAGTCACGATCGTGTCATCCCCTTTCGTCTGCCTGAGCGGGCAAATGTGCTCGCCGCAGTCATCTCATTGTTCTACGCAGTCTCGGACACCCGGATCATCGACAGTTTCGAGAGCCGCTCCTGAGCCCAGAGACCGAAGAGCAGGGCGGCTCTGTGCCTCATGTCGTGTGCTCCCGCCGGTCCCTCTCGCGGTCGACAAACTGGTCCTTCCCTACAGCACTGGCGACTCCGCGATCGGCCTGGCGACGGTGCCTCCGGACGAACTCCTCGCCTCCTTGACCACCGCAAGTGATTGACTCAAGGAACCGCTATCGATTGATTGGAGACACTTATGCCTGACCGGTCACCTCAGAAACCCTCCGCAAAGAAGCCGGGCAAGTCCCTCAAGGAGAAGAGGGAAGCCAAAAAGGAGAAGCGGGACGAGAGAGACAAGAAGAACGATCGCATGGGATCAGGGCGTTGACTGCCCGGTGCGCGTAGCGGAGCTCGGATCGATTTCCCACGTGTTCCGCCGTCGATCTCAGCGTTTGATCGGCGTCGGTCAATCACTCGACGTGGGCCGGCGCTGTTCAGGGCGAACCCGTTCTGTGTTTCCCTTGACAGGGTCCTTGCCCGTCAGCGCTGATCGAGACGCCGGGCCAGCTGCCCGACGCTCAGCGGCGGGTGCACGAGCGCAGGGGCGCCCGGGCGCAGCCCATCGAGGGTGATTTCGAGAAAGCGCAGAGACGGTTTCGAACCGGGCGTGTCGCACAGGTCGGCGATCGCACGCACCGCCTTGAGCAAGATGACGATGTCGGTCACCTCGACGTCGATGCGTAGCGTGCCCGCGTCCTTGGTGCGGTCCACGATGTCGTCCAGCAGCGGAGCCAGTTGGGTGAGCCAGATGCGGTGCGTCGACCCCCATGGCGGTGGCGAGATGGTGGCCCGCCAAACGCTGGGCACGGCGATGCACCGCCGTATGAATTCGAATGCGGCCTCGTCGGGCGAAACGTTGGCCAGCACGTCCTCGGTGATCTGGCGCACTCGCTCCCGCGCCGCCAGCACCACCGCGTTGAACAGGTCGGCCTTGGTTGGAAACCGCCGATAGAGCGTACCGACGCCGACGTCGGCCCGGCCGGCAATGGCCTCCATCGAGGCGTCGTACCCGTGCTCGGCAAACACATCGCGCGCGGCGCACAGGATCCGCCCGAGATTCACCTCGGCGTCGCGTCGTAGCGGTCGTATCTCCTCGTCGGAGAGCACACCGGAAATCGGGCGCAGGATTGGATTGGACGCGGTGGCGCTGCGCCGGGTCACGCGAGATCCTCGGGCCCAAAGGCAATCGAACCGACGATCACCTCGGCCTCCGCGATCAACGCGGGATGCGACTCCCTCGCCACGACGGAAGGAGCGGTGCGCCGGGGGATCAGGAGCGCGGCCAGCGCGGCGACGACCAACCCCGCCCCACTGACTGCGAACGCCAGGACGTAGCCGCGCTCCTTCGGGAAGCCGTCGGATAGCAGTCCGCTGAGGACGAGGCTGGTGGCGATCCCGCTACCCAACGCAGCGCCGATGTTGCGGATGTTGGTGTTCATTCCCGTGGCGACGCCTGTCTGTTCGGCCGGTACGGCGTCAATGATCAAGTTCGCCATGCTGGCGAACCCGAGCGCAATCCCGATCCCGAGCAATCCCGTGGCGACGTACATGGTCCACTCCTGGCTGTGGGCGACTACCAGGACGACGTAGCTCGTGGCCGCAAAGAGCGACCCTGCGAACAACACCATCTTCGAGCCGACGAGCAGCGACAAGCGACCGGTCATCGGCGCCACAATTGCCATCGCCACGGCAAAAGGCAGGAGGTAAAGGCCTGACTGGGTCACCGAGGCCCCGAATCCGTACCCCACCTTCGTCGGCGTCTGGGTGAACTGGGGTAGGACAATGAACATCGCGAACATGCCGAACCCGAAGAGCAACGCGGCAAGGTTGGTGCTCCACACCGCGGGGATACGCATCATCTTCATGTCGACCAGCGGCGAGCCCGAGCGGTTCTCAGAGACAACCCAGAGCACAAGGAGCACCACGGTGGCGCCGAGCAGGCCGAGAACCGAAGTACTCCCCCATCCCCAAGTCGGCGCGTAGGAGATGGCGAGCAGACCGGTCACGAGCCAGCCCGACATCAGACCCGCGCCGAGCCAGTTGATGCGACCTGGCGCCCTTACCGGCGACTCGGGGATGAACATGAAGGTAGCGATCGTCGCGGCCAGCGACATGATCAGAGGGATCCAGAAGAGCCAGTGGTAGTTGAGGTGCACCAGGATGGGACCGGCCAGCACGATGCCGGCGCCCGCGCCGGCGCCGAGGATGGCCGACATGACGCCGATGGCGCCGGCTACTCGCTCAGCGGGGAACTCGTCGCGAATGATGCCAAACGCGAGCGGAAACACGGCCCCGCCCGCGCCCTGTATCACGCGACCGACCAGCATCACCGGCAGGGTTGTGGCCAGCGCGCTGATGAGTGACCCGACGCAGAGGGCGACGAGGACGGCCACGATGATGCGCTCCTTGCCCACCATGTCGCCGATTCGGCCCAGGATCGGCGTCGCGATGGCAGCACTGAGCAGATAGGCGGTCAACAGCCAACTGGCCCCGCTCTCCGACGTGTGCAAAGTGTGCTCTAGCTGGGGTATGGCGGGGATGACCAACGACTGCAGCAGGCTGAAGGCCAGAGCGGCTGTGGCAAGGACCGCAAAGGTCAGTCGGTAGTTGGTGTGGTGGCGGGACATTGGTGGGTTCACCCTTAAACGGAATCCGCAGTTCCGTTTACGTTAGCAAAGCGGTCGAGACTCGGGCGCACCTCGTCCTTGCCAAACCTGGGTTCTCGGGGAATCATGTGAGGCGTATGAAGTTCCGTTAGCACTGACTCGACCTTCGTCCGCAAGCGCGTACGGCGCCCGCAGCCCAGCGGCGTGCGCCCCGCCGCCTCCGGTACCCCCAGTTCGCTCGTGGGCCTCCTCGCCCGCTCGGTCCCCATCCGGTCCGAGCGAGAGGAGCACCCACGGTGCCATCCAGATCCCGCGCGCCTTTCGTCGCGCTCACCACCTTGTTGCACAACAGGTTCCCGTCCATCGTCGACCCGTCGAAGACGATCCTTGGCGGCCATGTCCTCGTCGACGGCGCGCCCGTCACCAACCCACGATCCCGCGTCCGCACCACCTCGTCCGTCCGGGTCCTCGCACCGAAGCCATTGCGCGGCGCACTGAAGCTCCGCGGCGCGCTACGCGAGCTGCACCTCTCGGTCAACGGGATGGTGGCACTCGATCTCGGGGCCGCAGCCGGAGGTTTCACCCAGGCCCTGCTCGAGGCGGGCGCGGCGCGCGTCTATGCCGTCGATGCCGGCTCCGGACAGCTGCGTGGCTGGTTGCGTGCCGACCCGCGGGTCGTCGATCTCGAGCGCACAAACTTGGCCGACGTCGGCCCGGACCTGGTGCACGAACCGGTCGATCTGGTCACGATCGACCTCTCCTATCTCGCGCTGGCCGACGCGTTGCCCCAGATCGACCCCGCGGTCCTGGCGCCCGCGGCGACGGTCCTGGCGCTGGTCAAACCCACGTACGAGCTGCGCGCGGGCGCGCTGGCCGCGGACCCCCAATCGGTGGCCGATGCGATCGAGAAGGTTTCGCAGACCGTGATCCGGCTGGGGTGGTCGGTGACGGCGACGGTCCCGTCGTGCCTCAGGGGATCTCGGGGTGCCACAGAGGTTTTCATGCAGACGACCCCAAGGCCGCGCCAAATCGATTGATCGGCGTCGCCCGGGGTACGTGAAGAGGGGGCGAGGGAAGGGACCGGCGCCGTGGACGGTGGTCCCGCCCGAACGAAAGGAACCTCCGTGTCGACAAAGAGCATTCCCATCAAGGTGGCCAGCCCACTGGTCGCATCCATCTTCATCGTTGCTGGGCTTGACGCCGCATTGCACCCCGAGAACAAGGTCAAGAAGGCCGAAGCGGTCACCAAGCCGATCGCTCAGCGCGTCACGGTCCTGCCTGACGACACCGAGGCCCTGGTGCGGATGAACGGAGCGACACAGGTTGCGGCAGGCACACTGCTCGCACTCGGCACCTTGCGCCGGCTGGCCGCCACCGTCCTCATGGGCTCACTGATCCCGACCACATTGGCGGGACACCGTTTCTGGGAAGAGTTGGACGAGGACGCCCGCAAGGCGCAGATGGTCCAGCTGGCGAAGAACCTTGGCCTCTTTGGTGGTCTCCTGCTGCTTGCGACGTCCGCCGGGACCGCGCCGCGCGCCTCAACGCACCGGGACGGCGGGAGGTTCCGGTTCCGACGCGCCAAGTGAGACTGCGGCACGACCGGCGCGTCTCGGTTGTGGACCCGACGCGCGAGTTGGTCCGCCGACCGAGGTTTCGTCGCGCCATCACGACGGGCTTCGGCGCCGTTCTCGCGTTGGTGGTCGGAACGTCCGTGCCCCGGCACGCGCACACGATCGCGGGACGGCTGTCTCTCGACGTCCCGGCGGTCGTCTTCCTGGTGCTGGTCGTTACGTGCGCCCGCTCGACTGCATCGGAGCTCGACGATCTCGCACGCTGGCGAGGCGGACAGACCGCCGGTGCGGCGCTGCGCATGCTGGTCACCGGCTTCGGGTATCTCGTTGCGGTCATCGGAACCCTCTCCCTGTTGTCGGTGCCGGTCGGTCACCTCCTCTTGGGAGGCGCCATTGCGGGTGTGGTCCTCGGCATCGCCGCCCAACAGAGCTTGGGCAACGTCTTCGCCGGGCTCGTGCTGCTCATGGCTCGGCCGTTCGCGGTGGGCAACCACATCCGTGTGCGCTCGGGCTCGTTGGGAGGCGAGTTCTACGGCACGGTGACCTCCATGACCCTCACCTACGTCTCCCTCCTCACCGAGCATGGCCTGCTCAAGGTGCCGAACTCATCGTTGTTGGCCGCCGCCGTGGGACCGTGGCCGCGTCCCGAACGCCGGGAGAACAGCGAGAGGTTGGTCACGGTCGGAGCCGGCCGCGTCGACGAGACTTCCAAGGTCGCAACGCCGCCGCGGCCCTAGCCTCGAACGGGAATCGGCCGCGCCTTGGGCATCGCTCAAAGGTCGTAGGTCTCGCCCCGGGAGCGGTGGATGGTGAAAAACGACACCACCGCGCCGGCCAAGATCAGGCAGCCCGAGAGCAGGAGCGCCTCGTGCAGGCCCGAGCCGAAGGCGTCGTAGGCGGCGTTGATCACCTTCTTCGCGATCTGCGCGACGGCCGCGTTCTTGGAATGCTCGGCGCTGCTCGCCGCGCCGCCGCTCGTGCCGCCCGTCTGGATGGCGTGCTCGACCAGGCTCTGGAAGTTGGGCGGGATCCCGATCGCCTTCAGGCGGGCAGCCAGGTCCCCGGTCAGCTTGGCGTTCACGATGGCGCCGAGGATCGCGACACCGAAGACGGCGCCCATCTCGCGGCTCGTGTTGGTCGCCGACGCCGCCATGCCGGAACGCTCGGGCGGGACCACCGTGAGCGGCACCGAGGTGACGGGCACGAGCAGCATCCCGATGCCGATGCCGGCGATTGGCAGGGCCCAGCCCAAGGTCCCGAACCCAATCGTCGGGTCGAGCACCGCGTTCGCGATGAGGATGCCCCCGCCCGCCAAGAGACAGCCGATCGTCATGGGCCAGCGCGGCCCGATGCGAGCCACCAGGGGTCCGGTCAGGCCCGACACGATGATGAGACCGGCGGCCATCGGCAAGAAGTCGATCGCCGTCTGATAGGCCGACGCGTTCGCGACCACCTGCAGATAGAGGGCCGTGAAGAAGAAGATGGAGAACGTCCCGAAGTACGCGGCGAACGCGACGAAGGTCGCTCCGCTGAACGGCGGTCGCCGGAACAGCGAAAGATCGAGCATCGGGCTCTTGACCCGGTGCTCGGTGATGACGAAAGCGACGCCCGAAACGCCGCACAGGACGAAGAGTGCGACGATCCAGCCGCTCAGGTAGCCGGACTGTTCGCCCTGGATCACCGCAAACGACATGCAGGCCAAGAAAGCTGCGCCAAAGAAGAACCCGGCCCCGTCGATCCGCCGACCCTGCCGGTCCGCGGATTCGGGCACCGCCACGGCAGCGAGCACGAAGGCGACCAGACCGAACCCCAGGTTGAACCAGAAGATCGCCCGCCAGCTGGAGAATCCCACCAAGGCACCGCCGATCACAGGCCCGAGGGCGAGGGCGAGGCCCGAGATCGCAGCCCAGACGCCCAGCGCATCGGCGCGGGTCTCCCGGTCGGGGTAGACGTGGCGGATGATCGAGAGGGTCCCGGGCTCGCTGGCCGCGGCGCCGACGCCCATGATGACGCGACCGGCGATGAGCCAGTCGACGTTGGAAGCCGTGGCCGCCACGACCGACCCGGCGCAGAACACTGCAACGCCTGCCAGCATGATGCGCTTGCGCCCGAGGAGGTCACCCAACATCCCCGCCGCCAGCATGAAGCTGGCGAAGGTCAGGGCATAGCCGTTGACCACCCACTGCAACGAGGTGACGCCCGCGTGCAGGTCGCTCTGCACGTTGGCGAGACCGACGCTGACAACGGTGTTGTCGAGGAAGGTGAGGAACAGGACCCCGCACAACGTGGCCAGCGCAAGCGCCTGCGCCGCGGAGCCCAACCCGCCCTTCTTGATAGCGAAGCCAGGGGGCGCACCATCGGAGCCGTTGCCTGCGGGGGATGGCGTCGCCAGCGCCCGCCCTTCACCCGCACCTGCCGCCGGGTGAGCTGCGTCGCTCCGCATATGCATAGGAGTTTTGCGTACCCGTCAAGGGGGTAGTGGAACCATCACGGGGTGCCGCCCGGTGGGATCGACGAGGGTTCTCCGGGGTCCACTCGGGTGCCGCACCCCTCCGAAGTGCAGGCGTGCCAGGCGTGGAGGCGATGATGCCCAAGGGCTTACTGTCGCGTGTGCCCCATGGGTGACTCGGCAGGCGACCTGGCGCCGTTCTTCGCACGGGTGGACTACCCGTACTACGTCGTGACGGTGCGGGCGCCCGACGATGAGATGAGCGGATGTGTCGCGGGCTTCGTGACCCAGTGCAGCATCGACCCGCCGAACTTCGTCGCCTGCATCTCCAGGCTGAACCACACGCTGGGAGTAGCGGCGCGGTCCTCCGCCATGGGCCTGCACCTGCTGGGCGACGACCAGTTCGGGTTGGCCCGGCTCTTCGGTGAGGAGACGGGCGACGTGGTCGATAAGTTCGCCGCGGCTGACTGGAGGCTCGGGACGACGGGAGCGCCCCTGTTGGCCGAGGTCGCCGTCGCAGTGGAGGGCACCATCCTCGGGCACTTCTCGGTCGGTGACCACGAGGCCTTTCTCGTTCGCGCCACCCGCGCCGTGGCGGGCCCGGGCAACGGACTGCTCACCCGTCGCACGAGCCCGCCGCTGCACCCCGGCCATCCCGCCTCGACGTAGTCGCTGCTCTCGGAATTGCCCGCGCGGCAGCCCGACCAACCACAGTGAACAGGCCGCTGATAACCGCGTCAGCCACGGACGCGGTAACGGATGTGTGTGGCTTGCGGTGTGTCGATCACTCGAACGATCTCCAGCTCGACCCTCGCGGGCAACAGATCGAACAGTGGCCGGCCGCCGCCGAACAACACCGGCACATGGTGGATCTGAAGCTCATCGAGCACGCCCTCCTCAAGTGCCGTCCGGACCGTGGACGCGCCGCCATGAACCAGCACGTTGCGGTCACCGGCGGCGGCCTTCGCCTGGGCCATTGCGCTGGCGATCCCGTCTTGCACATAGGTCACCAATGGGTACTTTGCCGCCGAGGGTCCCGGCGGACGGTGACTGACCACGAAGATTGGGACGCCATGGTGATCACCGCCCCAGTGATCGACCTGCTCCACGGTATTGCGACCGGACAGGACCGCACCGGTCATATTGATTTCGTCCAGGAACTGTTTCCCGGTCCCGGACGGGTCAATGGACTTCTCGTTCGGTCCGGGGTCCGCAGCAAACCCGTACCACTCGTGCAGTCGCATGAAGTCGTCGCCACCGGGATTGTCCGGCCCATCGTTCGGGCCAGCTATATACCCGTCAACTGACATCGACATGTACAGCACAGACGATGACATGTTGATTACCTCCTTTCGATTTCGAGTTGCCGAAAGGGATCAACGACCCATCAACCGGGACGGGTAGGGCGACCGGCAGGACGGCGAGGCAGTGCACGACGATCAGCCCGTGGGCCGCCCGACGTGGAAGCAACGCTGGCCCCGACTCAGGCGGTCACAGGTCAATGTGCCCTGCTCCTGATGAGAGTCAGGTCGCCTGCTCCGCCACCAGCAGCTCGTCGAGCCGGCCGTGCGAGTCGATGATCCCAGCCTCCATGCCGTTGGCCACGTGCATGTCTCGAGCCTCGACGGTGTTGTGCACCATCGTCGAGACGACCATGGTGCCGCCCTCGACCGGCTCGCAAAGCATGGTTTCAGTCGCCACGGCGTCCGGCGCACCGTCCCAGGACCAAGTGCCGACCCGCTTACGCGGCGGCTCCAACTCCAGGAACTCGCCGTGGAAGGCGAACTCGGTGCCGTCGGGGGCGCGGTGAACGAGCCGCCAGGTGCCGCCGACGCGCAGATCGGCCTCGCAGACGGTGATCTCGAGGTGCCGCGGCCCGTACCAACGGCGCAGGTACTCCGGCTCGGTGATCGCGCGGAACACGAGCTCCGGCGGCGCCTTGAAGAACCGGCGGATATGAATGACCGGCTCCCCGGGCGGGGTGATGATCTCGGTCGGTGTGTCAGTCGTGGTCACGTTGTTCCTCCCGTCGTGTTCCGTGTGCTTGTTTCCTTCGTTCCCTGGAGCTCTTCGAGCAGCTCATCGAGGCGCTCGAAGCTCTCCTCCCAGAATTCGCGGTACGAGCCGACCCAATCCGAGAGCTGCTTGAGCCGCACGGGCTCCAAGTGACAGAGGCGTTGACGAGCCTGTCGGTGCCGCGAGATCAGGCCGGCCTCTTCGAGCACGTTGAGGTGCTTGGTGATGGCCGGCTGGCTCATGGGAAACGGCGCTGCCACGTCCATGACACCGGCGTCGCCCTCGGCCAACCGGGCGAGGATCGCCCGCCGGGTGGGGTCCGACAGGGCGCCGAAGGCCCGATCGAGCTCGTTCCCGGTCATCGCTGCCGAGGCCGTCATCGTCATAACCATATGGTTATATAACCCGCGAGCCGTGTCAACCCCTGACGCGGACGTACCCGCCCCGGAGGAGGTGGGTACGTCAAGAGGCGACCCGAGAGGGGCCGCGATGCGGCCTACGTCAGGCGCCTGTTGGGGCCTCCGGATCGAACGCGAAGGCGAAGGGCTGGGTCAGGCTGATCATGTTCCCCGAGTCGTCGCGCATCATCGCCTCGATCCCGTAGGGCCGCTCCGTCGGCTCGGACAGGAACGTGACTCCCTGAGCGGAGAGCTCCTTGTACGTCTGCTGGCAGTCGTCGGTCATCATCACGCCGGCACCGATGCCGCCGCTTGCGACCAGGGCGCGCAATTCCTCCGCCTGCTCGGGGGTCCGACCCATGCCGCACGACGACAGCACGATCTGGAGATCCGGCTGCTCCTTGGGTGACACGGTCAGCCAGCGGAACCCCTGGCCGGCCCCTTCGAAGACCTCGTCGATTGAGATGTCGAAGCGCGCCTCGAAACCGAGCTTCTCGGTGTAGAAGGCCTTGGCGGAGTCCTGGTCGAGGACGTAGATGGTCGTGTGCGACATCTGGCGGATCATGGTCGGTGGGTTCCTTTCCTGACGTGTGGTGGTGCACGCAGGTTAAGACGGCCACCCCTTCGCTGGCTTCTCCGCGCTTGCGCTCTTTGTCCCGACGCCGGGTCGCGGCCGTGACCACTCCATCATGAAACACCCCGGAATCGGCGGCGCTCCCCCGCGGGCGGCCGCCGCCCGCTGGAACGCACTGGGCGACATGCCCACCAGTTCGGAGAAGCGCGAGCTGAACGAGCCCAGGCTCGAGAAGCCGACCAGCATGCACACTTCGGTCACGGTCAGGTTGGCCGAGCGGAGCAGATCCTTCGCCCGTTCGACTCGACGACGGGTCAGGTAGTTGGCCGGCGTCTCGCCGTAGGCGTCCTTGAAGGTGCGGGCGAAGTGGAACTTGGAGAACCCGGCCTCCGACGCCATCTGGTCGAGGTCGAGGGGGTCGGCGAAGCGCCGGTCCATCAGGTCGCGGGCGCTCCGTAACGAAGAGATTCGTTCCGCGCCGCTCACTGGGCGCACCGTACCGCCCCGGTGCGCCGGGGGGACGCGCACCGGTGCGGCCGGCGCAGGATTGCCCGCCGATCAGGGTGATCAGGGCTCAGGCGTGGGCCGCCCAGAAGTCCCGCAGGAGGACGACGAGGTCGGCCGCCCGCTCGTCGGGCCAGAAAAGCATCGCGTCCGCCAAGAGGGAGACCCGTTCGGTGGACGGGATCAGCTCGCGCAGGCGCTCGGCCCAGGCGGGCTCGAAGAAGATATCCGCGGTGCCCCACGCCACCTGGACCGGGGCCTGCAGCTGCGCCAGCAGCGGCGCCACGGCGATCAGCTCCTCCGCCTTCGGTGCGACGAGGAAGCGCTCGAGGCCCTTGCCCCCGTCGGCCGCGAACGGGCCGACGTAGCTGGTGAGCAGCTCGTCGCTCAGTTCGGCCGCGTTGGCGTAGCCCTGGCCGAACCCAGCCGCTGACCGCGCCAAGTCGTAGTCGGCGGCCATGGCGGCCACGACCGGTCCCAGCTCGCCGGCCTCCGCCATGTCGACGAACGGCCGGAAGAGCTCGGGCGGGAAGTTGTCGTGCACGTCGCAATTGGTGAGCGTCATGGTGCGGATCCGTCCCGGGTATCGGGCCGCGAAGACCTGTGCCACCGCGCCACCGGTGTCGTTCGCCACGACGTCGACTTGGTCGAGGCCGAGATGCGCGCACAGTTCGTCGAGCCGCGCCGCGTGCCCGTTCAGGGTGAGGTCGGCGGACGGGCCCTCGGGCGGGACCGGCGTCGCCCCGTGGGCGGGCAGGTCCGGCGCGATGCACCGGCGGACGTCGGCCACGTCCCAGACGACGTTGCGCCACAGGTCGGCGTTGACGAGGACGCCGTGCACGAAGAGGGCGACGGGCGCCTCGCGAGCACCGTGGTCGACATAGGCCACGGGGCCGCCGGACAGCTCGGCCATCTGACGCGGCAACACGGTGCGGACGCCCGTCGTGGGCTCCTTGGTCTCTGTCTTGGTGGTTGGGGTCATGACCGTCACTCTACATACCAACTGTCTGTTTGTAAAGAGGAGATAGGATCACCCGGTGCCCACGCAGGCGGAACGCACAGAGGCCACCCGCGGCCGGCTCATCGCGACGGCGCGACGGCTGTTCGCGGAGAAGGGGTTCGCTGCCACTTCGACCGAGGAGATCCTGAGTGAGGCCGAGGTCAGCCGGGGCGCGCTGTACCACCACTTCTCGACCAAGACGGACCTGTTCCAAGCCACCTTCGAGGCGGTCGAGGACGAGCTGACGGCCAAGATCCTCGAGGTTGCCACCGCCGGCGGGCAGACCGACCCGATCCAGATCCTCTTGGTGGGCTTCAACGCGTTTTTGGACCAGTGCCTGAACCCCGAGGTGCAACGCATCGTCATGCTCGAAGGGCCGACGGTGTTGGGGTGGGACGCCTGGCACGAGCTCGACGAGCGCTACGCGTTCGGCACCGTCAAAGCGGTGCTCGGCATGGCGGCAGAGATGCGTCGCATCGATCCCGCCACGGTCGATCCCCTTTCGCATCTCCTCGTCGGCGCGATCATGCAGGCGGGCATGGTGGTGGCGCGGGCCGACGACGCCGCCGCGGCGAAGCAGGCCATGGCGGAGTCGTTCGCGCTGCTGGTCTCCACGATCTAACGACGAGCACAAGGCCCCGACCCGTCGCCCCGCATGGTGCCGCCGACGCTGCGACCGGGCGACACGCTCACATCGACCCCAGCGAGACCTGCCGTCAACGCGAAGACTCTGACGCTCGAGCCGGCGAAACAGCTCGCGCCGGTCGATTGGAGGATCTACGCCGTCGCCGCAGCCATGTTCGCGTTGCTGATGGCGCTGTCGGGACGCTATGGCTTCCACCGCGACGAGCTGTACCTCCTCGATGGTGCCCGCCATCTCTCCGCGGCCTACGTCGACCAACCCGTCTTCACCCCGCTCGTCGCCTGGGTCTCGCTGAAGCTCTTCGGCGTCTCAGTGGTCGGTCTGCGCCTCTGGGCCGCACTGGCCGCTTTCGGCAGCGTCGTGCTCGGGGGCCTGCTGGCCCGGGAGTTCGGCGGCGGCCGCTTCGCGCAACTACTCGGCGCGCTCGGTGTCGCCACGGCGCCGGCCTACCTCGGAGCGGACCACCTGCTCGGGACGACGAGCTTTGACCTGCTGGCCTGGCCGGCCCTGGCGCTCCTGATCGTGCGCATCGGGCGCACCGGCGACGACCGACTGTTCGTCCCGGCCGGCGTCGTGCTCGGACTCGGGATGACGAACAAGCATTCCATCGCGTTTTTTGCCGTCGCCGTGGTGCTCGGCACGATGCTGAGTCAAGGGTGGCGCGTCGTCGCCAACCGCTACGCCGCCGCGGGCCTCGTCATCGCTGTCCTCTTCACGGTGCCTGACCTGTGGTGGCAGGCCGGGCACGGCTGGGCCACCATCGACATGACCCGCTCGCTGGCCCAGCAGAACGGCGGCCTCGGCAACGCGCTGTCGTTCCTCGGCTCACAGTTCTTCATGGCCTCACCGGTCCTCGTCGGGGTCTGGCTCATCGGCCTGCGCGCGTTGTGGCGCTCGGAGGTGCCGGTATGGCGCGGCCTCGCCTGGGCGTACGCGATGCTCATCGTGTTCTTCGCGGCGACCTCGGGCGCCAAGCCGTACTACGTGGCGGCGCTCTACCCCGTCCTGATCGGCGCCGGCGCAGTCGTCCTCGAGCGACGCTGGTTCGATCCCGCCGTGGCGGCCCTGCGGGCCGGCCGCCTCCGTCGGCTCTCCATCGTCCTGGCGGTGTCGGTCGTGGTGAGCCTGCCCTTGACCCTGCCCGTGCTCCCCGCCCGCCTCGGCGCGAAGTTCAAACCGGTCAACCCGGTACCGGCTGAGACCATCGGCTGGCCAGAATTCGTGCACACGGTGGCGACGGTCTGGCACGCGCTCCCGGCGCCACAGCGCGCCCACGCCGTGCTCTTCACCGGCAACTACGGCGAGGCCGGCGCCGTCAACGAGCTCGGCTCGGCGGACGGGCTGCCGACCGCGTTCAGCGGGCAGAACTCGGAGTGGTTTTGGGGGCCTGGCAATCCGCAGGCGACCACCGTCGTGGTCGTGCTCCCCGGGAACGCCTCCACGTCCGACGTCCGCTCGATCACGTCGCTGTTTGCCCATGTCCGGATCGCGGCGACCATCCGTAACGACGAGGGCGTCAGCAACCAGGAGGAGGGCGGCCGCGTCTACGTCTGCACCGGGCCCATGCGATCCTGGGGTGCGGTGTGGCCGTCACTCCGCCACTACGACTGAGCGCTCGAGCCGGTTACTCGGCCCGCAGGAGAATCGCCGTCGGGGTCCGCGCCGCGATTCGGCCCGGCACGGCGGCCACCGCGACGGCGAGGATGATCGCCGCCGCGCCGATCGCGACCATCCACGCGACCGGCACGGCGGGCCCGGGCACCACATAGATCTGGTTGGCGAACAGGGTCCAGAGTTGGCGTCCGGCGACGATGCCGAGCGGAATGCCCACGATGACGCCGACCGCGACGGCGACTCCCGCCTGCCACGCCACCGCCAGTGCGAGCTGCCGTCCGGTCAAGCCGAAGGCCTTGAGCATCGCGAGGTCGCGGCGGCGGCGGCGCACCGAGGCGACCAGCGTCAGGCCCAGCGCGACGACCGCCCCAGATGCCAGGGCGAGGCCGAGGACCGCGGGCGTCGCCCCCATCGACCGGTAGTTGACGATCTCGGCGGGACGTTGCACGCCGACCAGGGTCACGCCGTAGTTCGTCGGCAGCGTGAGCTTGGTCGCGATGTGCGACAGTCCCCGCCGCGCCGCCGTGCCGTCGACGCCCGGTCTGAGACGCACGAACACGGCGTTGGGGCCCGCAGGCGCGTTCCCGAAGCTGTTGCGCACCGAGGCGGGGATCAGGTGGTAGTCGACCTCTGCCCCGATTCCCATTGAGAGATGGCCGGTGACGCCGGCGACGCCGATGGCGGGCAGGGTCTCCGTCCCGACGATGTGCAAGAGCCGCGGCCTTGCGGCGCCGTACCCCACCTCGACGGTGTCGCCGACCCGCTTGTGCAGTTGGGCCAGCGTCTCCACGCCGAGCACGATCTGCCCGGTGCCGTCGAAGCCGTGCCCACTGAGCACGGGTGGGCCCACCGCCTCGCCGGGCGATGCGCCCAGCACCGGGACGGTGCTCCCGTCGATCTGAAGGTTGGCGAAGGAGTACGACGACCACGAGGCGACCTGACGATCGGAGGCGAGCAGGTGGTCGGCCGTTGCGGCTGAGAGGTCGCCGACCCCACCGCCGGCGTCAAGCTGGTACGCCCAGTTCCACCCGTAGAGCGCCGGATGCGCGACCAGCGAGTTGAGGCTGGAGCCGAAGACCACGGTCGTCACCACGACCAAGATGGCGAGGACGGCGCCGAGGATCGCGGATCGCACCGGCACGGCGTCGGAGCCGGGGTCGAGCGCGAGGTGGATGCCGGTCACCGCGGGGACCGGCATCCCCCAGCCCGCCGCGACGTTGGCCACCCTGGAGATCGAGACCGGGCGAGCGCCAATGGCAGTGCGGTGTGGTGCCACCCACCAGGCCACCAGGCCGGCGACGCCACTGAGGAGCACCACCACAGTGAGGGTGCCGAGCCCCAGCACGGTCCAATCGAAGGACACACCCTTGTCGGGATAGACCGCGCGTACGGGACCGAGTGGGAACAGAGGGGAGAGGCAGACGGCAACGACGCACGCCGCCAGCGCCCCGGCGACGACCGCCCCCAGGAGTCCGGCGAGCGCGTCGACCATGATCATCGATCGGTTCGCACCGAGCGAACGCAGGACCTGCTCTTCGCCGGTCCAGGAGCGGAGTTGCCGTCCGATCAACTGCGCGGCGATGAGGAGGGCGGCCAACGTCGCGATGGCGCCGAACACGCCGAGTGCGATCGCCTCGGGCTTGATCGAGTGCAGTGCCTTCGCTTCTTCGACCGACGGGTCGAAAAAGTCGTAGGGCAGCTTGGATGGAACCACGCTTTCGATCTCGCGCTCGACGGTCGACACACTTGACCCGTGGTGCCGCAGCTGCAGGAACGTGAACGTAAAGTCCGAGCAGCAGTCCAGCAGGGACCGCGTGAGCGGCGGCGACAAGATCACTGACTGATCGTTCGTCGCATCGGCGTCGTCCTGCACGACGGCGTTGTTGAGGGCGACGATCCCCACCAAGGTGAGCCGAGTTCGAATCGCCGGGCTCGGTAGAGCGGCCGAAGAGGTGGACTGCGCGTCGGTGTAGAAGCCCCAGGGCAACGACTCGCCGAGATGCAGACCGAGCTCGCTGGCCGCGCCGGCGGTCGCCACGATCTCGTGCGGATTGTTCGGGTTGGCCATCCGCCCCGCGACCACCGAAGCGCGGTCCATGTCGAAGTACAGGCCGTTGACCGAGCCGAGCACGCCATAGGTGACGTTTGTGTTTTCGAGGGCGGGATTGGGTTTCCCGTTGGGTTCGAGCGGCACCCCGAAGGACTCGGCATAGGACTCGGCTCGCGTCACGCCCGCGAGAGCGGCGATCCGTTTGATTATGGGACCGTCGTAGCCCGACGTGTAACCAATCGCAGGATTGAAGAGGGCCGTGCCGAGCGACAGGTTCGAGGGGTTGGTCGAGGTCAGGTAGGTCGGGTACGAGGACTGCGTCCGACGAGCGCCCGCGAGGCACGCCATGGCCAGCCCGCCCAGCAGGCCCACGAGCACGACCAACGCGAGCAAGCCACCCCGACGACGGCGCAAGGTCGGCCCGAATCGGTACCGGGCCATCCCGAAGGCTCCTCCATCAGGCGTCAAGGATCGTCACCGCCTCTTCCGGCCAGGTCAGCCCTGACTACCGGCACCCCCCAGTGGTCCCTCACCCTCGCATTGTGCGGCAGCATTGACTCGGAAACCAGGTGGTCAGCTATACGGGCAGCGGTCGTGCCACCACGAAGCCCCTGACTCAGGAATTGGCTGTGTCGCTGTGTCCGAACTTCTCCGCTACCCACGCCGGCAGGCGCGCTGGGCGGCCCCGGCGGTCGACGCACCCGTGCACGGTCACCGCGGTGGCCCGGGCCTCCCCGCCGACCGAGACGAGATACGCGATCTGGAAGGTCGTCCCGGTAACGCCGCCGATCACCAGCGCCACGCCGACCTCCTCGTCGAAGCGCAATGGCTTGCGATAGCGCAGCGCCACCTCGAGCACGGGGAAGTCCCGGCTGTCGTCGCCCCGCCCGCTGCGCACCGCTCCGTAGGGATGCTCGATCGAGCGGAGATACTCGACTCGCGCCTCCTCGAGGTACGGCAAGTACGCCGCGTGATGAATGACCCCCATGGCGTCCGTCTCGGCAAAGCGCGTGCGCAGCCGGTGCACGAAGGCGTACCGGGCAGGATCGCGGGAGGGCTCCAGCGTCAAGCGGCTCACCACGAGAATGCTAAGGGTGGTTCGGCTGCTATTCGCCGGTGTCGAAGGCCCGGCGCCTCGCCGCTGCCATGCGGTGCACACCGTCATTGTTGAAGATGGCAAACTCGCCAGAGGCCTCGACCGTCACGATCCCGCCCTGGATGATGCGGCCCTCCGAATGGATTCGCTTCCCGGCGACCTCGGTGACCCAGCCCTCGAACACGGCCTCCTCGTTGCACAACGTCGGCCGCTTGTAGCGCACCCCGAGGCGCACGGTCGGGCCGGTGTGCCCCGCGATGGCGTTGGCCGCCGTCAAGATGATGTCGAACGCCGCCACCAGCACCGCCCCGTGCACGCACCCGGGCGCGCCCTCGTAGACGACGTCGAACACGGCGCGCCCACGGGCGATCGGCGGGTCGAACTCGAGTACGACGGGCAGCGCAATCGGGTTGAACCGACCCACGATCGGGTCGTAGGGCATGGCGCCGCCGAGCGGCACCTCCTTGGGCGGGCCGTCCGGGTCCGGCGCCATGAAACGCGGGATCGACACTTCGGGTGTGTGCGTTTCGAGCTCGTCCGCTACGGCCGCCAACTGCGCCGTCAGCCGTTGCGTCTCCTCCGCAGACGGAGCCGTACTGACCGACAGACGGATCAGGCGGCGCAGCACGTCGGCCATGTCGTGGGCCTCGGTCTCGCGGCCGCGCAGGCCCGGGTGATGCTCGAACGACGTCGACGAAGCGGGCTCAGGCACCAACACGGCCCGGAACAGTACTGCCGGGCCCCGGCGTTCCGACATTCCGGGGTCCGGCGCCAGACTCCCACCGCGCGCCGCTCCGGCGAACCCGACCGTTCTTCCGCGGGGCGCTCATAACATGGCCCGGTGACCCCAGAGCATGCAGTCCAGTTCACCTCCGGAACTCCGGAGACAGTTCTCGACCCGCTCGCACCGGACCTCGCCGCCGCTCTCGACGCGGCCCGGTCCCTCCCTCCGGACCGTCGTCGGGAGGCGGTAGCGGCCGTCGCCGCCCGCGACCCGCGCTGCCTACAGGCCTGGGCCGACCTGGCCGAGCTCGCCGACAACCCGATCGAGCAATACGCCTACGCCCGCGTCGGCTACCACCGGGGCCTTGACGCCCTGCGCGCCGCGGGATGGCGTGGCTCGGGCTACGTGCGTTGGCGCCACGAGTCCAACCGCGGCTTCCTCCGATCGCTCCACAACCTGCAGCTGGCCGCCGCCGCCATCGGCGAGGTCGACGAGGAGCAGCGCTGCGCCCTTTTCCTGCGCCAGCTCGACCCCGAGTGGGGCACGCAGGAACGGTAGAGCCATGGGGACAACTGTAGATAGATAGCGCCCACCTCAGGACCGCGGTGTGAGAAGCGGATCCCTTAGTTGTGCACCCAGGTGTCGGAAAACCCTTCGCCGCCTGCGGTCAGGGCGCCCGGTTGCGCCCGGATGGTCCCGCTGCTCGTGGTCATCGTGATGTCGTGCGGGCCGCTGTTGGTCGTGAATGATGACACCGGCTCGAGCGACCCGCCCGTTGCCGCTTGGGCGCCGGAGAACGTCACCGATCCGAAGTTCGTGAGCTTGGCGTTGCTGCAGAAGATCAGCAGACACGTGTCGGGGGCCTCGGCAACCCATTCAGCCGAGGAGTTGGCGTCGCTGCCGCTTTGAGTGGTCGAGAACGTCCAGCCCTCGCTACTGTGCAGCGACAAGGTGTAGCTCGTGCTCGAGCGCGTGACCGACGCGGTCATCGTGTCCCCTGGCTTGACCGGGAACTGCGTCGGCGACACGGTGACCGAGGCCGCCGGGTACATCTCGTACCATGCGTAGTAGGTCGGTGAGTTGATGTTCTTGCAGTCCGAGTCGGTTCCCAGTTGCTCCACCGACGAGCTGGCGAAGCCGTCCAGGCCGATCCAGAACGCGCCGTATGTCTTGCCCAGATTTGTGCATTTTGCGGTCGGCTGGACCCAGCTGCCGAGGACTTCGGTGAATTGGCTCGGCGATTCGACCGCGTAGCCCGACCAGTTCTCAGACGTGACGTTGTTCCTCTCGATGCCCAAAATGTTGATCGGGCTGTGGAACACCTGCGGGACGGCGGACGAGGCGGCTCCCGCCACTGAAGAGAAAAGGAACAACGTCGGCAACACCGCCAACAGCGACAACAAACGCTTCATCGAGCCCACCACTCCTCCGCGTTGAGATCAATCCAGACCACTGGACTGTAAGGATTTTGACCGTTCCCGTCTACCCCTCATTGCCGCAAGCCGCCGTGCCCAGACGATCCCATCGCTGTGGGCGCGGTGGCGGCACGCTGTACCACCGTCGTGTCAACTGGATCTCGTGCGGCACTAACCTGATGACGATGCGAGGTGGGGGCGTATCCGAGGAATAACAGCCCGCTATGTGGGTAGTGCTCCACTCGGACAAGCGTCGCTTTTGGCGCGCCGTTCCGGCGCCCATCGGAGAACGCAGTGGCGCTCGGCGCGTCTGACGCGTGCGCGCAACGCGCTCCTCACGAGAGCCATTCGACCGACGAGGAGGAGAAGAAGAAGATGCTCTGGAAGACCACGACTACGAAGATTGCCGTCACTGCCGCGATCATCGTGATCGGGGCAGGTTCCGCCACGGCGGCGGCCGTGTCCAGCGGCGGGGGGGCGAGGAACGCGACATCGTCGGGTCGCACCGTCGGAACTCGCGCGCCCACGACAACCACGACGCAGGCTTCCCCGAACACATCGCGCGCGGGCACGTCGGCCGTCCCGGCGACGTCGGGTCGGCAGGGCAACGGGCCCAGCACTCAGGCGCTGCCCGGTCTCTGCCGCGCACAAATTGCCAGTGCGGGCCATCCGAATGCGCATTCCGTCGTCCCGCAGGTCGTCTGTACCAGCGTGACTCCCGCCGGCCCTTCGTCCAGCGAGTCCCCTAGCTCGACCCCCAACGGCGTTCCCGGTGGTGCGAGCAGCGGAAGCCCGATGGGAGCCGGCGGCCCAGAGAGCGGCGCCGGCTCCCAGGGTCACGCCCACGGCGGCTCATAACGGGCGCACCAGCGACGTTTAGGGCGTCACCCCAGCATTGAGTGGGCTCGACCAGGAGCGCTACACCCGAAAGCGCTGAGGGCGCTGGCCTCGGACCGTAGTTAGAGCGTCTAACTGTATGATGGTCGAAGTGTCCGTGACCACGCCCCCTTCGACTGACGCGCCGCCGCTCCGAAAGACTCGGGCCGCCAAGGCTGCCGGCGTGCCTACGTCCCCTCCGGGCGTGCTGGGTTCCCACGGTCGCGTCGCGGCCTGGCTGGCGAAGCGCGTGGAGGTGGCGCTCGGCACCGTCGACCTCACGCTCCCCCAGTTCCGGGTGCTCGGCATCCTGGCGGAGGGGTCCTCCGCCGCCTCGGGGCTGGCCGACCGCCTGGCCGTGCGCCGACCGTCGATCACCGCGCTCATTGACGGCCTGGTCGCCAGGGGTCTGGTCGATCGCCGGCAGGAGGACACGGACCGCCGCAAGGTCTCCTTGCGTCTGACCGAGGATGGCGAGCGGATCCTTTCGGACGCGGACAAGGCCGTCGACGAATACCTAGCCTCGATCGCGAGCCACCTTCCCGACAAAGAAGAAGCCATGGCCCTTCGCTCTCTCGAACTATGGGGACTGGCGATGGCGGCGGCGCGCGAGGCGGCGAAGGAACCGACGAACGCACGGGCGGAAGGCGTAGACCGTTGAGCAAGACCGAGGACCGCCTCGAGGAATCCGGCGCGCCGGCGCAGACCGCCGGGAACGGCCGGGTGATGGACGAGGCGGTGGCCACGCCCGAAAAGACGCTGCCGTTCGCGGCGTACGTACCCATGGGGGCGCTGAGCCGCTACGAGAAGCCGAAGTCCACGATCGACCCGGACCGTGAGAAGGGGTGGATCAAGCGCGCCACGCCGATTGTCATGGCGCACAAGGTGCAGTGGTTCTCCGCGCTGATCTTCTCGTTCCTCGGACTGATCATCCAGGTGTGGATCCCCAAGATCCTCCAGAACGGCATCACCAACTCGCTGATCAATCGGACGCAGCCGCTGCACGGCTACGTGGAGTTGATCGGCGTCCTGGCCGTGGCGACCGGGGTCTTCGGCTACATCTCGCGCACGAACCTCTTCAAGGTCGCCTACGCGATCGAGTTCGACCTGCGCAACATCATCTACGAGCACTTCACCCGGATGTCGTTCCCGTTCTACGACCGAGTGCAGTCGGGTCAGCTTATCTCGCGGGCCAACTCGGATATCCGCTCGGTGCAGATGTATCTGACGTTCGCGCCGATGATCCTGGTGCAGTGCTCCATCGCGCTGGTGGCCTTTGCGTTCATGCTCTCCATCAGCGTGCCGTTGGCCTTCGTGGCCATGGCGGCGATGCCATTCATCTATCTCGTCGGCGTCCGGATGCGGCAGTCGCTCTTCCCGGTGTCGTGGATCATCCAGGCCCGCCTGGCCGAGGTGGCCACGGTGGTCGACGAGAACGTCAATGGCGTGCGCGTCGTGCGCAGCTTCGCCGCCGAGCAGCAGCAACTCCGGCAGTTGGCGACTGCGGCCGACCGGGTGCAGTGGGGCTATATCAAGGATGCCGACCTGCGCGCTCGCTTTGCTCCCCTGGTGCAGAACCTCTCCCAGGTCGGTCTGGTCCTCGTGCTGCTCGTCGGCGGGTGGTTCGTCATCCACGACCACCTGCCCGTCGCCTCGATCGTCTCGTTCAACCTCTACCTGATCATGATGCAGGCCCCTTTCATGATGCTCGGGATGCTCATCATGATGGGCCAGCGCGCCTCGGCCTCGGCCGAGCGGATTTACGAGATCCTCGATGAGCAACCGACGATCGTGGACCGGCCCGACGCGGTCGACCTGGTCAACAGCCACGGCGACGTCGAGTTCGACGATGTCACCTTCTCCTACGCGCCCGACAGCCTCTTGTCGAAGCCGGGCGACGAGAACGACGGGCGACGCGACATCCTGCGCCACTTCAACCTGCATCTCAATCCCGGCGAGACCGTGGCCCTCGTGGGGCGGACCGGCAGCGGGAAGTCGAGTGTCGCTCGGGTCCTGGCGCGCTTCTACGACGCCACCGGCGGCACCGTTCGGGTGGACGGTCACGACGTGCGCGACCTCACCTTGACGAGCCTGCGAGGCAACATCGGCGTCGTCCTCGACGAGCCGTTCCTCTTCTCGGTGTCCATCCGCGACAACATCGCCTATGGCCGTCCCGACGCCTCCATGGAGGAGGTCGTGGCTGCCGCCGAAGCCGCGGGTGCGTCCGGTTTCATCAACCGGCTGTCCGACGGGTACGCGACGGTGGTCGGCGAGCGCGGCTACACGCTCTCGGGTGGTCAACGTCAGCGCATCGCCATCGCCCGGGCGCTGCTCGTGAACCCTCCCATCCTGATCCTCGACGACGCCACCAGCGCCATCGACGTCAAGGTGGAGCAGCGCATCCACTCGTCGTTACGCGTCCTGATGGAGGGACGCACGACGCTGATCATCGCCCACCGGCTCTCGACCATCTCCCTGGCGGACCGGGTCGTCCTGCTCGACGGCGGACGCATCGTGGCCGACGGGACGCACGCTGAGTTGCTGGCGTCGACGCCGCTGTATTCCGAGGTCCTGGCGCAGGCGGCCAGAGAGGAGACCGCTGACGTCGTGGCGGCGGAGGGTCTTGAGGACCTCGGCCTGGAGTCCGAGGCCGACGGGGAAGTGCTGGAAGCCGAAGAACTGGACCTGGCGCCCGAGGTCGGGCCCGAGGTCAAGCCCGAGGTGTCGACATGATGTTCGGTGGCGGTGGACCGCCGATCGGTGGCGGTGGACCGCCGGGCTCACCGCAGGCGGGGCTGCCCTTCGGTGGCATCCCGCACGAGCTGCAGGCGGGTGTCGACCTCCTCTTGAAGGAGGAGCCCGAGCGCGGCGAGTCCGACGCCCTCTTCACGCAGCTGCCCTCGCCGCACGAGTCCAAGAAGCTGTCGCTCACCACGCTCCTGATGGAGTACCCGGGCATGTGTGCGTTGGCCGCCTTGCTCGTCGGGACCATCGCCCTGTTCACCCAGCTCGGCCCGAGCTTCGTGTCCTACGCCATCAATCACGGCCTCACTGGTCCGACCAAGCAGACCCCCAACGCCCACTACGACTTCGGCATCGTGGTGCTCATGGCGATCCTGTATCTGATCTCCATCTGCGTGTCGGCGGGTGCGCAGTACGGACAGGCTCGGGTGACCGGCCGGCTTGCGTCGTGGGTGATGAACGACCTTCGCATCAAGGTGTTCCGGCACCTCCAGCGGCTCTCGCTCGACTTCTTCACCGAGGAGAAGGCCGGCGTCGTCATGAGCCGCATGACGAGCGACATCGAGAACCTGCAGCAGTTGCTGCAGGACGGCCTGGCGCAGTTCGCCATTCAGGGACTGACCATGGTCGTCATCACGATCTTCCTCTTCGCCACGAATGCCACCCTGGCCGCCATCACCGTCTTCGCCGTCCTGCCACCGCTCGTCCTCATGTCGGTCTGGTTCAAGCGGGCCTCCGAGCGCGGCTACGACAAGGTGCGCGACGGCATCGCGCTGGTCCTGGCGGACCTCTCCGAGAGCCTGCAGGGCGTGCGCATCGTCAGCGCGCACAACCGGCAGCGCTATAACGTCGAGACCCACCGCGACATCGTCGGCTCGTACCGCGACGCCAACAACTACACCGGCCGCATCAACGGCATTTACGGTCCGGGCTCACAGGTCATCAGCGTCTTCGGCCAGCTGCTGATCCTGGGCATCGGTGGCGCCATGTACCTGCACCACCCGCGGGAGATCAACCTAGGCGAGCTGACCGCGTTCTTCCTCTACGTGAACCGCTTCTTCTCGCCGATTCAGCTCCTGGTGCAGCAGTACAACACCTTCCAGCAGGGCCGGGCGTCGGTGTTCAAGCTGCGCGGCCTACTCGAAACCGAGCCGTCGGTCCTCGAGGCGCCCGACGCGGTGCAGCTCCCGCCGATCAGAGGCGAGATCCGCTTCGACCACGTGTCGTTCGGCTACGACCCCGCGATCCCGGTGCTGCACGACGTCGACCTGACCATTGCGCCCGGGGAGACGGTGGCCTTCGTGGGCGCGACCGGCGCCGGGAAGTCGACGATGGCCAAGCTGGTCACGCGCTTCTACGACCCGACGGACGGCCGGGTGCTGATCGACGGCTACGACCTCCAGCGCGTCACGCTCTCGTCGTTGCGCTCGCAGCTCGGCGTGGTGCCCCAGGAGCCGTTCCTGTTCGCGGGGACGATCCGGGACAACATCTCGTTCGCCCGGCCGGGCGCGCCCGACGACGAGGTCTGGCACGCCGTGCACCAGGTCGGCCTGGGCGAGCTCGTGCAACGTTTGCCCTACGGACTCGACACACCGGTCCACGAGCGCGGGCAGTCGCTCTCCTCGGGTGAGCGCCAGCTCATCGCTCTGGGTCGGGCCTTCATGGCCGAACCGCGAGTGCTCGTGCTCGACGAGGCGACCTCGAACCTGGACCTCCAGTCCGAGACCATGGTCGAGGCGGCGTTGGACGTCCTGCTCGAAGGTCGCACCGCCGTCCTGATCGCCCACCGTCTATCCACGGCCATGCGGGCAGACCGGATCGTCGTCGTGGGCGACGGCCGCTTGCTCGAGGTTGGCTCGCACGATGAGCTGGTGGCCCTCGGCGGCAACTACGCCGAGATGTACGAGACCTGGATCTCTCAGTCGCACGCCGCCTAGGGCGTACGCATGACCTGATTACTACGGTTGGCCGAGGCGACGGCGGCGCCACGAGGGGGCTCTCGCATCGATCAGGTGGACCGAATGCGGCCTCTCCACCCTTACACCCTTACACCCTTCACACGAACATGGCGTGGAGGGCCGAGCGCACACTGACTGACGTCGCGGCCGCAGCGGCGGGGGCGCCAGTCTCAGGGCAGTTTCGTATCGTGGTGCGTCGCGGCGACCTGCCGGTCCTCGTCGGTGAGGTCGTCATCGGGCACCGGCACGACGATGCGCCACTTCTGGCACACGGGGCAGCGCTGGTAACGCTTGGTGCCGAGTCGAACGGCCTTGACCGACGCTCCCACGATCCACAACGTGGTGAAGAGGTGGCCTCGGCTGCAGCGGACGATGGTCTCTCCGCCCATGCCCGAATAGCCGCGCTTCCGTCCGGCCGCTGCTCCCGCGCGCGAGATGACGTAGACGAACACCACGGCGAACACGATCACGATGGCCACGATGGCACCGGTCGGCACGACGAGAGGCTATCCCTGGCGAGTGCGGCGCTGGCACCATAGACAGGTGCCGGAGAACCACTTCAAGGGAAAGATCGCTACCGATTACGCCTCCCTGTGGCCGCATCTGTTCGAACCGGGCATGGTCGACCCTCCGGTCAACTTCCTCGCAGACCTTGCCCAGGGAGGTGACGTGCTCGAACTCGGCATAGGCACCGGCCGACTCGGCCTCCCGCTCAGCCGGCGCGGTTTGGCGGTGTACGGGATCGAAATGTCGCCCGACATGATCACTCAGATGCGGCGAGATCCGGGCGGGGATGTGGTTGACGTCACTCTCGGTGATTTCGCCTCGACGCAGGTGGAGGCTGGGAAGGAAGCGTTCTCGCTCGCCTACCTCGTGCGCAACACGATCATGAACCTGACCACGCAGGACGATCAGGTCGCGTGCTTCGCCAACGTCGCGTGGCACTTGCGCCCGGGCGGACGCTTCGTCATTGAGGTCATGGTGCCCGAGCTGCGACGGCTGCCGCCCGGCGAGACCGTACGAATGTTCTCCGTCGACCCTGCGCATCTCGGTTTCGAAGAGTACGACGTGGTCACGCAGGGCTCCATCTCCCACCACATCTGGGACCGGGACGGCGAAATAGCGACCTTTTCCGCCCCCTTCCGTTATGTCTGGCCCGCCGAGCTCGACCTCATGGCGCGGCTCGCCGGCATGTCGCTGCGTGAACGCTGGAGCGACTGGGACCGGACGCCTTTTACGAGTGAGAGCCGGAGCCACATCTCGGTGTGGGAGAAGGTTTAGTAGGACACCTCGATGATCGCCACGGAGTTCCCGTCGGGATCGAGGACCGTCGCCTTGCGGCCCGCGTCTCCGACCTGCTCAACGCTGGCGGGACTGATCCCACGGGCGGCCAACTCGACCAGGGTTGCGTCGAGGTCCCCGACCGACAGCGTGGCCAACGCGTGGCCGGCGCGTGGACGGTCGACCACGACGTAGAGCCAGGCCTCCTCGGCCACGCGCCACATGACCTCGTCTGCGTTGACCAGCACGTCTGGCGGCGATCCGAGGAGGCGCTCGAAGTAGTCCCGGCCGGCGGCCAGGTCCGTGACAGGAACGCCGATGAACGCGAGCTCGATTTCCATAAGTGCCAAAAGCTAATCGGGCTGTAGGGCGCGATTCGTTACGTGGCGCGGCTCCAAGAACGGAGGGTGGCGCGATAGTGCGCGTCCCAGCCGTCGTACGTCTCGCGCAAGCGGGCACCGGGCCAATGCGGCGGCTGGAGCTCAGCAGGGAGCAGCGGGTCGGCCTGCAGGTGGCGCAGCACGGCGGCCGAGAGCTCGAACCCGGGGGCCAACGCTTCGGGGCCGTCCGGCACCAGCGCGTCGAGGGCGCTCAGAAGCTCGTCGGCGTGCCGAGCCCAGGCCGGGAGATCCCACAAGCGCCCGGCCAGTTGCTTCGCGGTGGGCGGGACCGCGGTCATCAGCTCGACGTCCACGTCCAGGGAGTCGGGGAACTGTACGGCGACGTTGGCCGGCCGCATCCACACCCCCTCGCGCAGCTCGGCCAGCCGGGCATAGGCGAGGACGCGTCGACGGGCGCCTCGAACCTCGGCCGTGCTGCCGCTCGTCGTCACGACGACCAGCCACCACGAGCCGTCGTAGTCGGAGGTGACGCCCGAGCGGCTGGCCGACTGGCGGGCCTGGCGGGCGGCCAGGTGCCCGGCCAGGCGGTAGAGGCCGGCGCCGTCGGACGTGGCTTCGCCGGCGGCGACCATGCGGCTGAGGGCGACCCGGGCGCGGTTTTCGCTGATGCCGAAGAGGCCGGTCAGACGGACGAGCTGGGCCACTGGCAGCTCGGGCGGGTCCATGCCGAGGAGGGCACTGGCCATGACGGATCGAGCGGTGAGCGGGCGCCCCGGCGTGGGTGCCTCTGGGTCATTACGCACTTGCATCAGTTGATTGAATACCGTAATATAGGGGTATGGCAACCACCATGGTGCCTCCTGTAGGCGACCGGCCGGACGTGCTCCCGAGCGAGCGGTTGCTGGGCAACGGCATGGCCATCCCGGCGCTGCGGGGCGACCTGCGACACATCGCCGATGGGCGCAATGCATTGTCCGTCTTCATGGTGTGGTTCTGGGTCGCGGTGATCATCGGCGGCGCCGTGTGGATCGACCAGTGGTGGAGCTTCCTGATCGCGTTCGTGCTCATGGGTCCGATGTACGCCCGCTTCGCCATCTTGATGCACGAGTCGGCGCACAAGCTGCTGTTCACCAACAAGCGGTGGAACGACGCCATCGGCAAGTGGGTGGTGGCGTATCCAGTCTTCACGCCGGTGCAGCTCTACCGCCGGGTGCACTTCGCGCACCACAAGGACGAGTTCGGGCCCGACGAGCCCGATATCGCGTTCTACCGGCCGTACCCGTGCACGCGGCGTGCGCTGTACCGCCGCCTGCTCCGCGACGGCGTCGGCATCAGCGGCTGGAAGAACTTCGTGCCGTTGGTGAAGAACACGGCGCGCCAGGGTCCATTCCGTCCCATCGGCCTCTCCATCCTCGCCGTGCAGATCGTGCTGTGGGCGGCGATGTGGACCGCCACGGGCCGCTGGTGGACCTACCCGCTGCTGTGGTTCCTGCCGTGGATGACCGAGTGGCGGGTCATCAACCGCCTCCGCTCGATCGCGGAGCACGGAGGCATGGAAAGGAGCCCGGACCGGCGGGCGACCACGCACTACGTGCGGCAGTCGTGGCTGGCGAGATTCTGGATCGTGCCGTACAACACGGGATGGCATCTTGCGCACCACGTCGACATGGGCGTGCCGTGGCGCAACCTGCCGGCCTTCCACGCCGAGCTCGAGCGCGCCGGCTACGCGACGGGCGCCATCACGTACAAGAACTACTTCGAGCTCTGGAAGGCGCTCTCGAGCGCGGACGCATCAACTGAGGTGAAGGCCGTCGCTGCCTAAGGGCGCTTCGGCGGGCACGACCGGCAAGCGAGACCTGTGCGACCGTAAGGTGGTTACGTGAGTCCCGGCGCCGAGACCGCTGCCCTGCCCGTGTTGTTCCTCGGCCACGGCAACCCGATGAATGCCCTGGAGCAGAACCGCTACACCGAGGCGTGGGCCGCTCTCGCGGCGGAACTGCCCGAGCGGCCTCGGGCGGTCCTGTGCATTTCGGCGCACTGGTACACGAATGCCACGGCGGTCACCGCGATGGCGACGCCCCGGACCATCCACGACTTCTTCGGCTTTCCCGACGAACTCTTCGCCGTTGAATACCCGTGCCCGGGCTCTCCCGAAATCGCAGCCGAGGTGGCCAAGGTGGTCAATCCGCGCTGGGTGGGCCTCGACACTGACAGCTGGGGTATCGATCACGGAGCCTGGTCGGTGCTCACGCACATGTACCCGGACGCAGATGTGCCGGTGGTGCAGTTGGGCATCAACGCACTCGAGCCGCTCGACTCGCATCTCGACCTGGGCCGGCGCCTGGCACCATTGCGGCAGCGGGGCGTGCTGATCGTGGCGAGCGGCAACGTGGTCCACAACCTCCGCCAGCTCGACTGGGACCAACCCGACGGGGCGTTCGACTGGGCGAAGCGCTTCGACGACGCCGCACGTGAGGTCGTGGTCGAGGCACCGGGTGATGTGGTCAAGCTCACCCGTCATGCGGATTACCAGCGCGCCGTGCCGAGCCCCGATCACTTCATCCCCCTCGTCTACTTCGCCGGCGTCGCCGCGGCCGCGGGGACCACGCCCGAGGTGGTGATCGACGGGTACGCCAACGGCTCGCTGTCGATGACCTGTTACCGGACCGGCTAGGGGTCGTCCTCTCTGTTCCGGTTCGGGTTCCGGCAGCGTTCGTTAGGCGTTAGGCGTCTGCCTCGGCGGACGGGCCAACGTTGGCCTCGAGCCACGCCAACAGGGGTCCGGTGGCGCGCAACACGTCGGCCACCCGCTTCTTGGCCGCCGAGGTGGAGAGCCAGCCGGCGGGCTCCCAGGCGCGTGAGGCCACGAGGCCTTTCATGCGCAGCAGCCCGATGCGCGGATGCTCCATGGGGTAGCCCTTCGGCGCTGTCTTGAGCTCCTCCATGGAGTGGACGTTCAGGCCACCTTTCGTGAGCGTGGCGACCACGCCCTCGAGTTTCTTGCCTGACTTCTCCGACGCGACCGAGTTGCGGAAGCGGGCGAGTTGGTCGGGCATCATGTGGTACATCCCGGCGCCGGTGAAGAGCCCATCGGCCGAGAACTGGACATAGCCCTCGCCGATCCGTGCGGCGATCGCGGTCTTGTACG
This sequence comes from Acidimicrobiales bacterium, assembly GCA_035552395.1. Classification (GTDB taxonomy): domain Bacteria; phylum Actinomycetota; class Acidimicrobiia; order Acidimicrobiales; family RAAP-2; genus Bog-473. The sequence continues at coordinate 44,482 of DASZLL010000006.1, forward strand.
GCGACTTGTCACGGCTGAAGCGAGTGTCGCGGTACGGGCGAAACAGCTTCGTCTCGCCGAACTCATTCGTCAGCTCGGCGAGGAGCGCATCCATGGGCGCCTTGACGTCGCGCTCGTAGGTGTCTTTGTGATCGAGCCAGTAGGCCTTCGAGTTGTCGGCCTCGAGCCCCTCGTAGAAGGCGAATGCGGTCTCGGGCCAGCCCCTGAACGCCATTGCTGCACACAATCCTCTCTTGTGGCGGTCGGTTGCGGCGCGCCTCGGTCCATCCGGGCCAAACGGCCCTGTCGGGCTCGATGGCGGCCAGGTTACGCTCGCGGCCGTGAGGCGGCTGCAGCTCGGGGGGGTCGATGACGCGCGTGGCCGTCCGCGGCCATGACCCAGAGGGGACGGTGGGTTCGAAGCATCGCCAAGACGATTCCTCCGGTCACGCTCGTGGGGGCCGTGATCTTCGGTGGGATGGCTGCTGCAGGAGAGGTCGCCCAAGCCGCCGCGCCAACGAGCAGTCATCCGGAGGGGAACGCCGCTCCGTCGTCTCGGCCGCAGTGGGGCAAAGGCACGGTTCTCGGGGTCAACCCCGATTACAACCATCCGGTCCCTGGGCAGAGCCAGACCGCCCACATCTCGGGCCAGCAAGCAACCGACACTGTCTCCGGCAACTGGGCCGGACTCGTCGAGAGCGGTGCAACGTCCTACACAAGCGTCAGCGCCACTTGGACCGTTCCCACTGTTCAGGCGACGCCGCGCGGAGTGTCCTCGACCTGGATCGGTATTGACGGCTACACGAACCATGACCTCATTCAGACCGGCACCGAACAGGACTCGTTCGAAGGGTTTCCGGATTACTACTCGTGGTACGAGCTGCTACCCGACTCCGAAGTGGAGATAGGTCAGGTCAACCCAGGCGACGAGATGAATGCCGAGATTTTCAAGAATCCGTCCCCGGCCCCGCCGAACATGTGGACGATCGATATTTCCGACCTCAGCGTGCCGGGCGACAATTTTTCTCAACAGTTTTCCTACGACACCCCGGAAACGTCGGCCGAGTGGATCGAGGAATTGACAAACGTGACACCGACGCAGCCCCCACTTGCGAACTTTGGCACCGCGACCTTCACCGACCTCAACTTCACGGATGCTGACCCTTCTGGCAATGTGCCGACTCTCATCACCATGGAGAACTCACACGACGTCATCGCCTATCCAACCGGGTCGGACTCCACCCAGCTGACCGCGCATTACGGCCAACCAGCCTCGCAAACCTCGATCACCGCCAGCCCCAGTTCCGTGAAATTGGGCAACTCGGTCACGTACTCCGCATCCGTGACGACCGGGGTCGAGGGCATGCCGACCCCGAGCGGCTCGGTCTCCTTCTCGGCCGGTTCGAAAGTGCTGTGCACGGCGACGTTGTCGAACGGCAGCGGCGCCTGTAGTGCGGCCACCGCTCCGGCGGGGACCGACACGATTTCAGGAACGTATTCAGGCAGCAGCGTCTTCTCGGGCTCGACCGGTTCCACGACCGTCGTCGTCAACGGGCCCCTCGGGCATGGCTATTGGCTGGTGGGCTCCGACGGCGGGATCTTCACCTTCGGTGCGGCCCAGTTCTACGGCTCGACGGGGTCGCTACGTCTCCAACGCCCAGTGGTCGGCATCGTGCCGACTGGGGATGAGGGCGGCTACTGGCTCGATGCGTCCGACGGCGGCGTCTTCTCCTACGGCGACACGCAGTTCGACGGTTCGATCCCCGGCCTCGGCATCAACCCTTCCGGCTCGGGCCTCCCGCACAGCCTGGACGCCCCGATCGTCGGAATGGTGCCCTCGGCCGATGACGGCGGCTACTTCATGGTTGGCTCCGACGGTGGAGTCTTCGCCTTCGGCGACGCCAAGTTCGCCGGAAGCTGCCCCGGCATCGGTGGCTGCTCGGGGGCGGCGGTCGCCGTCATGCCCGACGCGACCGGCAACGGCTACTGGGTGGTGACGGCGACCGGGCACGTCTACACCTTCGGCGATGCGCCCTACTTCGGCGCGCCCGGGCCGCAGAGCGTGCCGGTGACGTCGGCCGCGCGCTCGCCTAACGGCAATGGCTACATGATCCTCTTCGCCAACGGGGCAGTCTCTTCCTACGGTCAGACCGCGTTCGCGGGCTGCCCACAGGGCGCTCCGTATGGGGGGCTGAACCCTGCCACCGCCCTCTTCGTCACGGCCGACGGCGGCGGTTACTGGGTGGCCACGGCCAACGGAACGGTCGTGAACTGTGGCGGCGCTCCCAATGACGGCGGCATGGCCGGGGCCCGGCTCAACGGTTCGATCATCGCGGCAACGGGCTGGTAGCGACCGCCGCATCACGCGCACCGGCGGGACGTCGGCTGGACCCGCCAAATGCGACACCCTGGTTTCGTGAAGCGGAGCACCGGGCAGGGTCGATAGGTGCACGACACCTCGGACATCGGCGTCGCCGCGCCCCGGAACCTCTTGGGTCCGCTCGCCGCGCCGTGGGGGCTCGCTGCACTTGGCGCGGCCGGCGCGCTCGCCGCTGCCGTGGCATCTCCTGCGGACGCCCGGGCCGCAGCCGCCCAGGACTGGCCCGCCTTCGCGCTGGTCAGCGGCCTGCTCCTGATCGGCCTCGTGGCGCAGGAGGACCGCCTCTTCGAAGCGAGCGGTCACCTCTTGGCGCGGTTCGCCCCGAACGGGTGGGCCCTCTACGCGGGCAGCGCCCTCCTCGTGGTCGTGGTGACCACGCTGTTGAACCTCGACACCTCCGTCACCTTCCTGACCCCCGTACTCGTGTATGCCGCGCGCCGACGCGGCGAGTCCGAGGTCCCACTGCTCGTGGCGTGCCTGCTCTTGTCAAACGCCGGATCGCTCCTGTTGCCCGGGTCGAACCTCACGAACGCGATCGTGCTCGGCCACCTCCACCTCTCGGGTCGTTCGTACTTCGCTCACATGGCCCCCGCCGGACTGGCGGCCGCCGCCGTCACCGCGCTCGTGATCGCTGCAGCACACCGCCAGTCGCTGCGGACAACCGTGGCCGTTGCCGGCGACAACGCCGTGCCCGTGGTCGGCGTTGGCCTCCTCGCCGTCGCCGCGGTCACCGTGCTGGTCGTCGTGCTCAAGTCGCCCGCACTCCCCGTGCTCGCCGTGGGGCTCGTCGCAGTCGCCCTGCGCGCCCGGCGCGGGACCCCTTCGCCTCAGGCGGCCGCCGCGGTGCTCGGGCTGCCTGTGCTCGTGGGCTTGTTCGGTCTTGCGGTGGCTCTGGGTGCCCTTGGCCGTAGCTGGTCCGGTCCGGCCACGCTGCTCTCGCACCTCGACGGCTGGGGCACCGCTGCGGTGGCCGCGCTCGTGAGCGTGGCGGTGAACAATCTTCCCGCCGCCTCGCTCCTCGCCGCTCGCCCGCCACCGCACCCCTACCCGCTCCTCGTCGGCCTCAACGTGAGCCCGAATCTCTTTGTGACCGGGTCGTTGGCCTGGGTGCTCTGGCTGCGCGCGGCTCGCGCGACGGGAGCGCAGCCCGACATCCGGCGTGCGGTGCTGCTCGGCCTGGTCAGTGTCCCGTTGGCGATCGCGGCGGCCCTGCTCGTCTTGGGCGCCGAAGGCCTTCATTGAGCGAGCAAATCGCCCGTTACTCCTCGACCACTCCCAGGGCACGCCGCAAGACCGCCGCCGCCTCCTTGTTTGCCCGGCGCGACACCATGGCCCGAGCCACGATGGTCGAGCCGTGGAAGGTGCCGGGGAATTGGTGCAGCTCCACCGATACACCCGCCCGCAGGAGGGCGAGCGCGTAGGCGATCCCCTCGTCGCGTAGCGGGTCATTCTCCGCTGTCGACACGTAGGCGGGCGGGAGCCCGCTGAGGTCGGTGGCCCGAGCCGGTGCTGCGTACGCCGGCACGTCGGCCGCGCCAGCGAGGTCGCCGAGGTACGCCTTCCAGCTCTGCACCGCGAGTGGCGTATTCCACATCGGGGCGTCGACGAAGTGGCGCATCGAGTGCGTCTCCAGCCGGTCGTCGAGCTCGGGGATGTGCAGCATCTGGAAGCAGACCGCCGGACCGCCGCGGTCGCGGGCCAACAGCGCGGTCGCCGCGGCGAGGCCGCCGCCCGCACTGGTGCCGACCAGGGCGATGCGCGCCGGGTCGACGTCGAGCGAGCCGGCTTGCGCGTGGAGGAACGACAACGCGGCGTAACAGTCGTGCAGCCCGGCCGGATACGGATGCTCGGGGGCCAGGCGGTAGTCCACCGAGACGAGGACCGCACCGGCGTCGACCGCCATCAACACCGCGCCGACGTGTTCGGCCTCGACGCTGCCGACGATGAAGCCGCCGCCGTGGATGAGCAGGATGCCCGGCACGGTCGAGCCCGGGCCGGCCGCAGCGGCGGCCTTGGGTCGGTAGACCCGCACCGAGACCTCGGGGTCATCCTCCCAACCCGGCACCAGTCGGTCCTCGATCTCGAGCAAGTCAGCCTCGGGCAGCGGCTTTCGCATCGAGACGAGCAGCTTCTCGAACCCGGTGCGCGCCGCCACCGGGTCATCGAGGTCGAAGACCGGTATGAAGTCGAGGACCGCGGCCAGCTCCGGGTCGATCATCGTCGCGCTCCCCCTGTGCGTCAGCTATTTGGGCTGCATGCGGATGCCGGCGTCGAGCCGGATCGACTCGGCGTTCATGTAGGAGTTGGACAGCAGCTCCACCGCGAGCGTGGCGAACTCGGTGGACTTGCCGAGGCGGTGCGGGAACAACACGTCCTGGGCCAGCTTGCCCTTGAAGGCGTCCGATCCCTCGCCCGCGCCGTAGATCGGCGTGTCGATCAGGCCCGGCAGGATCGTGTTCACCCGGATCCCGACCACGGCCAGGTCGCGGGCCACCGGCAAGGTCATGCCGATGACGCCGCCCTTCGACGACGAGTAGGCAGCCTGGCCGATCTGGCCGTCCTCCCCCGCCACCGAGGAGGTGTTGACGATGGCGCCGCGGGCGCCGTCCTCGTCGGGCTCGTTCAGGCTCATCTTCGTGGCGGCCAGGCGGATGCAGTTGAACGTGCCGACGAGGTTGATCTCGATCACCCGTCGGTACTGGTCCAGGTCGTGCGCCGACGAGTAGTCACCGTCGCGGCCGATGGTGCGGGTCGCCCACCCGATGCCGGCGCAGTTGACCAGCGACTTCAGCGGCGCCATCTCAATGGCTGCCTCGACGGCGGCGATGACCTGTTCGGGGTTGGTGACGTCCGTCTGGACGAACAGCCCGCCCAGCTCCTTGGCCAGAGGTTCGCCCTTGTCGGCCTGGAGGTCGGCGACGACGACGCGGACCCCGCGCTCGGCCAGGAGGCGTGACGTCGCCTCACCGAGGCCCGAGGCCCCTCCGGTGACGATTGCCGACGTGCCGTTCAGATCCATCTCTCTGCCGCTCCTTGGGGGTCGTGTTGCGCGGGGCAGAGGATACGGTCCGGACCGGCCCCGGTCACATCTGGGCCGGGGCCTCCATGCCGAGGAGCGAGAGCCCCTGCTCGAGCACCCGCGCCGTGAGGTCGCACAAGGCGAGCCGTGAGGTGCGCACGTCCTCGTCGGCCACGAGCACCCGGCAGGCCTCGTAGAACGTCGTAAAGACCGTGGCCAGGTCGAACAGGTAGGTGCACAGCTTGGATGGGCTGAGGGACTCCGCCGCCGCCACCACCGCCTCGCCGAAACGGACCAGCTGCAACGCGAGGGCGCGCTCGGGCGCCTCGTCGAGTCGCGGGCGCGTCCCGGCCGGCGGCGGGTCCGCCTCGGCGCGGCGGAAGATCGAACGAATCCGCGCGTGGGCGTACTGGAGGTAGGGCCCGGTGTTGCCCTCGAAGGCCAACATGCGGTCCCAGTCGAAGACGTAGTTCGTCATGGGCTCGGTGGAGAGGTCGGCGTACTTGACCGCGCCGATGCCGAGCGCTTGCGCCACTGCCGCCTGCTGTTCGGGCGACAGCTCGCTGTCGCGGTCCTTCATCGCGGCGGCGGCTCGATCAATCCCCTCGGAGAGCAGGTCGACGAGGCGATCCGAGGCGCCGGCCCGGCTGGCCAACTTCTTGCCGTCGGTGCCGAGCACCATGCCGAACCCGACGTGGACGGCGTCGGAGATGTCGTGCAGGTAGCCCGCGAGCACCGCCGTCGCGAAGACCAGGCGCAGGTGGAGGGACTGCTCGGCCCCGACCACGTAGAGCAACCGTTGCGCACCCAGTCGGCCGGTGCGGTCGCGCACCGCAGCCAGGTCGGTGGCGGGATAGCCGTAGCCACCATCGGACTTGCGCACGATCAGAGGCAACGGCTCGCCCTGGCGGTTCGTGAACCCCTCGGGGAATACGCATTGGGCGCCGTCGTTCTCGACGAGCAGACCCTTCGCCTTCAGCTCGTCGAGAACGACGGGCAGCAACGGGTTGTAGAAGCTCTCGCCGACCGTGTCCTCCTCGGTCAGGAGGACGCCGAGCATGTCATACACCTCGCGCGCGTGGCGCATGCTCTCGGCCACGAAGATGCCCCACAGCCGCATGGTCTCGAGGTCGCCGGTCTGCAGGAGCACCACGCGGCGGCGGCTGCGCTCGGCAAAGTCAGGATCGCTGTCGAACTGGATGCGCGCCGCGGCGTAGAACTCGTTGAGGTCGCGCACGCTGAAGGACTCCGCGTCGGCCGCCCCGTCCACGTCGAGCAGGTGCTCGATGAGCATGCCGAACGGGGTTCCCCAATCGCCGATGTGGTTCTCCCGGAGCACGGTGTGGCCCTGGAAGGCCAGGACACGAGCCAGCGAGTCGCCGATGATCGTGGTGCGCAGGTGGCCCACGTGCATCTCCTTGGCCACGTTGGGCGAGGAGTAGTCGATGAGCACCGTCTGCGGCGTCGTCACCACTGCGACCCCGAGGCGGGGGTCGGCCGAGACCTCAGCCGCCTGCGAGGAGATGAATTTGTCCGACAGGGTCAGATTGATGAACCCGGGCCCGCTGATCTCCACCGAAGAGCAGATCCCGGCGAGGTCCGCCGCCACCACGACCTGCTCCGCCACCTCGCGCGGCGGCCGGCCAAGCTGCTTGCCCAGGGGCAGGGCGCCGTTGGCCTGGAAGTCGGCGCGGTCAGAGGGGCGCAGGACCGGGTCGGCCCCGGGGGACACGGTGTCGAACGCGGCCTGCAGCCGGGCGGCGAGCAGGCTGACAGCGTCGGGCATCCCCCATCTTCGCATCTCCGCGCGGCCACTCATCCAGCCGGTGCGGGGCGCGTCCGCTTAGCTCTGCGGCGCGGGGCGCGTCTGCTTAGCCCGCCGGCGCGCCCATCGCCCCGTCCATGAGGCCGTAGCGACGGTAGGGGCCGAAGAAGCCGTGCTCGAGCAGGCCGTAGCCCACCTGGTCGTTGTAGGAGAACTCGGCGACGTGGTCGACGATGCCGTACTGGGCCAGGCCCTTGATCTCCTCCACCGACAAGACCAGGCCCTGTGTCACGGTTTCGGGCCCCTGGTACATCCCGTGGCGCCAGTCGGCGTCGATGCCGTAGCCGGTGCCGACCGACACGAAGTTGGCCAGGATCGGCCGGCACGCGATCTCGAGCTCCACCTCGGGGAAGCGCACGACGGAGCGCTCAATCACGCGGGTCCCTGGGATCAGGTGGTGCTCGTGCTCGGCGGGGCCGAGGTCTTCCACGCCCTTGGCCGGGTCCGACCACACTCGCTCGGACTGGACGAGCGGCCGCTCGCCGTCATCGCGCTCGTGGCAGATGTACATGATCGTGTGGTCGTCGAACTGCATCGGGAAGTAGTTCCACATGCCGGCCAGGACCAGCTCGCCCTGGCGGATGCCGTCGCTTTCGGGCTCGCCGACCGGGCGCACGCCCCACGAGCGGTCGCGGGTGCCCCAGCAGCGGTCGGGCGTGACAGCGAGGTCGTTGCCGCCGACCGACAGCGTGCCCGACCACACGCCGGTCTGCGCCAGACGCTGGGTGTCGAAAACGACCTTGCCCTTGGAACGCAGGTACTGGCGGGGCTCCTCCACCGCCGGAATGTGGCCCTCCCAGGTGACGTCCATGGCCACCCGGTCCGCGGTCGGCTCGACGATGACCCGCAGCTTGCGCAGCGGCTCGAGCACCTCGATCCGGAACGGCCCGACCGAGATGTCGCCGCGGTCCCGTAGCGGCCCCGACGAGCGCACGATGTGCTGGGAGTCCGCGAGCCGCACGTCGATGAAGGCGTCGACGACGCCGAGGTTCGGGTACTGGCCCATCCCAAAGATGGCGAACCAGTCGTCGTCGCACGGGTGCATGTTGAAGTAGTAGCGGTCGTAGAAGTTGCGATCGCTGGTGGCCGGGTGCGCGATGAACTCCGAGGCCTGGTGGACCGGGTAGTCATCCATTGAGCTGAGCGACATGGCGGAGAGATTCCGGATCTCAGCAGCAGGCGCAGCCAGCGCCGCAACCACCCGCGACGGGAGCGCCGCACGCCCCTCCCACCGGCTCGCCTGCACGGCCGGTGGTGGCGAAGACGGGCAGCAGGCGGCGCGCCCCGACGTGGCCGTCGGGACAGCTGGCCGGCGCGTCGGCGTCGGCCATCGGGCGGCGCTCGTCGAAGACGGCGTGACAGGTCGAACAGCGGTAGTCGTAGACGGGCACGGTGAGGACCTCCGGGGGGAGCCTAGGCAAGGCCGTCGAGGTGGTGCCTACGGCTGGGCGTAGGCGTAAATCGGCGAACCGTTGTACGAGCCCGAATCGGCCGGCAGGAACGGGCCGTCGAGCGCGACCGAGAGGTAGCCGTCGCGCCCGGGTCCCGAGTCACCGCCGACGGTCATGATGGCGCCGTCGGGCCAGACCTGGGTGACGAGGCCGACGTGCACCGAGGTGGCGGTGCTTTGGGGCCCGGTGCCGTAGAGGACGGCGTCACCGACCGCCGGTAGGGCGGTCGGTGGGAGTACGGCGCCGTGCGCGGCGGCCCAGCTCCAGATGTCGCCGGTGAAGCCGTAGCGAGGGATAGGGATGCCGGCCTGCTCCCAGGCCCAGGTGGCGAACAGCGCACACCATTCCTCGCAGGGCCCGTACGGGTTGCAGTAGGCGCCCTGGGTGTCGGGGTCGGGCCCTATCTGGGAAGCGACGGCCGCGTTGATCGCCGCTGACTGCGGGAGCATGGGCTCGGGCGTGAGGGTGGAGAAGCTGTACTGCCAGGCCTGCGGGTCGAGCAGCCAGTAACCGGTGCCCTGGTTGTTGCCGATGATGGCCGAGATCTGCGTGGCTGTCGGGTCGAGGCTCAGCCCGCCGAAGCCTTGCGCGTCGCCGTAGTTGAGGACGACGCCGTTCTGGGTCGCCATCAGGTACCCCCCGCCGTCGGGCGACGCCACCATGCCGACGACCCCGTCGGGCAGGTTCTCGCTCCCAGCCGAACCGTGGAAAACCGCGTCGCCGTAGTTGAAGATGCCGCCGTCGGCGGCCACCAACCAATAGCCCTTGCCGTCGTGCGTCGGCGCCATGCCAACGATCGGCGCGTTGAGGGTCAGGCTTCCGGTGCTGCCGTAGAAGCCAGCGTCGCCGAACGAGAAGATGCCGCCGTCCGCCGCCACGAGCCAGTAGCCGTTGCCGTCGGGGGTGACCGCCATGCCGACGACGGGCTGGTTCAGGTGCGTGCCGCCCATGGAGCCGTGGAACTGGGCGTCGCCGTAGGCGAAGACACCACCATCGAGCGCGCCAAGCCAGTAGCCCTTGGCGTCGCGCGTCGGCGACATGGCGACGATCGGGCCCTGCAGCGGCTCGTCGCCCGCCGATCCCTCGAAGCTGGCGTCGCCGAACGCGAAGACACCACCGTCTGCGCTGGCCAGCAGGTACCCGTTGCCGTCCGGAGTCGCCGTCCCCGAGAACACCGGCGAGTTGAGCGGCTGCGGCAGATCGGGGGCGGTCTGACTCACCTTCCCGAACCCGATCATCCCGTTATCGCTGTAGACGTGGGCCTGTGCCGCGAGGGAGGCGCCCGCGGGTGCGGCCGTCGTGGTGGCTGCCAGCCCGATTGCCACGACGCTGGAGGCCACGAGCGCGGCAAGGGTGAGGGCAGCCAGCGCGAGGGCCGACGCCGGCCTCCGGCTGTGCCCGCTCGCTCCCCTCGCGTTGCCGCGTCCGCGCACTGCCCTGCATCATGCACGCCTCGGTCGGTGCGGAACCACCAGGTGGGGTTACGAAGTCATGACGAAATGGCCGCTCAATGCGGGTTGACGGGTCTGGGTCGGCGCCCCACCGACCTTCGCACGTCATTTCGAGGTGCATACGGGGTGCTCCTTCTATTTCGAGCCGGTCCGGGCAGGCGTCCACTTATTTTCATTAGTCCGAACCCGTAGACACCCAGAGACGAGGCCACCGACTCTCGGCCTGTGGGCGACCCCGCAAGACCCACGGCAGAATGGGTGCATGAGCCCCGAATCCCCGACCGAAGCACACCCCGACACCTTCGGCGCCCGGGCCGACCTGATCGTCGAAGACCGCACGTACGAGGTCTTCAACATCAAGGCCGCCTCGCTGGCCGAGCGCCACGACATCGATCGTCTGCCCTACTCAATCAAGGTGATCCTCGAGAACCTGCTGCGCCACGAGGACAGCCCCCACGTCTCGGCCGACGACATCTTCGCCGTGGCCGCCTGGGGCGAGAATCCCGAGAGTCACGGGCAGGGTGCTGGTGACGCCGCCTACGAAATCGCCCTCACCCCCGAGCGCGTCCTCATGCAGGACTTCACCGGCGTGCCCGGCGTCGTCGACCTGGCCGCCATGCGGGACGCGCTGGCCCGGTTGGGCGGCAACGCGTCACGCGTCAACCCGCTCGTCCCCGTCGAGCTGATCATCGACCACTCGGTCATCATCGAGCGCTCGGGCGACGCGCAGTCCTACGACACCAACGTCTCGGTCGAGTACCAGCGCAATATGGAGCGCTACCAGCTACTGCGCTGGGCCCAGGGTGCGTTCGACGGGTTTCGCGTCGTGCCACCCGGCATGGGCATCTGCCACCAGGTGAACCTCGAGTATCTCTCACGCCTCGTGTTTGCGACCGACGACGGGCGCGCCTTCTGCGACACCCTCGTTGGCACCGACTCGCACACCACCATGGTGAACGGGCTCGGCGTGCTCGGCTGGGGCGTCGGCGGGATCGAGGCGGAGGCGGCCATGCTTGGGCAGCCGCTCTCCATGCTCTTGCCTCCTGTCGTCGGGCTACGCATCTCGGGCCAGCCCACGGCGGGCATCACCGCCACCGACGTCGTGCTCACGGTCACCGAGCTGCTGCGCGACCACGGCGTCGTCGGGGCGTTCGTCGAGTGCTACGGGCCGGGCGTGGCCGCCCTCCCGCTCGAGACCCGGGCGACGATCGGCAACATGAGCCCCGAGTACGGGGCCACCTGCACCATGTTCCCGATCGATCAGGTCACTATCGATTACTTGCGCTTCACCGGGCGCGACGAGCCGCATCTGGCGCTGGTCGAGGCGTACGCCAAGGCGCAGGGCCTCTGGCACGACCCCGCGGCGCCCGAGCCCGTGTACTCCGAGCACCTCAGCCTCGACCTGGCCGACGTGGAGCCCTCGCTCGCCGGCCCCAAGCGCCCGCAGGACCGGGTCCCGCTGGCCACGGCGAAGGACTCGTTCCGGGTTGCGCTCGAGCGCACGCCGCTCACGGCCGCCGGCGAGCCCGCAGCGGCGCCGCACCACCAAATGACCGACGGCGACGTGGTCATCGCCGCCATCACCAGCTGCACCAACACCTCCAACCCTCAGGTGCTCGTCAGCGCCGGCCTGCTGGCGAAGAAGGCCGTGGCGCTCGGGCTGCGCTCCAAGCCGTGGGTGAAGACGTCGCTCGCCCCCGGCTCGCGCGTCGTGGTCGACTACCTCGAGCGCGCCGGACTGACCGAGCCGCTCCAGGAGCTCGGCTTCTATCTCGTCGGCTTCGGGTGCACGACGTGCATCGGCAACTCGGGCCCGCTGCTCGATGGGGTCAGCGACGCCGTCAAAGCGGCCGACCTCTCGGTCTCCGCCGTGCTGTCGGGTAACCGCAACTTCGAGGGGCGCATCCACCCCGACGTGCGGATGAACTATCTGGCCTCGCCGCCGCTCGTCGTGGCGTACGCGCTGGCCGGCACGATGGACTTCGACATGGGGAGCGAGCCCCTCGGGCACGACACCGAGGGCAACTCGGTCATGCTCGCCGACTTGTGGCCCTCGTTCGAAGAGGTGAGCGAGACGATCCGCTCGTCGCTCACGTCGGACATGTTCCGCACCCGCTACAGCGCGGTGTTCGACGGCGACGACTACTGGCGCCAGGTCAAGGTCGATGGCGGCGAGACCTACGCCTGGCAGGACTCCTCCACCTACGTCCAGAACCCTCCGTTCTTCGAGACGATGACGATGACGCCGGCGCCGCTGACCGACATCGTCGACGCACGGATCCTCGTGATGGTGGGCGACAGCGTCACGACGGACCACATCTCCCCGGCTGGCTCAATCGGCCCGACGACGCCGGCGGGCGAGTACCTCGTCGCACACGGCGTCGAGCGCCACGACTTCAACTCCTACGGCGCGCGCCGGGGGAACCACGAGGTCATGATGCGAGGGACGTTCGCCAACGTGCGGCTGCGCAACCTGCTCGCCCCGGGCACCGAGGGCGGCGTGACCGTGCACCTGCCCGAGGGCACGCAGACGTCCATCTACGAGGCGGCCATGGATTACGCCAATGAGGGGGTGCCGCTCGTCGTACTGGCCGGCCGCGAGTACGGGACCGGGAGCAGCCGTGACTGGGCGGCCAAGGGCACGGCGCTGCTCGGCGTGCGCGCCGTGATCGCGCAAAGCCTCGAACGGATCCACCGCTCGAACCTCATCGGCATGGGCGTGGTGCCGCTGCAGTTCTACAAAGGCGACTCGGTACAGAGCCTTGGCCTAACCGGAAAGGAGCGCTACAGCATCACGGGCCTCGACGTGCTCAACAGGGGCGAGCTGCCCAAGGAGGTGTCGGTCACCGCTACGGCGGACGACGACTCGGTCACCGAGTTCCGAGTCCAGGTGCGCATCGACACCCCGATGGAGGCGGAGTACTACCGCCACGGCGGGATCCTGCACTACGTGCTGCGCCAGATGGCGCGCTAGCGCATTCGCCTCAGAAGACCGTGTCACGAACGATTCAACGAGGCTTGGAGAACTCGGTCATCGCGAGATGCCCGTTCAGAGATCCCGATGCATGGAGGCCTCCGTCTTCGACTGCTCGACCGAGGCCGCGAGCGCGCCCGTCGCACTGCTCACGGGCAGATTGCCCAGGATGATCGAGAACGTGACGCTGCGCCCGATATTGTCGTGAGGTAGCCAGCCCGGCTGTTGCCCAACAACATGACCTGGCCCGTCGGTGAGCCGATGACACGGTTCCCCGTTTTGAGTTGGGCGCGCCCGGCTACCTGTGACCTCTGGAGGACGTTGGCCAAGGTTCCGCTGCAGCCGAGGACGGGGCGGCTGGTCCGGAACGTCGCGCCGTAGCTGGTGGATGTCACGCCGCGCAGGAACGTGGTGAAGGCGTTGACGGTGAGCGCCCCTGGTCGTCCGAACCGGCTCCATCGAGGACAAAGACGCTCTTGGAGGGAACGCTCAGCTGATTCAGCTCGGAGAGATCCGATGCTCGGTGATGGAAAAGAGTTCAGGGAATGGGCCGCGCAACCGTTCAGTCCGCGCGGAGGCTCTTGGGTGCTCGACGCCTCCACGACTCGCCGAGTAGCTCGCGCACGAGGGCGCGGTCGGCGTGCTTGAGGACGATGCGGCACCCGCTGAGCTTCTTACCCCACCTCAGCTCTTCCACCACGCCGGGGAACTCGGCGCGGTAGGACGCCACCTCGTCCTCGGGGAGGAAGACGTGGAGGCGGCCACCCTCGGGCGGCATGGTGGCAAAGATCTTCCCGCGCACCCGGAACGAGGTCATGTCGTGGTGCGGTTGCTCGGCGGCCTCGGGCAGGGCGAGCGCCAGCTTGCGCACGCCGGCGGCCGAGACGCTCACGATCAGGCTCCCGGCAGCGCGACAAAGCGCCGTACGAGCGCGTCGCCGGCGCGGCTGACATGCGCCACGTCGGAGGCGCGCACGAACACGCCGGGCGGGAGGTGTTCCGCCCACTGCCCGACCAGGCTCCCCGTGACCTCGACGTGGAACTGAAGCCCGTAGGCGCGGGCACCAACCCGAAAGGCCTGGTTCTCGTACGCCTCGTTGCCGGCCAAGCGGACCGAGCCGTCGGGCAGGGTGAACGTGTCCCCGTGCCAGTGCACGCACGGCAAGGGCGACGGGGCGTCGCCGAAAACCGGATCGGAGAGCGCGGCGGTAGTCAGGTGGACCTCGCCGACCCCGCACTCGGGCTCCGGTCCCGTCTTCACCTCAGCGCCCAGCGCCGCCGCCAGTTGCTGAGCACCGAGGCACACGCCGAGCACCGGCCGTCCAGCCTCGACGGCCGCCCGCAGCAGAGCCCGCTCTGGCTCGAGCCAGGACAGGTCGTCGTGCACGCCCATCGGTCCGCCCATGACGACGAGTCCCGCCATCGCGCCGACGGCGTCCGGCGCCGGGACGGTGTCGCCCTGATCGATGCGCACCAATTCGAGGCGGCTTCCCGTGTCGGCGATGGCGCCAGCGAACGCGCCCGGCCCCTCAAACGCGACATGCTGGAGCACAACCCACGAGTCCACGCCCACGGCGACTCAGGGGATGCGGGTGACGCTGAACGTCTCAGCCGAGCGCCCCTCGGGGAGGCCCGCCGCCTCAGCCGCGGCCCGTGCCCAGAGTCGCACCCGCTCCGCCGTCGGGTCGGGGTCGGGGAGCTGGCTCTTGTGACACATCAGCGCGGCGATCTTGTGCTCGACCGTTGTTGTCGTGTCGACGGCGACGGCGGTGGACGGCACGCCCGGGCCCATGATCCAGATCTCGTTCACCGTCCACGGCTCGAGCCCCTCGTCCTCGAGCAACTCGGCATGCGCAAATGGATTGCGGGCGTCGGGGTACACGGCGCACACCGCTGCCTCGCCGGCGGCCATGTGGTCGGGATGGCTGGCGTAGATGAATTCCCAGTTGCGCTCGGGCGACTGCGTGATGACGCGCTGGGGACGCACCTGGCGGATCACCCGGCTGATGTCGCGCCGTAGCTCGATCGTCGCCTGCACCATGCCGTCGGGGTGGCCGAGGAAACGCACGTCGCTCACGCCCACGACGGCGGCCGCCGCACGTTGCTCGTCCTGGCGTAGCCCTGCCATCTCTGCCCGTGACATCTCGCGGTCGGAGCCGCCGGCATCGCCGTTCGTCACGATGCAATAGGTCACCTCGAGGCCGGCCGCGGTAAAGGCAGCCACGCTGCCCGCCGAGCCGAAGTCGACGTCGTCGGGATGGGCGGTGACGATCAGTACCCGGTCGACCCCGTCCTCGGGTGACCAGAGGGTGATCGGAGCGACGTCGCGCTCGCTCAGACTCAGAGCACGCTCTCCTCTGGCTTGGGCGTCCAGGCGGCGAGGTCGACCAGCCGGGGATCGTTGGAGAACATCTCGACGATCGGGATGCGCAGGCCCAGCCGGCGCTGGATCACTTCCATCTCGACCAGCTGGTTCCACAGCGAGAGGCTCACCACGACGCCGGCGCGGCCCGCACGAGCCGTGCGGCCCGAACGGTGTAGATAGGCCTTGTGATCCTCGGGTGGGTCGTAGTGGATCACGCCGTCGACCGCCTCGATGTGGAGCCCGCGGGCCGCCACATCGGTCGCGACGAGCACGGGAAGTTTTCCGCTCGAGAAGTCGGCCAGCGCTTTCTCCCGGTTGGATTGCCGCAGATCACCGTGGATGGCCGCGGCGCGCACACCTTCTTTCGTGAGATTCTCGACCAGACGGTCCGCGCCGCGCTTGGTCCGGACGAAGAGGAGCGACTTCTCCTGGCTCTTGCAAATGGCCGCCGCCACCTTGACCTTGTCCATCTGGTGCACCTGCAGGAAACGGTGCTCCATGAGGGTGACGGTCTGGGTGGACGAGGCCACCTCGTGGAAGACGGGGTCGGTCAAGTAGCGCTTCACGAGACGGTCCACCGCACCGTCGAGGGTGGCGGAGAACAAGAGGGTTTGATGCGCCTGGTCGAGACGGCGCAGCACCCACTCGACCTGGGGCATGAAGCCCATGTCGGCCATGCGGTCCGCCTCGTCGAGGACGAGCGTCTCGAGGCCGTCGACGGCCACCTCACCGCGGTCGCCCAGATCGATGAGGCGGCCCGGGGTGGCGATCACGAGGTCGACGCCCTTACGGAGCTTGGCGACCTGGCGATCGATGTCCGCCCCGCCGTAGACGGCGACGGCCCGCAGGGACAGCTTTTGGGCCAGCGGGGCCAGCACATCGTGGACCTGCACCGCGAGCTCGCGGGTCGGCAGGAGCACCAACGCCAGCGGGCGGGCCGGGCGAGTGGGCTGGGCCGGTCCCCCGGCAAGGCGAGTGGCCTTGGCCCGCTGGAGCAGCGGCACGCCGAAGGCGAGCGTCTTGCCGGACCCGGTCTTGGCCTTGCCGCAGACGTCGCGCCCGGCCAGGGCGTCGGCCACGGTCAGCGCCTGAATTGGAAAAGCGCTGACGATGCCTTCATCCGCCAGCGCTTTCGTGAGTTCTTCCGAGACGCCCAAGGACTCGAAGGTCCTGGCGGTCTCGTACGTATCGTCGCCCGGGGCGTCACTGCTTCCCGGGGGTGTGCCGGCATACGCGCCGGGCAAGGCCTCTACGGTCATGGACCCTCTCTGTGTTCAACGGCGGGACCGGTGCGCCTGCCACAGGAGTGAGAAACGGCCCCGACACGCCGGCCCCTGCCGGCGGTCGCAGTCCCCATTGTACCAGCCCAGAGCAGGTGTCTCGCGGCACTGTGTGCAAGAGTGATCGCTCCGACGAGCTGAGGAGGACCCGACGATGGCGAAACTCGAGCCCGGCGCCACCGCCCCTGCGTTCACCCTGCCTGACCAGGACGGTAAGCCGGTCAAGCTCTCGGACTTCAAGGGTCAGCGGGTCATCGTCTACTTCTATCCCGCCGACGACACGCCCGGCTGCACGAAGGAAGCGTGCCAGTTCAACGACAACCTCAAGACGTTCGAGAAGTCGGGTGTGGCGGTACTCGGGATCTCGCCGGACAAGGCCGAGAAGCATGTCAAGTTCCGCACCAAGTACAAGCTCAAGTTCCCGCTTCTCACTGACGCCGACAAGTTGGTCATGGAGAAGTACGGCGCCTGGGGCGAGAAGACGATGTACGGAAAGAAGACGGTGGGGACCATCCGCTCTACCTTCCTCGTTGGACCCAACGGCAAGGTGCAACGGGCCTGGTACCACGTCAGGGCGGACGGCCACGCGGCGAAGGTGCTCGAAGAGGTCGCCCAGGGCTGAGCGCCGAATCGGGGGCTGATGAGAACCTGGAACGAGTTCGCCGTCCTCCGTCCCGACCTGGCCGAGCCGGGGCGAGCGCTCCTCTACCAGGTCGGAGTCGGGCTCGGCTACCTGGCCACGACGCGGCTCGACGGTGGTCCGCGGGTGCACCCGATGTGCCCGATCGTCACGGCGCGTGGCGCGTTCGCCTTCATCGTCCCATCCCCCAAGCAGCGTGATCTCGTGCGGGACGGCCGTTACGCGCTGCACTCGTTTCCATGTGAAGACAACGAGGACGGGTTCTATTGCACCGGCCGCGTCCGGCTCGTGACGGACGCAGGACTTCGCAGCGAAGTCGGCGCAGTGTTCGTCGCGGAGCGTGCCCGGCTCGGAGTCCCGATGCCGGCGGCAGACGACGCCCTGTTCGAGTTCCTGCTCGATGGTTGCCTCTTGACGCGCACAACCGGGCACGGGGACCCAGAGCCGGCGCACCAGGTCTGGAAGGACGCTGCAGTCGGCGAGCGGGGCCAAAGTGTGGGGTAGCCCGCCTTGACATCGCATGGTCGGAGAGACATAGTTATCTAGTCATCTAGATAAATGGAGTGCTCGTGATCGAGTTCCATCTGGACAGCCGCTCCGGCGTCTCCCCCTATCTCCAGATCGTCCAGCAGGTCCGCCAGGCGTTGCGCGTCGGGTTGTTGCACGAGGGCGACCAGCTCCCGACGGTCAAGGAGGTGGTCGCGCAGCTCGCCATCAACCCGAACACGGTCCTCAAGGCCTACCGAGAGCTCGAGCACGAAGGGCTGGCGAGCGCCCGCCCCGGCGTGGGGACGTTCGTCACCGGGTCGTTGGGCGGCGGGTCGTTGGCCGCGCAGGGCCCACTGCGCCGGGCGCTCCAAGGTTGGATCGCCAAGGCACGGCGGGCCGGGCTTGACGACGAGAGCATCGAAGCGCTGTTCCGCGATTCCTTTCGGTCCGAGACTCAGGAAGACATAGCGTGAGCGCGGTCCTGAACGCTCACAGATTGGGCAAACGCTACGGGCGTCGCTGGGCGCTCAACGAGTGTGACCTCGAGATCCCCGCTGGCCACGTGGTCGGGCTGGTCGGCCCGAACGGCGCCGGCAAGACCACCTTGCTGCACCTCGCCGTGGGCCTACTGACCCCGACCGCCGGCACCATCGACGTGTTGGGGAACCGGCCGAGCGACGACCCGGCCCAGCTGGCGCGCGTCGGCTTCGTCGCGCAGGACACCCCCACATACGCGAGGCTGACGGTGGACGACCACCTCGCCCTCGGCGCGCACATGAACCCGGGCTGGGACGCCGAAGTCGCACGCCGGCGCATCGAAGACCTCGACCTCGACCCCAAGCAGCGGGCCGGCACGCTGTCGGGCGGACAGCGCGCCCAGTTGGCTCTGACCCTCGCCGTGGCCAAGCGGCCCGAATTCCTCATCCTCGACGAGCCGGTGGCCAGCCTGGACCCCCTCGCCCGACGCGAATTCCTCCAGACCCTGATGGAAGTCGTGGCCGAGCAGGGGGTCAGCGTCCTCTTGTCCTCGCACCTCGTCGCGGACTTGGAGCGGGTGTGCGACTACCTGGTCGTGCTCGTGTCGTCGCGGGTGCAGGTGGCGGGCGAGGTCGACGAGCTGCTCTCCTCGCACCATCGGCTGATCGGGCCGCGCCATGACGTCGACTCCCTGCCAAGCGACCAGCACGTTATTGAGGAAAGCCACACCGACCGGCAGAGCACACTGCTCGTGCGGTGCGACGGCCCCGTCCTCGACCCGTCGTGGACGGTCGAGCAGCTCGACATGGAAGACCTCGTCCTGGCGTACATGGGCCAAGCGGACGCCGGGACGCGCCGCCGCCGCCGGCCCAACGGGGCGAATGCAAACGTGACCAAGTTGGACGTGTCCCGATGATCGTGTTCTCGTGGCGCCAATTCCGCTCGCAGGCAGTCGTGGGGATCGCCGGCCTCGTCGTGGTCGCCATCGTGCTCGCGGTCACCGGGCCACACCTCGTCAACGTCTACGACACGGCGGTCGCCGCCTGTAAAGCGTCCGGCGGGCAGAGCCCGGCGTGCAACAACCCGGTCAGCACCGCCTACGGAGGGCTGCGGATCGCGGTGACAGCGCTCGTCATGGTCATCCCCGCCCTCATCGGGATGTTCTGGGGGGCACCGCTGATCGCGCACGAGCTCGAAACGGGCACGTACCGGCTGGCCTGGACGCAAAGCGTGAGCCGACTGCGCTGGCTCTGGGTCAAGCTCGGCCTGGTCGGTCTCGCCACCATGCTGGCCGCCACTCTCCTCAGCCTGATGGCGACCTGGTGGCTCAGCCCGATCGACAAGGCGAACCCGAACCGCTTCAGCCCATCGAGCTTCGCGCTCCACGGGTTCGTTCCCGGGGGCTATGCCTTGTTCGCCTTCGCGCTCGCCGCCACCGTAGGCCTTCTCATGCGTCGCACGCTGCCCGCGATGGCGGTGACGCTGGCGGGCTTCATCGGTGCCCGTCTGGTCTTCACCTACTGGCTGCGGCCCCACTACGTGAGCCCGGCCACGGTCGATCTCCCGTTGAGCCAGGGCAATGTCGGCTTCGGGTTTGCCGGTCCCGGCGCCGCGGCCCAGATCATGGCGCAGACCCCGAGCATCCCCAACGCCTGGGTGGGCTCGGCCAACGTGGTCGACGCGGCCGGGCACGCGCCGGCGGCGTCGACCCTCGGTACCCTCTGCCCGAACCTGCCATCGGCGGGAGCTCCTCCTCCGAGCGGCGGCGGAATCCTCGGGAGGAAGGCGTCGATCGAACAGGCGACGCAGCAAGCGCAGCAGGCGTTCAACCACTGCATTCGTGCGCTCAGCTCGAAGTACCACGAAGTGGTCACGTACCAACCGGCCAACCGGTTCTGGACGTTCCAGACGATTGAGACCGCGCTTTTCGTCGTGCTCGCCCTGGCGCTCGCCGGCGGCTGCGCCTGGTGGGTCCGCCACCGCATTACGTGATGGCGCCGCACACCGTGGCAGCGGCGTCGTGCTCTGGCTGAGCTTCCGCCAGTTCCGCACCCAGGCCATCGTGCTCGCGGCGGCGCTCGCGGCGCTCGCCGTAGTGGTCGTGATCATCGGCTCCCAAATGCTGGCCAACTACCACGCCAACGTCGCGGCGGCCTGTGCCAACTCGGGGAGCTGTTCGGGCGCGGCCGCCGCGTTCGTCGCCAAGTACCAGGCGCTGGGTCAATGGCTTTCCGGACTCGTCCTCGTCGTGCCGGGCTTGATCGGAGTCTTCTTGGGCGCGCCCCTGGTCGCCCGGGAGCTCGAGTCGGGCACGTTCCGCCTGGCCTGGACCCAGAGCATCTCGCGGGCCCGCTGGACGCTGTGCAAGCTGGGCCTGCTCGGGCTGGCCAGCATGGTGGTGGCAAGCCTCTGCAGTCTGCTGGTCACCTGGTGGTCCAGCCCGCTGGACCTGGTCGTCGGTGCTGGGCCCTTTGCCCACTTCGACCTGCGCGGCATCGTGCCGATCGCATATGCCGCGTTTGCTTTCGCGCTGGGCGTGGCGGCCGGCGCCGTCATCCGTCGCACCGTGGTCGCCATGGGCACCACCCTCGCTGTCTTCGTCGGCGTGCGGGTCGTGTTCGTTGAGTTCGTGCGGTCGCATCTGATGACACCGCTCACGGCGCGCACCCCGTTCACCATCACGTCGCCGAGAAGAGTCGAGATCGGGGCGAGCCTCCCCCGCGGTGCATGGGTGGTGTCCGAGTCGATCGTCAACCGCAGCGGGCACGCAGTGGATACCGGCGTGGTCGGGATATTCAACAACCTGTCGACAGCCCTCGGACCCGGTGGCGTCAACCTCCCCGGCGTGGGCTCGTGCCCCAACCTCGTCCCGTCGCCCCATCAGCCCGCCAACAACGCGGCCCTCATCGCGCGGTGCATGAACCAGCTGCACTTGAGCAACGTGGTGACCTACCAGCCGGCGAGCCGGTACTGGCCCTTCCAGACCTACGAGTCGCTCATCTTCCTCGGCCTGGCCGCGGCCGCCGGAGGCTTCACCCTGTGGCGGATACGCCGGCTCAACTGAGTCCTAGTGCTGGTGCTGCGGGCACCAGTAGGTCGTGCGACCTCCCACCTGCGCGTGCACCAGCTCGGCCCCGTCGCGGGGGCAGTGCCCACCGGGCTGGCGCTCCTCCATCAGCTCGCCCATGTGCGACCCGCCTTTCCGGTCGAGCTGGCGCAGCGTGGACCGCAACGACTTGTGCAGCGCGCGGAGCTCGTCGTCCTCGAGCGGGGTGCGCCGGCCCGGGTCGAGGCCGGCCCGCCAGAGGATCTCGTCGGCCAGCAGGTTGCCGACGCCGGCCAGACGCTCCTGGTCCATGAGCCGCGCTTTCAGCGGTGCGACCGGCCCGGCGCGTGGGGGCACCGCCAACGCCGCGCGCACGTCGGTCGGTGTCGCCGTGAGGGCGTCCGGGCCGAGACGGCTCTCGTCGGGGGCCAGCTCGAGCGAGCCGAAGCGACGAGGGTCGTGCACCTCGAGCAAGCCCCCATCCGTGAAGTCCACCCGGGCCCGCACCCATTTCTCCTCGAAGACGCCCGGGCCGTAGCGGAGGCGATCGAGTGCCTGCTGGCCGTCGACCACCAGACCGCCGGTCATGCCGAAGCGCACGCCGAGCGTCGGGCCGTCGTCGATATCGAGCAGCATGAGCTTGCCCCGGCGTCGCGCCGCGATGAATTGGCTCCCGACCAGGGCGGCCCGGAGCCGCTGGGGCGTCGTCCCCCCACGCCCGAAACGGGCGTCGATCATCCAGGCCTTCGCCACCGGCCGGTGCAGCGCCTTCTCGGCCAGGGCGCGGTAGCGCTCGACCTCGAGGATCTCGGGCACGGCCGCAAGGTATCCGACAGTGCGGGGTGGGCCGAATATGGTGGACCCGTGCCACCTGAGAAGCCGCAATGGGCCGAGCTGTTCACCGAGGTCGTGACGTCCGGTCTCTGCACCGGGTGTTCGGCCTGCGTCATCGCGTGCCCCTACGACGTCCTCGGCTACGACGACACCGAGGGGAACTACAAGCCCTTCCACGTTGACGCCGACGGTGGGCCCGACAACTGCACCCATGGCTTGAAGGGCTGCACCTTGTGCACGAGGGCCTGCCCGCGCTTTCGCACCTGGGAGCCCGACATCGAGAACCACCTGTTCGGTCGGCCGCGCACCGACGAGGAAGTGGCGGGCATCGCCCGCCGGACCGTGCTCGCCCGGGCCGCCGACGCCGGCGTGCAGGAGACAGGTCAGGACGGCGGGCTGGTCTCCGCCCTTTTGATCTGGGCCTTCGAGCACGACGTCATCGACGCGGCGCTGGTCTCGGGGCTCGAGGGTGACGGGTCTACTTGGAAGGCGGTGCCCCGGGTGGCGCGCAACAAGGAGGACATCCTCGGCACCGCCGGCTCGCGCTACACGTACTCGGCCAACCCGATGGCCTACGCCGACGCCATCGCCGGCGGGGCCGAGCGCATCGCGCTCGTCGGCATGGGCTGCCAAGCGTCGGCCCCCCCGGTCATGGCCGCCCGCAAGGCCGGCAAGATCGCCCGGCGCTTCTCGCTGACCATCGGGCTGCTCTGCTCCAAGACCTTCGACGACGCGATCTTCCCGGAGCTCTTCGAGGAGCGCTACGGGCTGGCCCGGGCCGACATCGTCAAGATGAACATCAAGGGCGTGTTCCAGGTCTGGATGCGCGACGGCAGCTATCACGAGATCCCGCTCAAGGAGGCGCACGCGTGGACCCGCGAGGGCTGTACGTCGTGCCCCGACTTCGCCGCCGAGCACGCCGACATCTCGACCGGGGGCATCGGGGCCTTCGGCGATTGGACGCTGACGTTGCTGCGCACCGAGAAGGGCGAGGAGCTCTTCAACGAGATGGAGACCGCGGGCGTGATCGAGACGCGCCCGATCGAGGACGACCCTGGCGCCGTGGCGCTGCTCAACACGCTCAGCCGCGTCAGCCGCAAGCGTTGGCCCGCCACCGCGGTGCCCATGCCGGGTCGGTTGCCCGCGGCGACACCCGCCTCCTAGGGCGAGGTCGCCGCTCCGTGTCCGAGCCTCGGCTCGACGCCTTCGCCGCGCTACTGGGCATCGAGGTGGCGCGGCGCGGCGCCGGCCACACGGCGGCCACCCTGACGACCGACGAGCGCCATGCCAACCCGCACGGCACCGTGCACGGCGCGGTCTTCTACGCGGTGTGCGGCGCGGCCGTCGCCGCGGCGGCGAACGACGACACGCACTCGGGGATCATTTCCTCGGTGCTGGTCGAGTACCTCCAACCCGCCGCCATCGGTGATGAGCTCTTCGCCGAGGTGAACCGGACGGCTTCGACCGAGCGCGAGGACATCTTCACCGGGACGGTCCGCCGCGGTGACGAGGGCGACCTGTTGGCCTGGGTGCGGGCGCGGGGCACCCGCCGCACCCGCGGCGGCTGAACCTCTCTCAGACCGCTTCTCGCGCGCCAAGCACTGCGCCACCCAGAGGAGCAGGCGCCAGGACCTGGCCCGAGACCTGGCACTGGCCGAATCTGTGGGAACCATGTCATTGACGCCACGTCCCGACGCCTTCAGAGTGGGGCCATGAACGAGCGTCACGTCGTGATCGTCGCCTTCGAGGGAGTCCAGCCCCTCGATGCGGTCGGCCCCCACGAGGTGTTCGCCGGCGCTCGCCGGGCGGCCGAGTCGTTGGGGCGGGTGGGCGGCTACCGGGTCACCGTGGCGTCGCCGGGCGGGGGCCCGGTGCGTGCCGAGAGCGGGCTCGTCCTGGGCACCGCACCGCTGCCCGACGACCGAGAGCGGGTCGACACGCTCGTGCTCGCCGGCGGGAACGGCGCCAACACCGCCGCGGCCGATGACGCGCTCATCAACTGGGTCAAAGCGATCGCCCCGAGCTGTCGCCGGGTCGCCACGGTGTGCTCAGGGGCCTTCATCGGGGCCGCCGCGGGCCTGCTCGACGGGCGCCGGGTCACCACGCACTGGGCGCGGGCGGCCGAACTGCGCGCCGCGCATCCCCGCCTGACCGTCGACCACGACCCGATTTACGTCCGCGACGGCAAGGTCTGGTCGAGCGCCGGCGTCACGGCCGGCATCGACCTCTCGCTCGCGCTGGTGCAGGACGATCTTGGGGTCGACGTCGCGCAGACCATCGCCCGTTGGCTCGTCATGTTCCTCCACCGGCCAGGGGGGCAGACGCAGTTCGCCTCCCCCGTCTGGGTGCCCCGGGCCGAGCGCTCGACGGTACGCGCCGTGCAGGAACTCGTCGAGGCGGCACCGGGAGGCGACCACCGCCTTCCCATCCTGGCCGCGGCGGCCGCGATGAGCGTGCGCCACTTCACCCGCGTGTTCACCGCCGAGGTGGGTGAGAGCCCCAGCCGCTTCGTCGAGCGCACCCGGGTCGAGGCGGCGCGCCGTGAGCTGGAGACGACGAGCGACACCCTCGACGTCGTCGCGGGGCGTTGCGGCCTGGGCAGCGCAGAGACGCTGCGGCGCGTCGTCCAACGCCACCTCGGCGTCGCCCCCGACGCCTATCGCCGGCGCTTCCGCACCGCCTCGACCGAAAGGACACCCGCATGACCAACCCCGAGCCCGACCGCCTCCGGATCGCCATCCCGCTCTTCCCCCGCTGCACCGCCCTCGACGCCATCGGGCCCTACGAGGTGTTGCAACGGATCCCGACCTTCGACATCACGTTCGTGGGCCACGCTCGGGGTGAGGTGCGCACGGAGAACGCGATGCTCGGCCTCCAGGCGGACGCCACGTTCGAGGAGCTGCCCGAGCCCGACGTCATCGTCTTCCCCGGTGGCGTCGGCACCCGTCCCCTCGAGCACGACGAGCGCGTCCTCGACTGGGTCCGTCACGCCCACGCGGGCACTCGCTTCACCACGTCGGTCTGCACGGGCTCGCTCGTGCTGGGGGCGGCCGGCCTCCTCCACGGCATCGCGGCCACCACCCATTGGTCATGCCTGCGCGAGCTCGGCGCACACGGCGCGGAGCCCACGACCCAGCGCGTCGTCGAGCACCTGGACCGGCGCCTCATCACCGCCGCAGGCGTCTCGAGCGGCATCGACATGGCGCTGCGGCTCGTGGAATTGCTCGTCGACCGCACGGCGGCCCAGGCCGCGCAGCTCATGATCGAGTACGACCCGCAGCCTCCGTTTGACCATGGAGCCGTCCACAAGTCCGACGACGTCGTCATGACACGCGTGATCGAGTACGCCGCCCTGCGCTCGTAGCCAGAACCAGGCTTGGCTCAGACTCAGGACGAAGACGAAGACGAAGACGAAGACGAAGACGAAGCCGCGGCCGCGCTGGCGCCGGCGAAACGCCCGAACATCGTCGAGTCGCCGATCGACAGCCCGCTGGCGTAGCCGAAGGAACAGACCCCCGCCGTCGTGCGGCCGGCCGCGAACAGGCCCACGATGGCGTGGCCGCTGATGTCGAGGACCGCGCCCTCGACCGTCGTCTCCAGGCCGCCCAGCGTGAACGGCGCGTACGGCGCCAGGCCGAGGCGCAGGTCGAACGCTCCGATCGGCCCGACGAGTGGGCGCACCCAGCCCGCCGACTTGTGGAACAGCGGGTCCTCGCCTCGGGCGGCGTGCGCGTTGTAGAGATCGAGCGTGGCGCGCAGTGAGCCCGCCGGCAGGCCCATCTCCGCCTCGAGTTGCTCGGCCGTCTCGCAGACCCAGGTGGCGGCCAGACCCATCCAGTTCACCTCGTACGACGCCTCGTCGACTAGGAGGTAGACCTCGCCATCCTGCTCGTAGAGCGCCGACTGGCCGACGCGACCCATGTAGGTGTCCTCGTTGATGAAGCGCTGCCCCTGGCCGTTGACCAGGATGCCGTTGATCAGCGTGCGCGGTGGCGTGATCGGGAGCGACACCTCCCCGGCGTACATGTTGCGCACCGAGGCCCCGATGGCCTGGGCCATGCGGATGCCGCGGCCGTCGTCGCCCTCGGTCCCCACCTTGAACGTCCCGCGCGCCAACGGCGGGCAGTGCTGGCGGAGCATGTCGTCGTTGAAGATGAACCCGCCGGAGGTCAGGACGACGCCCCGGCGCGCTCGCAGCGACACCGTCTCGCCGAAGCGCTGCGCCTGCACGCCCACGACCCGCCCGTCGTCGCCGAGCACCAGCCGGTCCACCCGGGTGTCGGTCGAGACCGCGGCGCCGGCGCCCACCGCCGCCGCGGCCAGGTGCTCCATGAGCAGCCAGCCGGTCGAGCGCTTCGTCTTGGCCAGGTGCCCGCGCGGCGCCGGCCGTGCGACCTCGTTGAAGGGGTAGGCATCCTCGCCGCCCGAGTAGACGAGCCCCTCGGTGCCGGCGGGCGCCATGGAGGTGTCCGCACAGAACGTCGGGTCGAACGGGACGCCCCGCGCCACCAGCCAGTCGAAGTGGCCCAGGCTCTCGTCGCAGTAGCGGGCGATCTTGGCTTCGTCGGGATCGGGACCGCAGGCCGCCATCATGTAGCGGTACATGTCGTCGGGGCTGTCCTCGAAGCCGCAGGCGGTCTGGATGGGCGTCCCCCCGCCGAGGTACACGATGCCCTCGGCCAGCGCGGCCGCCCCGCCCGGTCCACCCATCCGCTCTGTCACGAGCACCTCGGCGCCGGCCTCCGCCGCGCCGAAGGCGGCCGTCGAGCCCGCCGCCCCGAAGCCCACGACGATGACGTCGGTCGTCGCGTCCCAGGTCGCGATGTCCGCCGCCTGGCGCGGCTCCACGTCGGTCTGCTCGTTCACGACATCCCTCCCGCTGTCGCCGACCCGGCGATCACTTGGTGCGCCCGCTCGAACACGGCGTCGAACATCGGCACGGTCAGCGTGCCGGTGAAGGTGTTCTGCTGGCTCGGGTGGTACGAGCCGAGCAGGACGAGCCCGCCGGGCAGCGCCGCCTCCGCCAGGTGGCCGAACGCCGGCCGCGGGCGCAGCTCGTAGTGCGCGGCCAGCGCCTGCCAGGCGAACTGGCCGAGGGCGACGACGACGGCCGCCCGGCCCAGCAGCGCCAGCTCGCGAGTCAGGTACGGCGCGCAGGCGGCGCGCTCGTCGGGCCGTGGCTTGTTGGCCGGTGGGGCGCAGTGGACCGTGGCGGTGATGTAGGCGCCCCGCAGCGTCAGGCCGTCGTCGCCCGCCGTGCTCGTCGGCTGGGAGGCGAAGCCGGCCCGGTACAGCGCGGCGAAGAGCCAGTCGCCCGAGCGGTCGCCGGTGAACATGCGGCCCGTCCGGTTCGCCCCGTGCGCGGCGGGGGCCAAGCCGACGATGACGAGGGCCGCACGCGGGTCGCCGAAACCCGGCACGCCGCGGCCCCAGTAGGTCTGGCCGGCGTATGACGCCCGCCCGGTCCGCGCCACCTCCTCGCGCCACGCCACCAGGCGCGGGCAGCGGCGACAGGCCGCCACGTCCCGTTGCACCGCGGCCAAGGAGTCCCTCGTTGCCCGGTTGGACGCCACGACGCAGAGCCTACGATGGGCGTTCGTGCCGGTAGCAGCCCGAACGACTCCTCCTCGCCCCCAGACGCGCCGTGGCCGCAAGGCGCCGACGGCGACCGTCGTGCTGCTCGTGCGGCACGGGACGACCCCGACCACGGGCAAGAAGCTCCCGGGCCGCGCCCCCGGCTTGAACCTGTCGGAGAAGGGCCGCACCCAGGCCGCCGCCGTGGCCGAGCGCATCGCCGCGGTCAAAAAGGCGCCCAGCGCCGTCTACGCCTCGCCCCTCGAGCGCACGCGGGAGACGGCCGCGCCCATCGCCCGGGCCCTGGGCCTGCGGGTTCGCACGGCGCCCGGCTTGGTCGAGCTCGAGGTCGGCGAATGGACCGAGAAGTCGTTGTCGCGCCTGTACCGGGACAAGGATTGGCCGAAGGTACAGCGCTGGCCGAGTGGCTTCCGCTTCCCCGGCGGCGAATCCTTCGCCGAGATGTCGGCGCGCTCCATGGACACGGTGGTCGACCTGGCGGCCCAGCACCCGGGCGAGACCATCGTCGCCGTCTCGCACGCCGACACCATCAAGGCGATCCTGGCGGCCGCGGCCGGCGTCCCGCTCGACCTCATGCAACGGCTCGTCGTCTCGCCCTGCTCGGTCTCGGCCGTGCTCTTCACCGGCGGCGGCCCCATGGTGCTCTGCACCAACTCCACCGGCACGCTCGAAGACCTGGCCGTGTCGTGAGGGGAGCGCCCCCATGAGCGATGACTTCGACTTCGACGCCCCCGACCATTGCACGCTCGGCGTCATCGGTGAGGTCGGGAACCGCCTGTTCCTCTTCTATTGCCGTCAGGGGCTCAACGAGACCACGGTCAAGGTCGAGAAGCAGCAGATCAGCGTGCTCGCCGGGTATCTGGGGCGCATCGTCAAGGAGCTCGGGCGGCCCGGGCACCTGCCCGACGATCTCGCCTTCTACGGCACCGAGGAGTTCGAGTGGGTGGTGGGGACCATCGGCGTCTCCTACGACGAGGAGCTCGACCGCATCGTCATCGTCCTCGAGGAGATCGGCGTGGGCGACGAGGACGAGGAGACGGCCGACGACGAGATCGACGAGGACGGGCACGTGCTGCGCGTCGCGTTGACCCGCGAGCAGGCCGCCGCCTTCGCCATCCACGCCACCCGGCTGGTCGAGGCGGGCCGCCCCCCGTGCCCCCTCTGCTCGTTGCCCCTGGACCCCTCGGGCCACGACTGCCCCCGCACCAACGGGCACCGTCCGCCGGCATCCTGAGCGCGGTGGCCGACGCCCAAGTCGAGACCGTCCTCACCGAAGGTGAGATGGAGGTGCACGGGCGCATCGCCGGCAGCTCGAACGCCACCATGCTCGTCACGTGCCGCATGGGTCCCGACGAGTTGCTCGCCGTGTACAAGCCGCACAAGGGCGAGCGACCGCTGTGGGACTTCCCCGGCGGGCTCTTCCGCCGCGAGGTCGCGGCCTACGTGCTCTCCGAGGCCCTCGGCTGGGGCCTGGTCCCTGAGACCGTCGAGCGCGCCGAGGGGCCCTTCGGCCCCGGTTCGGTGCAGCGCTTCGTGCACGAGGACGGCACATCGCACTACTTCACCCTGCGCGACGACCCCAAGTGGCACCCGGTGCTCATGCAGCTGTGCGCCTTCGACGTCGTCGCCAACAACGCCGACCGCAAGAGTGGCCATGTCCTGCTGGCCGAGGAGCGCCTGTGGGCCATCGACAACGGGCTCTGCTTCAACGAGCGGGACAAGCTGCGCACCGTGATCTGGGACTTCGGCGGCATCGCCCTCGGGCCCGACGTCCAAGAGGACCTGGGCCGGCTGGCCCACGACGGACCGCCGCCGGCGCTGGGCGCGCTGATCGGGCCGGCCGAGCTGGCGGCCACCTGGGACCGGCTGTCCTGGCTGCTCAGCCTGCGGGCGCTGCCCGAAATGGAGGACGACGGCGAATGGCCGCCGTACCCCTGGCCCCTCGTCTGAGCCGTCTCACAGGCCGTCCTCCCAGCTCACCCGCCTTCCCCCGGGCCGCGGCCCCTTCGGACGTGATTCCTGACTCAATAGATCGTTAATATGAAACAACGATCATCAATGGGTGGACGATGAACGGCCGTCGTCGCTAGGGAGGCCCAATGTCGATTGATCCATACATCGTGCTGGGCAGCGCCGTCGTGGGCTTCCTGGTCGGGATGACGGGCGCGGGCGGCGGGGCGCTCATGACCCCGATGCTCATCCTCTTCTTCAACGTCAAGCCGTCGACGGCCATCTCGAGCGATCTCGTCGCCGCCGTCCTGATGCGCCCGGTCGGCGCCGTGGTGCACATGACGAAGAAGACGGTCAACTACGGACTCGTCGGCTACATGGTCCTCGGCTCGGTCCCCGCCGCGCTCTTGGGCTCATGGGTGCTGCACCTGCTCGGCAATTCCACGGGGGCGGAGACCAACGTCCAGACCATCCTCGGCGCCGCGCTGTTGGTCGGGGCCTTCGCCATGGTGTTGCGCGTGGTGCTCGACAAGCGGTCCGGTCAGAGTCGCCGCGGCCTGATCGGCCAGGTCGCCGTGCGCCCACTCCCCACCGTCGCCATCGGCCTGGTCGGTGGCTTCATCGTCGGGATGACCTCGGTCGGGTCGGGCTCGTTGATGATCGTCCTGCTCCTCTTCCTCTACCCGGTGCTCGGGGCCAACCAGCTCGTCGGCACGGATCTGACCCAGGCCGTCCCGTTGACGATGGCCGCCGCGCTCGGCGCGCTGGCCTTCGGCCACGTCGAGTTCTCCGTCACCACGTCGATCGTCATCGGCAGCGTCCCGGCCGTGCTGGTCGGCTCCCTGATCTCGTCGCGGGCCCCGGACCGCTACATCCGCCCGGTCATCACGTTCGTCATCTTCGCCTCGGGTCTCAAGTACGTCGGGCTCGGCACGACCGCCCTCGGCTGGACCCTCGGCGCGGTGTTACTGGGCGCCGCCCTCTACTGGGTGTTCTACGCCCGCCCACGTCGGGCCGGCGTCGCCACCGGCTCGCACCATCCACTCGGGCCCGGGACGGGCGACCACCGGGCACTCGAAGGCGCGGCGCCCGGGAGCTGACGCGGGCCCGGGCCACGCCGCCACGCCGGCACCGCCGGCCCCTCACCCGTCCGTGCCGCTCAGGGGATGTGATAGCCGTTCGTCACCAGCTGCGCGATGACCTGCTGGGCCACCACCTGGCTCCCGCCGGGCGTGAGGTGGATGCCGTCGGGCGAGCGCGTGTTCACGATCTGCCCGGCCGCGTTGGTGACGAACGCGGTGTAACCGCCCGTGGCGGACCCGAGTGACTTCTGTGTGCTGACGAACGTCACCGGCGGCTTGGCCAGAGCCGCCTGTTGCTGGCCCACGGTGCTGAGGTCGGCCATCTGCGCGCTGAGGCCCGGGTTCTGCATGGGCGGCATGCCCACCCACACGACCGCCGCGCCGCCACTCGCGGCGATCTGCATGAACTGCGCCACGCGCTGGGCGTAGAGGTCGTTCCACTTGGGCGAGGCGTAGGGCGTGTCGGGTGGGCCCAAGAAGTCCTGGGCGTCGTTGGCGCCGATCATGACGACCACCACCTGGGGGGCCGCAACCTTGAGGTCCGTCGTCAGCTCCGCCGGCCAGTTGAAGTAGTCCGGTCGGGTGAGCCCCGTGCTCTCCCGCGCGTCGAGGGCGGCGTTGACCACCCCGGTCCCCGCCAGGTCCGACTGCAGGGCGCCGCCCATGTCGAGGCCGATGGAGTCGCCCACGATCAGGACGCGCAACGGGTGGGCCGCCGTCGGGTGCCTGGGGTCGGGCGGCGTGGTCGTCGTGGTCGTCGCCGTGCCGGCGGGCCCGGGCTGCGTCGGCTTCGCCTTGGGCTTGACCGGGCGCGGCCCCGAAGTGATGAGTCCCGACGTGCCGCCGGGCTGGCGGTTGGAGCGCCCGGTCGCCGACACGATGCGCGAGAGCTGGAGGTCGCGGCTCAGCGTGGCCACCGGCCCGGTGACGTCGAGGCTCACCGTGCGGCGCTGGCCGACGGGCGAGACCTGCGCGTTGTGCTGCAGGGTCGGCGCGAACAGCAGGAACCACAGTGCGAAGGCGAGCACGCCCAGCGCCAGGACGCGGGTCCACGGCAGGCGCACGCGCCCGTCGGGCGGCACGGCGGGGGCGCCGGCCGGCGGCGTCGGCTCGTCGGCCAGCGTCGAACGCGAGCTCCAACGAGAACGCGGCGGAGGGGTCGGGGGTGGCGCTTGGGCGGTGCTCATCAGAACCGGTAGTAGATGAAGGGGGCGACGCCCACCGGGCCGAACGTGCTGATGCCGAGCAGCGCCACGCCGAGAAGCCCGACCTGGATGGCGGCGTGCTGGCGCGAGAAGGCCGCCTGCAGGCGATCCACGCTGAGCGGCGGCACGAACTGGGAGACCAGGGTGCCCACCACGACCAGGACGAGGAGCGGAGTGACCAGGGGCGACGACTGGCCCCACCCGTTGAAGACGCGGCCGAGCACGGCGGAGGCCTGCGAGACGCCGGATGCGTTGAAGAAGACCCACCCGAGGCAGACGAATTGGAAGGTCAGGAACCGCTGCACCCAGACCCGCACCGGGCCGTCGGCCACCGCGGGCAGGCCGCGACGCACCCGGCTGGTCCGGCGCAGGTGCCCGAAGCTCTGCCCCACCCCGTGCAACGCCCCCCAGATCACGAACGTCCACGCCGCGCCGTGCCATAGGCCGCCCAGCACCATCGTGATCAAGATGTTGCGCACGGTCGTGCCCTGGCCGCCGCGGTCGCCGCCGAGCGGGATGTAGAGGTAGTCGCGCAGCCAGCGCGACAGCGTCATGTGCCAGCGCCGCCAGAAGTCCTGGAGGTTGCGCGCCGTGTAGGGCGCGTCGAAGTTCTGCGGGAAGCGGAAACCGAGGAGGAGCGCCAGCCCGATGGCGATGTCGGTGTACCCGCTGAAGTCGCAGTAGATCTGCACCGCGTAACCCCAGGCGGCGAAGATCGCCTCCAGCCCCGAGTGCTGGCTGGGCGACGTGAAGACCGGGTTCACAATCTGGCTCGCCACGTACGACGAGATCACGACCTTTTTGAACAGGCCGGCCAGGATCAGCCAGAAGGCACGCGAGTAGTCGATGTTGCCGGCGTCACGCCGCCGTCGGATCTGGGGCAGCAGCTCGGCGCCGCGCACGATCGGCCCGGCCAGGAGGTGGGGGAAGAAGGACAGATAGACCGCGAAGTCGAGCGGCTTGGCCGGCTCGAGCTTGCCCCGGTAGATGTCGACCACGTAGCTGATCGCCATGAAGGTGAAGAAGGAGATGGCGATCGGGAGCGCCACCTGCAGCAACGGCACGGCCTGGCCTACCCCGAGCGCCTTGGTCAGGTTGTCCACGTTCACCGAGACGAACCCGTAGTACTTGAACCAGCCCAAGATCCCGAGCAGCACCACGACCGACACGACCATGGCCGTCCTTCGGCTGCGGTCGTTGCGCATCGCCGCCGTCATCGCTCCGCCGACGAACGCAACGGCCGTCGTGGCGAAGAGCAACAGGCAGTAGCTCCACCCGACCCAGCCGTAGAAGACGTAACTGAGGCCGATCATGGCGAGCTTCCACCACCCCGCGTAGGGGTTGAGGAGCCAATTCACCGCGAAGGCCACGGCGAAGAAGATGGCGAAGTCGATGGTGGGAAAGAGCATCAGTGGCGATCAGGGAGTGCGCCGAATGTACCGCCGTGCGCCTGCTGTCCCCGGGGCGTCGCTCCACGCCCCGTTCGTTGCTTCGCCCCGATTGCCCCGGTCGCCGTCATGCCGGCCTGCCTACGGGAAGGCCGGTCGCCCCGAAGCCGAAGCGGTCCTGGCGGCCCGGGCCGAGGCCCCGAGTCCTAACCCTTGGCCTTGAGATCTTCGATGAGGGCGGGCAACACCTTGTGCACGTCGCCCACGATCCCGAGGTCGGCCACCGAGAAGATCGGCGCCTCGCGGTCCTTGTTGATGGCGACGATGTTCTTGGAGCCCTTCATGCCCACCAGGTGCTGGGTCGCGCCCGAGATCCCGCACGCGATGTAGACGGTCGGCTTCACCGTCTTGCCGGTCTGGCCGACCTGGTGCGAGTAGGGCACCCACCCGGCGTCGACGATGGCACGCGACGCGCCCGCCGCCCCATGCAAAAGCTTGGCCAGCTCCTCGATCAGTGCGTAGTTGGACGCCTCGCCCAGCCCCCGCCCGCCCGAGACGACGACCGCCGCCTCGTCGAGCTTCGGCCCGCTGCGCTCTTCCACGTGGCGCTCGGTCACCTTGGCCGTGTTGGTCGCCGCCACGTCGGGCACCGGCGCCGCCGTGACCGCGGCCGCCGCGCCGCCCGACGGCTCCGCCGCGAACGACTTGGCCCGGATGACGAAGAGGCCCGGACCGTCGCCCGTGAAGCGCGCCGTCACGATCAGGTTGCCGCCGAACGCGGGATGCTGGCTCGACAGCCCGCCGTCGCCCGCCACGAGCCCGGTCACGTTGGTCAGCACCGGCTTGTCGAGCCGCGCCGACAGGCGGCCGGCAATGTCGCGCCCGTCGTAGGTCGCGGCGAAGAAGATGGCGTCGGGCGGATTGCCGCTCTCGATCAGCGCGGCGATGGCGGCCGCCACCGGCACGCCCGGGAGGACGTCACCGACGTCGCCCACGTCGTAGACGGTCGTGGCGCCGAACTCGCCCAGCGGGCCGGCCAAAGCGGCGACGTCGCCGCCCCAGGCCACTGCCTCCACCGTCGAGCCCACGGTGCGCGCCTCGGTCAGCAGCTCGAGCGTGACCGGCGTAGGAGTGCCGTCCACGGACTCGGCCAGCACCCAGATCTTGTCGATCGCCATCCTCAGACCACCTTCAGTTGCTCGAGGAAGGCCACGACGCGCTGCGCGCCGTCGCCCTCGTCCACCACGATCTCTCCCGCCGAGCGCTCCTCGGCCGCGGAGACGTCGGTGATCTCCTGGCCGGCGCCGGCCGCCCCGACCTGCGACGCCTCGAGGCCAAGGTCGGCCACCGTCAGGTTGTCGACCGGCTTGGACTTGGCCGCCATGATCCCCTTGAACGAGGGGTAGCGCGGCTCGACAACGCCGGCCGTGACCGTCACGAGGGCGGGCATCGGGACGACGACCTCGTCGTAGCCCGCCTCGGTCTGGCGCTCGACCTTGATGGAGGAGCCGTCGACCGAGATCGCCTTGGCGAACGTCACCGACGGCAGCCCCATGAGCTCGGCCACCTGCACCGGCAGCGTGCCGGTGTAGCCGTCCGTCGACTCCGTCGCCATGACCACCAGGTCGGGATTGGCCCGCTTGATGGCGGCGGCCAGCACCTTGGCCGTGCCCAGCGCATCGCTGCCGGCCAGCGCATCGTCGCTGACCAGGATGGCCTTGGCCGCGCCCATGGCGAGGCCGGTGCGCAGGCCGGAGGTCTCGCCACCCGGCGCCATGGAGACGAGGGTGACCTCGTCGCCCTCGCCGCCGGCCAGCTGCAGCGCCATCTCGACCCCGTAGTTGTCGGAGTCGTCCATGATGAGCTTGCCGGATCGGTCCAGCGTGTGGGTGTCCGGCTTGAGGGCCCCGGGGGCCGCCGGATCGGGAATCTGTTTGACGCAAACGACGACGTTCATGGCGGAACATCTTTGTGGACCGGCCCCGTACCACGCCATTCGGCCGCCCCGCCGACGGGTTTCCGCCGCTCAGGCACACCTGCGGGCTCACCCATGCCTGCGCCCAACGACCGTTGGCGGGAGCCCGCAGTCCCAGCGCGCCGTCGCTTTCCCGTCGTGGTTGCATCCCTCTTGTGGCCGACGGGGTCCGCCCGCCGGAATCGGTCCGGCCGCCGGGCCCGGCCGTCAAGAGAGAGTTCGGTAGGGAGCCTCGGGGTGCCTACGCCGGATTGCTGCGCGGTGACGTATGCACTGCGAACCGACGACGTGGCTGCCAGCTGGTGGCAGACGGGCACACCAACCCGCCTATGCGGTCGGCAGCCGGGCGGCAGGGGTTTGGATCTCGCGCCGGGCGCCGGCCTCAGCCGGCACGGCTCAGCTGAGCCGCCGCCAGCGCAGCGGCGATGCGGTCGGTGATGACGGCATCGACGCCGAGGGTGACCATGGCCTCGAGGTCGTGCGGCGCGTTGACCGTCCAGACGTTGACGGCCAGCCCGGCCGCGTGGGCCTGGTCGACCAGTTCGGGGGTGACCGTGGTCACGAAGGGGTGCACGGCGCGGAAGCCGGCCTGGCGGGCCTCGACCAACGCCGGCCCGAGCTCGACCGCCCAGCCCCACAGCACGCCGAGCGCCAGACGACCGTCGGCCACCTGCACGGCGCGCAGCGTCGCCGGCTGGAACGACGACACGATGACGCGGTCGGTCCAACCGGCCTCGTCGATCGCCGCCGCCGTGCACGCGGCGACGGCCTCGCCCTCGTCCCACCCCGGGTCCTGGGGCGCGTTCTTGATCTCGACGTTGACGACCATCCCGTCGCTGGCGGCGAGCGCGTCGGCCAGCAGCGGCACGTACGCCGGCAGGTCGGCCACGCCGAGCGTGGCGATGGGCCCGAGCCCGGGGAGTTCGGCGTCGTGGTGGACGGCGAGGGCACCGTCGGCGGTCAGACGCACATCGAGCTCGACCCCGTCCGCGCCGCGCCGGCGGGCCTCGGCGAAGGCCTCCAGGGTGTTCTCGGTGCGGCCCTCGCTGCAACCCCTATGAGCGAAGACCGACGTCATGTTGTCACCAAACCGCCGCGTTCCAGGTGAATAAATTCACAAAAACTCCTTGCAGGGTGTCACCTCGACACTTATTCTCTGAGGGTAAACCTCTTTTCACGGACGGGCACGACCTCGGCCCGATCATGTGAAAAGGATCACAATGCTGGTGGAGGCATATTTCCGATGGCACTCATGTGGAACCGGACCGTCGACTGGGACCTAGACGACTGGCGGCGCGCTGCCGCCTGCCGCAATACCGAACCTGACCTCTTCTTCCCCGTCGGCACGACCGGCCCGGCCGTCGACCAGATCGATGCGGCCAAGCGTGTCTGCCGCTCGTGCGAGGCGATGGAGCCCTGCCTCGACTTCGCCCTGGCGACCAACCAGGAGTCGGGCGTCTGGGGCGGCACCTCCGAAGAGGAGCGCCGCAAGCTGCGCAAGGCCTGGCTCGCCGCCCGCCGTTCGCAGCGCGCCGCCAGCTGAACCTCCCGCTTCACCGCTTCACCCGTGTGCACCGCTTTACCGCTTCACCTGCTTCACCCGTGTGCACCCCCGCCGCCACGCTCAGTGCGGGGCGCGCTGGGGCACCGAGATCGTCACGCGGGTCCCGCCGCCTTCTGAGGCCGGCAGGCTCGCCATGGAGATCGTCCCCTCGAGCTGACTGACCACCAGGTCGCGCACGATCAAGAGCCCGAGGCTCGTGGTCTGCTCGATGTCGAACCCCTCGGGCAACCCCAGCCCGTCGTCGCGCACCTCGATCTGCAGCCCGTCCTCCCCCGGGTCCAGCGTCAGGTCGACGTGGCCCACGGGCGCGTAGCCGGCGGACCCGCCCGCACCCTCGAGTCCCGCCGCCCCGTCGCTGCCGCCGGCCGCCTCGGGGTCGAAGGCGTGTTCCACCGCGTTCTGGAGCAACTCGGCGACCGCCACCGCCAGCGGCGTCGCCACGTCGGCCGCCACCTCGCCCAGGTCGCCGTGGACCGAGATGACGATCGGCTGGGACGAGACCACCGAGTCTTCGGCCATCTGCACGAGCGAGGCCACGATTTCGGCGAAGGGCACCTGGTCGCTCGGGTCGCGCGAGAGGATCTCGTGCACCAGCGCAATGGAACGGACCCGCCGCTCCGCCTCGTGCAGCGCCACCCGGGCGGCGCGGTCGCCGACCCGGCGTGCCTGGAGGCTGAGCAGCGACGAGATCGTCTGCAGGTTGTTCTTGACCCGGTGGTGCACCTCGCGGATGGCCGCGTCCTTCGACAGCAGCAGTCGGTCGAGGCGGCGCACGTCGGTGACGTCGCGCAGCAGGATCATGGCGCCGGTCACCACGCCGTGGGAGAGCAGCGGGATGCAGTGCACGAGCACGATGACGTCGGGGCGTCGCTCCACCTCCTCGACCACCGGGCGCCCGGTGGCGAGCGCCCATTCCACGGCCGACTCCTCGATGTCGAGGTCGCCGAAGCGCCGGCCCTCGGGCTGGGCGTAGATCCCCATGCGGTGGAACGCGTTCATCGCGTTCGGCGACGCGAACTCGACCCGCCCGTCGGCGTCGACCACCACGACACCGTCACCGACCCGGGGCGCCTCCTCGGTGCCGACGTCTTCGTCGGGGAAGGGGAACGCGGACTGAGCGACCATGTCGGCGAGGCGCTCGAACACATCGAGATAGGTCCGCTCGTACATGGACGTCGGGCCCTTGAGCGGCGCCAGCGACACCCGCAGCAACGCCGCGATGATGCGGTCCTCGAAGCGGACCGGGATGTTCTCCACTGGGACCTGCTCGCCCAGGATCGGGTGGTGGATGCTGCCGCGCACGATCTCGCCCGAGTGCAGGCATTTCGCCACGAGCGCCCACTGCGACTCGTTCACCGTCTGGCCCACCAGGTCCTGGTCGACGAGTGTGGGCCGGTTGTTCGGCCGCATCTGGCCGAGGACGACCAGCTCGGGGTCCCTGACCTCGCCGTCGGTGCCGTCGGGGGCGGCGGCAGGCACCGCATTGGCGGCGCCGTGCGCGCTGTCACTCGTCCCCTGGCCCGCGCCGTGGCCGTTCCCGTTGACGGTGGTGGCGTGGACCGGCACCAGCAACAAGAGGTCCGAGAAGGAGAGGTCGGACAGGACGCCCCAGCTGCCGAGGAGGCGCTGGAGGTGCTCGAGCTCCTCGGGCTTGAGGTCGGTGTGGCTCTGGGCCAGCTCGGCCGGGGTGGGCATCAGGCCTCCCCAGCGGGCCCGGGCCCCGGTGCAGCAGGCGCAGCAGACGCAGGCGCGGGCGAGACCGGCACCGCATGCCCGACCCGCCCCCGGTAGCCCTGCAACGACGTCGCCCCCGCCGCGGCAAGCACGGCGCGCAGGTCGTCGGCGCGGTCGGCCACGTGCTGGCGCCGGTGCGCGTCCGAGGCCGTGGTGAGCGGCACGTGGCGCGCCACGAAGCGATCGAGCAACCCGGCCGCGGGATACTGCTCGCCCACGGGCTTGCGCCACCCGGCAGACGACACCTCGGCCGCCATGCCCGAGGCCGCCGCCGCCTCGGCGATGCGGTCCCACCACTCGGCCGGCGCATCGGGCACGTACCCCGCCACCTTGATCAGGTCGGGGTGGGCCAGCACGTCACACGATCGCGAAGCGGCCAGCTCCTCCATGGCCCTGGTATAGGCGTCCCAGCACGCGTCGACCTGGCGGGCCGACCACTCGGCCATCGATACCGGGTCGTCGAGGTCGTCGAAGCGCCACGCACCCACCCAGTGCACCGACCCCAGCAGGACGTCGAAGGGGTAGTCGGCCAGCAGGCCGGCCACGGTGTCCATCTGGCCCTCGTAGTAGTCGACCTCGAGCCCGATGACGACGGGCAGCCCGGCCCCTTTGGCCTCGAGCGCGCACTGCACGTAGGCGTCGAGGTCGGCGGTGGCGTGGAACTTCCAATAGCGCGCCATCGACTCGGCGAGAGCCGGCGGCACCCGGGGGTCGTCCCAGAAGCCGGCCAGCAGCGCGTCGGCCTGGCGGAAGCGGAACAGGTGCTCGGTCACCGCCAACTCGGTCACGCCGGCGGCTTGCGCCCGGGCGCAGTACTCGGCCAGCTGTTCGGGTTGCAGCGGCGTCTCGTGCTCCGAGTGCGGCCAGAGATGGAGGTGATAGTCGAGCATGGCGCCTCGCGGCTCAGCCCCGACCGGCCGACGGCACCGACGTCATCGGCGTCATCGGCCCGGGGCGTGACGGATCAGCGTCACGCCGTCGCGCACGGTGGTGAGGACGCACACGACGCGCGGGTCGTTGACCACCTTGTCGTTGAACGCGCGCAGCGCCACCGCGTTGCCGTGCGGGTCCTTCTCCGAGGCCAGCACGCCGCCCGACTGCAGGGTGTTGTCGACGACGATCAGCCCGTGCGGCGAGAGCTTGGGCAGGACGGCTTCGTAATAGGCGTCGTAGGAGACCTTGTCGGCGTCGATGAAGACGAAGTCGAAGGGCCCCTGCAGCGCGGCGAGCGAGCGCAAGGCCGGACCCTCGATCACGCTGATGTAGCTCTCGAGGCCGGCGGTGGCGATGTTGCCCCGGGCCACCTGGGCGTGGTGCGGGTCGACCTCGAGCGAGATGATGGCGCCGCCCTTGGGCAACCCGGCCGCCATGGCGATGGACGAGTAGCCGGTGAACGTCCCGATCTCGAGGACGCTCATGGCCCGGGTGGCGAAGACCAGCATCTCGAGGAAGCGGCCCTCCTGGCGCCCGACCATCATCCCCCAGGCGGCGAAGTCCTCCTTGGTCGAGGCGTCGACCGCCTCGAGGAACCCCGGCGGCGCGGTCGTGTGCGCGTCGGCGTACTCGAGGACCTCGGGGTTGATCAGCTGGGCCATGGCAACGATGGTACGCGCCTCGCTCGGCGGCCGAGTACGAGCGGCTGCGGCCGGGCTCAGTTCCGACTGTATTGGCGTGAAGGTTCACGAAGTGAGGTGTATCTCAACGAAAGCGTTCACGGTCGGAACGCAGAGGTTCACGAAATGGCCGAACCGTGAACGGGGGCCGCAATACACCTCGACGCATGGTGCGGAGGTTTCGTGGTGACGGTGCGGCAGGCGCCGGCGGCCGGACAGATTCCGGCGGGGGGGCGCCGTCGCTAGTCCCAGATCTGCGCGCCGAGCTGCAGCAGCCCACCCATGTCGTAGATGTCGGCGTCGAAGAACGGCACGGTGACGAGCACGTCGGGTGCCCCGCTCAGCTCCGCCTGCTGCTCGGCCTCGCGGCGGGCCACCACGCCGAAGTTGAGGAAGCTCTGCGCCACCTCGACGATCACCCGCGCCGCCACGGCCGGGTCCTCGGTCAGGCCCTCCGCCAGCTCGGGCGCCCGCGCCTCCATCGACTGGGCCAACTTGTCCGTCTTGGCGTCGCGCAGGTACTCGGGCAACACCTTGTTCAACACGATGGCGCCCAGGTGCAGCTTGCGCGCCGTGAGCTCGGCCGAGAAGAACTCGGCCTCGCGCACCGGCGTCGCCTCGAGCGTGGACACGATCATGAAGGTCGTGCGGCGGTCCGAGAGCAGGCGCGTCACCGCCTCGGCGCGCTCGACGAAGCCGCTGTACATCGACTGGAACAAGATGAAGAACTCGGAGATGTCGGCCAGGAACTGCGTGCCCAAGATGCGGTCGGCCACTTGGTAGAACGGCCTCGAGGCCATGTTCACCAGGCGTGAGCGATACGGCACGATCAGCCAGCGCAAGAGGCGCGACGAGAAGAAGTCCGCCATGCGCTGCGGTGCATCGAGGAAGTCGAGCGCGTTGCGCGTCGGCGGCGTGTCCACGACGATGAGGTCGTACTTGCCTTCGGAGTGGATCTCGTAGAGCCGCTCCATGGCGATGTAGTCGTGCGACTGGACGAAGCGCCCCGAGATGTTCTGGTACAGCGGGTTGGCCAGGATCTGGTCGCGCGTCTCGGGGTCGGGGGCGTGGGCGCGAATGAGGTCGTCCCAGCTCTGCTTGGTATCGAGCATGGCCGCCCACAGCTCGCCCCTCGGGTGGGCGTCGACGCGCTCGAAGGCGTCGTCGGGGATGCGGACCTCGTCGTTGCCGATCCCCTTGAGCCCGAGCGCGTCGGCCAG
Organism: Acidimicrobiales bacterium; assembly: GCA_035552395.1. GTDB lineage: Bacteria > Actinomycetota > Acidimicrobiia > Acidimicrobiales > RAAP-2 > Bog-473. Next base: position 86,017 of record DASZLL010000006.1, read on the forward strand.
CCGACGCGCCGGGTCGACCGTGAGAACCAGGACCCGGCCTCCCTGTTCGACCACCGCCGTCGCCGCCAGCGCGGCGGCCGTCGTCGTCTTGCCCACGCCGCCGGGGCCACAGGCGATGACGATGTCCTTGGCCGCCAGCAGCTGGGCCACGGTCTTGGCCGGCGGGCTCGACGCCGCCGTCACAGCCCGAGCTCCTCGCCCAGGGCGCGGGCCACCTGGCGGGTGGTGCGGACGCCGAAGCTGCGCGCGAAGAGGTATGGCAACAACAGCACCGGCAGACCCTCGGGCAGGCCCGCCTGCAGGCGTTGCAGATGGGCTGAGCGCGTGCGGCGCAGGGTGACGGCGAGGCGGGCCGCATCGAGCACCGGCGTCACGACGCCGCCGGCGCGCTCGGACACGGTCCGCTCGGTCTCGGGCTCGCGCATCTGCTCGAAGATCTCCTCGTCGCGCTGGGAGAAGAGCTCGGGCAGGACGCGGTTGACCACCACCGCGGAAAGGTGCACCGTGGTTTCCTCGCGCACCCGCGTCACCAGCTCGAGGGTCTCGCTGACCGGCATCTCCTCGGGCGTGCACACGGCGAGCAGGCCCGTCTGGCGCTCGTCGGAGAGGATCTCGAGCATCCAGTCGGTCTGGCTGCGGATGAGCCCGACCTTCACCAGGTCGTTGATCGCCTGGGGCGCTGCCAGCTGGCCGACGATGTGCCCGCTCGCCGGCGCGTCGACGACCACGAGGTCGTAGTGGCGCTCCTTGACCTCCCAGGCGAATTTGCCGACGGTCAGGATCTCGCGCACGCCCGGCGCCGCCGTCGCCACGAAGTCGAACGCCTTGGCCAGCGGTCCGATGCGGCCGACCACCGGGATACGCAGGTGCAGCTTGAGGTACTCACGCAGCGACGCCTCGGTGTCCATCGACATCGACCAGATGCCCGGCGCGATCTCCCGCGGCGTGAAGTCGGTCGGCGACGCCTCGAAGAGCGCGGTCACGTCGCCCTTGGCGTCGGTCTCACAGACCAGCACGCGCTTGCCCTGTTCGGCCGCCAGTTGGGCCAGGCCGGCGGCGACGGTCGTCTTGCCGACGCCGCCCTTGCCGGTGACGAAGACCAGTTTCAGGTCGAGCAGGTCCGGCGCGCTGCTCACCGCTCCCGCGCCCGGCGCCGCGCCATCGGCGTGGTCAGGGCGCGCCGAAGCCGACGCGCCGCTCGTTGGCGGGCGCCCCCACTTCGATGTAGGCCACCTTGACCACGGGCACGCCCACCCGTCGGCCCTTGCGATCGGTCAGCCAGAGGACCCCGTCGCCCGTCTCGAGCATCTTCTCGATGTCCTTCACCAGGGTGTCGCGGTCCGCGTCCTCGGGCATCTCCACCTCGAGCTCCTTGGGGGTGTGGGTGATGCCAATGCGCACGTCCACCTGGTGACACTCCTCTCGTCGACTCTCGTGGGTCGACTCTCGTCGACCGGGGCAGGGGTTCTCCCCGGTGACCTGGACGTTACTGCCACGCGGCAGACTGCAAGACATGAGCGGAGGTGACGGCGCCGTAGGCACTGAGCGCAATGTCCGCTGGGCAGCGACGATGGCGGGCTACTCGGGCCCGGTGCGCCTGGCCCACGCGGACTCACACGCCCGGATCGGGCCGGCGCCCGACACCGCCTCGACCGAGCGCCCGCAACCGACCGCGCCCTGTGCCCGCACCGAGCGCGAGGCACTCGAGGCGGCGCTGCTCGCGCCGGGAGCCACCCGAGCGGTGGGCGCCGGCGAACGCTCCCGCGCCGAGGAGCCCGACGAGTGGCGCACGAGCTTCGAACGCGACCGCGACCGCATCTTGCACGCCACCGCCTTCCGCCGGCTGGCCGGCAAGACACAGGTGTTCGTCTTCCCCCAGGACCACCAACGCACGCGGCTGACCCACGCGCTCGAGGTCGCACAGGTGGCGGCTGCCATCGCCCGCGCGCTGCGGCTCAACGTCACGCTCACCGAGGCGATCGCCCTCGGCCACGACTGCGGGCACGGGCCGGGCGGCCACGCCAGCGAGGACGCGCTCGACCCCTACGTGGCCGGCGGGTTCGACCACGCTCCCTGGGGTGCGCTGGTGTCGCTGGCGCCGCTCAACCTGTGCGCCGAGACGGTCGACGGCATCGCCAACCACAGCTGGTCGCGGCCGGCCCCGTCGACGCCGGAGGGCGAGGTAGTCAGCTGGGCGGACCGGATCGCCTACGTGTGCCACGACTGGGAGGACGCCGTGCTGGCGGGGATCGTGGCGCCGTCGCAGCTGCCCGAGGCGGTGCGGGCGCGGTGCGGGAATCGGAGGAGCGCACAGCTCGGCGCGTTCATCGCCGGCGTGGTGTCGGCGTCGCTGCGCACCGGCCAGGTCGGCATGGAAGAAGAGGAGGCCGAGGCGCTCGCCGCGTTCAGGGCCTGTAATTACGAGCGCATCTACCTGCGCCAGGCGTCGCTGCGCCAGGGCGAGGCGGTCGTGGCGGTGCTGCGCGCGCTGGTCGAGCACTTTTCGGACCGGCCGCACCTCATCGCCGAGGACGAGGCGACCCCGCACCCGCCCGACGTGGTCGCCGGCAGCGATGACGCGGTGCGCGCCGCGGTGACCTACGTCGCCGGCATGACCGACCGCTTCGCCTTCCGCCAGGCGGTGGCGCTGCTCGGCTGGGACCCGGCCAAGCTGCCCGTCAGCGTCCTCGACGGCTGACTCCCACCGCCAGTAGGGCGGCTCAGGCGGGGCGGTCGGGGAAGTCGGGGAAGTCGGGGGGCCGCTTCTCGGTCAGCGCGGCCACCCCTTCGGCGAAGTCGGCGCCTCGCATCATGTCGGCCATGCGCGCCGCGGCGTCGCGCACCGAGGACGCGGCGTCGCCGTGCAGGTCCCGATAGAGCTGGAGCTTCGTCGCCGCCAGCGACGACGGCGCGATGTCATGCGCCAGCCCGCTGGCGTAGGCATAGGTGTGCGCCATGAGCTCGTCGGGCGCGACGGCCCGGTTGACCAGCCCGAGCTGCTCGGCCTCCTCGGCCAGCACGACCCGGCTCGACAGCAACAAGTCGGCGGCGCGGGTCACGCCGATGAGGCGGGGCAGGAGCCACGACAGCCCGTACTCGGCCGGCAGGCCGAGCCGCCCGTGCGAGGTCGTCAGCTTGGCGCCCCGGGCCGCAAAGCGCAGATCGCAGTAGCAGGCGAGGACGAAGCCCACGCCCGCGGCCGGCCCGTTGACGGCGGCGATGATTGGTTTGGGGATGCCGAACATGTAGGCGAAGTCGGCGTCGAACTCGGGTCGCACCCCGTAGCCGGGCCTGGCGACGTCGTCGCCGAGGCCGGCGTCGTAGGCGCCGCGCTCGACGTGCCCCTCGAGAGCGCGGCTGTCGGCGCCGGCGCAAAACCCACGGCCCGACCCGGTCACGACGATGACCCGAACGCCCGGATCGGCCGCGGCCCAGGCCAGCAAGGCGCGGTACTCGGTGTGCATGCGCCCAGTCCAGGCGTTGAGGCGCTCGGGCCGGTGCAGCGTCACGGTGGCGACCCGGTCGCGCACCTCGTAGCGCGTCACCTTCAAGTCGGGCAGCTTCACCTCAGTCGAGCGTGGTGTAGCGCGTGAGGTGCAGCGAACCGGCCTCGACGATCCGAACGAACGCGACCTGGAGCGGGTCGTCCTCGGTCTCGCGCGCGAACGCCGCGGCGGTGTCCTCGTCCCACCACAGCGTGACGACAAGCCACTCGTCGCCGTGGCGCGCCGTCGTCCGACGCAAGAACCCGGCCCGGTTCGGCACCAGCTCGGTCTGCACCCGCTTGTCGAGGGTGAGGAACGACTCGTCCTCGACGCCATCGGCGAGGCGGAAGGTGACGACTTCCACGACGGACATCGCGCCGCCTCAGGCCTGGACCAGCATGAGGGGGTTGCCCTCGGGGTCCGTGATCGCAGCCAGCGTCGGGCCGTCTGGCACGTCGAAGGGCTCGGTCACGATCGTGGCGCCCAGGGTGACCGACCTGTCGAGCGACGCCCGCAGGTTGGCCACCTGCACGTAGAGCGTCACGCCCGACCGCTCGCCCTGGCGGATGTGGCCGGCCGGACCTGGCTCGGGCCCGCCGATGCCGGGGAGGATCTCCATGATGAAGCCGTCGCCGATCTTCCAGTTGAAGAGGTCGGCGTAGAAGGCCCGCTGGCGCTCTGGATCCTTCGCCTCGATCTCCCAGTGCACCACGGGCCGGGCCCAGTCCTGCACCACCGCACCTCCCGCTCGCCGGCTTCGGGGCCCACAGTACCGAGCGGTCCTGCGGGCGGGCCCTTGGCCGGGCGTCCGTTGCGCGTACGCGTACGCAGACCGCGGCATCGGTCGTAGTGCATCCGGTCCCAATATTGGGGAATATGTGCGCCACCTACCCGAGAAATGGCGAATTCCGGATGAAGATACGAGCGAAAACGAAACCCTTGGGCCAAAAGCCCTCGACGAGTATGGTTCAGGTCAGTCGTTTCACGGGTTGGGGAAGCCCGAGATGGAGGAGGCCACTGCGACCGGCGGCGCGGTGGAGGAGGGGAACATAGCCGTGGAACATTGGACTCAGGTCCTGGCCAACGTTTCGTTGTGGGAGTTCGTCCTTTTGGCGGCGCTCACTACCTTGCAATGGATCCGCCACCGCATTCGCGGCGCCGGCTGGGTCGCGCTCTCGTTCGCGATCCTGGGGGGGATCTCGCTCGTGGTCAAGTACGACGCGAGCCTGTTCTTGCACCTCACGCCCGTCAAGGTGCTGCTGGCACTCCTCTTGGTGATGCCCTATTGCTTGTTCCGCTTCGCGGCCTCGTTCCGCCAGCCGAGCCTCGCGGTGCGCGCCGTGGCCGTCGCCGTGACCGTCGGTATCGTGGTGTTCACCTTCACGCTCTCGTACCTCCCGCTGCCCGGGTTCCCGCCGCCCCCGCACTGGCTTGCCTACCGCGTCTCGTTCCTGGCCGAGTTCACGTTCCTGTTCGCCTACGTCGTGGTCCGCCTCTTCATGGCGGGCAGCGGCGAGCCACCGATCGCGGCGTACCGGATGCGCCTGCTGGCCGTCGCGGTGGCCGGGCTGCAGGTGCAGGTCCTCGTGGCGGCTCTCCAGCTCCACGGGACGACCACGGCGTTGGTCACCGAGGCGATCACCGTGGCGATGGGCGTCCTGTTCCTGGTCGCCCTCGTGCTCCCCTCTTTCGTCCGGGTGGCGCTCAGCCGACGAGAAGACCTGGCGTTCCGCCGAGCGGTGGGCGAGCTGGTCTCGGCGGGAGACTCCAAGGAGGTCGGTGACCGCCTGCTGCCCCACGTGTGCGCGTTGGTGGGGGCGTCGAGGGCGGCGCTGCTGACCAGCGACGGCACCGTGGTCGCCCGCTACCCGGTGGGCGCGCACAGCGACGGCATCGACGAATGGGGCCGCGCCGACGGCGGCGGCGGCGATCGCGAGCAACGACGGATTACCGTGCGCGCCCACAGCGGACCCTCCCACGAGCTCGCCGTGAGGATCAGCCCCTACTTGCCGTATTTCGGCAGCGAGGAGCTGGGAAAGCTCGACCAGCTGGCCAGCATGGTCGGCCTCGCCATCGAACGGTGCGAGATGGCCGACCAGGTGGCGTTCCAGGCGTCCCACGACAGCCTGACCGGCCTGGCCAACCGCACGCTCTTCATGGAGCGCCTCGCCGAGGCGCTCGGCCACGTCGGCCGGCGCAGCAACTCGCTGGCCCTGATCTTCATCGACCTCGACCGCTTCAAGCTGGTCAACGACCACGCCGATCATTCGGCCGGGGACCTCGTCCTGCAGGAGATGGCCAACCGGATGATGGCCATCACCCGCGGCGTGGACATCGTGGCGCGCTTCGGCGGCGACGAGTTCGTCGCCTTCGCCGAGGTGGACCACGAGGAGGACGCGCTCGAGATGGCGGAGCGGATCCGCCGCGGTCTCAGTGCGCCCATCCAGCTCGGCGGTGCGCAGCTGGTGGTCACCGCGAGCATCGGGGTCGTCGTCACCTCGGACGGGACCTCGCCCCCGGCCCTGCTCCTCCGCGACGCCGACAACGCCATGTACGACGCCAAGCGGGCGGGTCGGGACCAGGTGATCATGTACCGCACGAACGCGCGGGACCTAGCCAACCGGAAGTGGGGCATCGAACCCGCCACCGGCACCCGGCTCAACGCCGGGTGACCTCCCGCAATGGCCGTAGCTTCGTCCGGTTCGGCTCCCGATCCCGGTAGACCGCGAGCAGCAGACGCGGGGGTCGAAGGAGCGAGTGACATGGCGAAGATCTGGTTCGTCACCGGAAGTTCGAGGGGTTTTGGCCGGGCGATCGCCGAGGCCGCACTCCGGCGGGGAGATCGAGTGGTCGCGACGGCTCGGAAGCCGGATGAACTCGACGATCTTGCGCAGAGCTACGGCCCGAATGTGTTGACGGCTGCGCTCGACGTGACCGATGCGGCGGCGGCGAAGATTGCGGTCGAGGCCGCGGTCAACGCATTCGGGACCCTCGACGTTGTGGTCAACAACGCGGGCTATGCCAACAGCGCGCCCATCGAAGAGATGACGGAAGGCAGCTTTCGTGACCAGATCGAGACGAACCTGTTCGGCGTCGTCAACGTGACGAAGGCAGCGCTGCCGGTCTTCCACCAGCACCGTTCGGGCCACTTCCTCCAGTTCTCGTCCATCGGTGGCCGCGTGGGGGGCACGCCGGGAATGGGGGCGTACCAAACAGCAAAGTATGCCGTCGAAGGGTTCTCCGAGGTGCTGCACGCGGAAGTGCGACCGCTCGGCATCAAGGTGACGATCGTCGAGCCCGGCGGCTTCCGCACCGACTGGGGAGGCTCCTCGATGGGCGTGACCGCAATCGGCGCCGATTACGAGGACACGGTCGGGAAGATGAACCGCTTTCGGGAATCCACCGTCGCGACGTGGCGGGGGGACCCACGGCGAGCAGCGAACATCCTCCTTGACGTGGTTGACCGGGATGAACCTCCGCTGCGTCTGTTGCTCGGAGATGGTGCGGTGAAGTCGGCGCAGACCTCGTCACAAGAGCGAGCCGCGGAGGCCGAGCAGTGGGCCGACGTGAGCCGGGCGGCAGACTTTCCAGAAGGCGAGTAGCGCATTCGCGACGTCATGGTGGGCCGAACCACGTCGTGAGGGCGTCACGCAATCCGGTTTCGACGCCGTCCCCCACCCAGGCGACGTAGCCGTCGGGCCGAATCAGCACGGCGCTGGGGGGGCTGACTGCGCCGAGCGCCGGAAGCTCCCACGGGCCGGCGGCCTCAGTCTCGGCCTCGACCAGCTGGACCCGGCCGACCCACGGAGTGACGTCGAGGCCGACGGGCGCACCGAGGTTGAGCAGCACCGGCTTCGCCTCGTGGAGGAGGGCGAAGACCCGGTGCGTGCCGTGGGCGGTCACGAGGTCCAGATCGGGCATGCGGCGTCCGAGCAGGGGGTGGCCCTGGCCGAGGTCGTAGCGAATGTCGAGACCCGACATCATCGCGGCGAACCGTTGGCGCGGCTCCTCCATGCTCAACAGATCGGTCACGGTGGCGCGCAAGGCATCGGTGTAGTCGTCGGTGTCACGGAGCGCGACCTCCGCCATGGAGTTGTGCACGACGCGAGCACCCACCGGATGCCGCTCGGCGTGGTAGGTGTCGAGAAGGCTGTCGGGAGATGTCTCGTTGACCACCTGGGCCAGCTTCCAGCCGAGGTTCACGGCATCCTGCAGGCCGGTGTTGAGGCCCTGTCCACCTTGCGGCGGATGCACGTGGGCGGCGTCGCCCGCGATCAGGACGCGTCCCGCTCGGTAGGACGCCGCCTGCCGGATCATGTCGGTGAAACGGGAGACCGAGATAGGACTGTGCATGCCGTAGTCCGTCCCGTCGACACGGATGAGCGCCTCGCGCACATCCTGGAGGGTGGGTTCGCCCGTGCCGACCTGTTGTTCGGCCAGGACGATCCCGACTCGCCCACCTTCAGCCGGGCCGACCCCACCACCCCCGCGCAGGCCGAACTCCGGCACCTCGTCCACCTCGACCTCGGTGATCAGCCAGCTGGTCGTCGGATCCCATCCCGGGAACTCGATGCCCGCGGCCTTGCGGACGACGCTGCGTCCGCCGTCGCACCCGACCAGGTAGTCGGCCCGCAGTGCCTCGCCGTCGGACAGCTCGACCTCGACGCCGGCGACGTCCTGGGCGAAGCCCGTCACCTCGCGGCCCCGAGCCATCCGGACCGGGAGCTCAGCGATCCACGCGGCCAGGAGGCGCTCGACGTGGCTCTGTAGAAGCGCGAGTCCGTAGTTGTGGCGGGTGGGGAAGTCGCTGATGTCCAGCGGGACGCCCCCGAACGATGCGCCCTGCATCGTCTGCCCTTCGGCCAGGAATCGATTGGCGATGCCGCGCTGATCGAGCGCCTCGAGCGTGCGCGAGTTCAGGCCGCGCGCTCGTGGGCCGTCGAGCTCCTGGTCGGCGCGCCGCTCGACGACAACGACATCGATCCCCGCCAGTGCCAACTCGCCAGCCAACATCATCCCCGTCGGACCGCCACCGGCGATCACGACCGCATGCTCGGTCATGCGCCCCCCATCGTTTCTCTTGCGTTGGTTCGAGCGCGAGATTCTGCGCACCGTTGAAGCCCTTGCCGCAAGCGCGTTGGGTGCGCTACATTGAGGATGGAGGGAGTTGACGATCCCCCTCTCCCCTCTTCTCCTTGTCCCTGGTGGACGGACAGGGCCCGTGTGCGATGCGGCGGCGTCGACTCGTGCGGCGTGGTGGCCCCAGCCGCTCGTTCTCGGTTGTCACATTGGCGGTGCCAATGAAGCTGACGCGACTGCATGCATTGGCCGAACTCGCCGGTCAACCAACACGCGCTCGCGGTACCCGCGCTTCATAAAGCGTTTCAGAAGAATTTGCGTAGCGGCTCGGAGGCGTCTTCGTTGTTGCACGCGCGGACTCTCAGGTCGTGTGGCGCCCGAGCGGCACCGTTGAGGATCCGTCCCACCAACGCGCGGGCTTCCTCGTTCCTCGGCGTCAATCATCATGCGGCGCGCTCGATCTCCAAGGACCGCGTGTGGGCTTGGTCTACTCGCCTCGAAGAAGCTGCGACTGGGCAATGTCCCTCAGTCGTGATTGAGCGCCGAGCCAGTCGCTCGATCGCTTTTCACGACCTTCTTGGAGAACGTGGTGCTCTCCTGCCGGGCTATCCGTACGCGCCCCACATCGTCTGCAGACTGGTATCCGGCCGTTCGTCTCGGGCGCATGGTGGTCGTCAAGTTGAGCAGCAAGGTGCAAACACTCAGAAGAGGTCATAGTCCTCCTAGGGAATGCATCCGTCGGTTCGCAGGCTCTGGGACGGTCTTCACGGCCTGCGGGCGAGCATGCGTGTCCCACACCCACCCTACGCCCAGCGGAGGACCTTCACTGAGTGAGGCGCCCACACGGCCGGCTAGGTGGGCCTTTCGGCACCGTCGGGCGCAGTAAGGCCCGGCCCCACCCAAGAAGCAGCGCTGATTGGCCCTCAGACCCAAAGAAGAGCCAGATTGAGTCAACGGGCTTGAGGTGCGACGTGGACACAGGCTGCCGAGTGCAGAGCTCACCCGCATCGGCGGGGAGTAGGAAGCCAGCTGCT